>NZ_CP108039.1:0-308035 GCF_036173045.1 Streptomyces sp. NBC_00299
CGCGGGAGCGCTGGCGGAACGCTGCGCGTTCCGCTCAATCCGATTGCTGCGCAATCGGATTGACGCTCCGTCCGCTGCGCTCCCGGAGCTGCGGGACTTCGTCCCGCTGTCAGGCCTCCGCTTCGCTCCATCCTGACGGGGCGAGTCCGCTGCGCTCCTCGCCTGACGGTCCTTCCGGCTGCGCCTCCAGAACCGTTGGGGCCCGCTCGCGCGGGCCAGGCTGGCTACGAGGGAGAGGGCCGATCGTGCGGGTTGGAGTGTAGTGAGTGCATCAGATTGAAACAGCATGTACCGTTGGCAGAAATATAGGTCTCCCTCACGGCCACTCGGAATCCCTCCATCAATTCCGATAGGAAGGGCCATGATGGCCGGTTGTCCTGAATCTACCGGACCAGATCCCGCGCTGATCAGCGATTCTGTACGCCGGGTGACGGAGTACCAGACAGCGGGCGTGAAGACCCGGTTGAGGCTGTTCGGCCTTCTCCTGGCCCAGAGCGTGGCTGACGACCTGGTGGCCGCGCTGGAAGCCGGGGGCGGTCTCCAGGGCGCAGAGCGAGGTTGTCGAGCTGGACGGGATGGCGCCGGCCTCTCGGGGTGCGCTGTTCGCGGACGAGTGGGACGAAGGCGTTGCGGCGGTGAGCGAAGATCTGGTGGGCATCGCGGATCGGGACGGGGTGCGGCGCGGCGGCAGGTCGGCCGGGGCTGCTGAGTTGGCCATACACATCGCGAGCGTGCGGCAGCGTGAACGGGCGGACCTGGTACGGCTGGAGAGGTTCGCTGAGGGACCGTGCTGCCGGGCACGCACCCGGACACCACCGCGTGGCGCCGGGTGCTGGAGGCGCTGGGCGAGGTCGGCGGTCTGGGCCGGCGCGGACGGTGGAGATGTCCAGCGGGGACGTCATCTTCTGCACGCGCGAGGCCGGGCACCACGCCCCGGACGACCCGCCGGGGTTCAAGCGCGGAAAGTCGGACGGGGCACCCGTCGGATGGCATCTCGCGGGCAGGTCGATTTTGAGTGACGCCGCGTGCGGCCTGCACCCCGCACGCGGCCGTCTGAAAGCCACTAGAATTCAGCATCGGGGAGGCTCGGAAATGTCAGCTATTCAGCTCAAGGAACACCAGGTCGACCAGAAGTCAGCGTTCCGGAAATGGGTGAAATTCTCTGCAAGATCATCTGTGCCCCCGGAGGGGGCGCGCGGCACAATCGTGTCAGCGACCGGTTCAGGCAAGACGATCACGGCTGCCGCGTGCGCGCTGGAGTGCTTCCCGGGCGGTCGGATCCTCGTGACCGTGCCGACCCTGGACCTACTCGCGCAGACCGCCCAGGCGTGGCGCCTGGTGGGCCACCGGGCCCCGATGGTCGCGGTGTGCTCGCTGGAGAACGACCCCGTGCTGAACGAGTTGGGGGTGCGCACCACTACGAACCCGATCCAGCTCGCCCTGTGGGCAGGGTCCGGGCCCGTGGTCGTGTTCGCCACGTACGCCTCCCTGGTGGACCGCGAGGACATCGACGCACCTGTGGGCCAACGGAAGGTCCGCGGGCCGCTGGAGGCCGCTCTGGCAGGCGGGGAGCGGCTGTACGGGCAGCAGATGGACGGCCTCGACCTCGCGATCGTGGATGAGGCCCACGGAACCGCCGGCGATCTCGGGCGGCCCTGGGCAGCGATCCACGACAACGCCCGCATCCCCGCCGACTTCCGGCTCTACCTCACCGCCACCCCGCGCATCCTCGCCGCGCCCCGGCCGCAGAAGGGCACCGGCGGCCAGGAGGCGGAGATCGCGACCATGGCCGACGACCCGGACGGCACCTACGGCGCGTGGCTCGCAGAGCTCGGACTCTCAGAGGCGATCGAGCGCGAAATCCTCGCCGGATTCGAGATCGACGTCCTGGAGATCCGCGACCCCTCCCCCGTCCTCGGAGAGTCCGAGGAGGCGCGGCGCGGCCGGCGCCTGGCCCTGTTGCAGACCGCGCTCCTGGAGCACGCCGCCGCGCACAACCTCCGCACGGTGATGACGTTCCACCAGAAGGTGGAAGAGGCCGCGGCGTTCGCGGAGAAGTTGCCGGAGACCGCTGCCGAGCTCTACGTCAACGACGCCACAGGCGACGACCTGGCCGCCGCCGACAAGCTGCCCTCGTCGTCGATCGACGCGGAGTTCTACGAGCTGGAGACCGGCCGCCACGTCCCGCCGGACCGGGTGTGGTCGGCGTGGCTGTGCGGCGACCACCTCGTAGCCGAACGCCGCGAGGTACTCCGCCAGTTCGCCAACGGCATCGACGCCACCGGACGCCGGGTCCACCGCGCCTTCCTCGCCAGCGTCCGCGTGCTCGGGGAAGGCGTAGACATCACCGGCGAGCGCGGCGTGGAAGCCGTCTGCTTCGCCGACACCCGCAGCTCCCAGGTAGAAATCGTCCAGAACATCGGCCGCGCACTCCGCCTCAACAAAGACGGCACCACCAAGATCGCGCGCATCGTCGTGCCGGTCTTCCTGGAGCCTGGCGAGGACCCCACCGACATGGTCGCCAGCGCCAGCTTCCGGCCCCTCGTAGCCGTACTCCAGGGCCTGCGCTCACACGATGAACGCCTCGTCGAGCAACTCGCCTCCCGCGCCCTCACCCACGGCAAGCGCAAGGCCCACCTCCAGCGCGACGAAGACGGGCAGATCGTCGGGGCCGGCAGCGAAAGCGACGGCGAGGACCAGGAGCAGGACGACACCAACGCCGCTGCCGAAGCAGCCCTGCTGCACTTCTCGTCGCCGAGGGACGCGGCGACCATCGCCGCGTTCCTGCGCACCCGGGTCTACCGGCCCGAGTCGCTGGTGTGGCTGGAGGGCTACCAGGCCCTCCTCCGCTGGCGGAAGAAGCACCACATCACCGGCCTCCACGCCGTCCCCTACGACACCGAGACCCAGGTCGGCGTCACCAAGGACTTCCCCTCGGGCGTTGGGTGCACCAACAGCGCAAGGCGCTGCGGGCCGGGGAACTGGAGGACCGGCGCAAGGAACTGCTCGACGCGTCGGAGGCCGGGATGGTCTGGGAGCCGGGCGAAGAGGCATGGGAGGCCAAGCTCGCCGCGCTGCGGTCGTTCCGGCGGGCCACCGGGCACCTCGCGCCGCGTCAGGACGCGGTGTGGGGCGAGAGCGAAGCCGACGGCCTGGTACCCGTCGGGCAGCACATGGCCAACCTCCGCCGCAAAGGCGCGAAGAACGGCCTGGGCAAGGACCCGGAACGAGCCGCCGTGCGCGCGGCGCAGCTCACCGAGATCGACCCGGACTGGGACTGCCCCTGGCCGCTCGACTGGCAGCGCCACTACCGCGTACTCGCCGACCTCGTCGACGCCGACGGCCACCTGCCCGACATCGCCCCCGGCGTACTCATGGACGGCGACGACATCGGCAAGTGGCTCCAACGGCAGAAGAATCCGGCCATCTGGACGCAGCTGTCCGCGGAACAGCAGGAGCAGCTGTCTGCGTTGGGCATCACACCCCTCGAGGCTCCAGCCCCAGCGGCCGCGGCCGGTCGCACGGCGAAGGGCCCGAGCAAAGCGCAACAGGCCTTCCAACGCGGCCTGACAGCCCTCACGCAGTGGGTCGAACGAGAAGGCACCCACCGGCCAGTACCAAGAAGCCACAGCGAGCAGATCACACTCGACGGCGAGACAGAACCGGTGACCGTCAAGCTCGGCGTATGGGTCACCAACACCAAAACCCGCCGCCACAAGCTCAGCGCAGACCAGCTCGCCGCACTACGGGAACTGGGCATGCAGTGGGCGTAACGCAGTCCGGCCGTCGGGCCGTTGAACCGGACGGATTCCCACAGCACGCAGGGACCCCAGGCCGCAGATGCCCGGGGTCCTGCTGTTTCATCTCGGGGCGAAGACCGCTCTCGCGATACGGGTCAGAGCCGATGCCCTGTCCCCAAGTGGCTCTTTCTGCGCGACTCGTTCTGACGGTCGTCTGCCGCGCCGTGGAAGGCCTTGGGCTGGGGAACGCCGGAGGGCTCCCGCCGCTGGATACGGCGGGAGCCCTCCGGCGTCCGAGTGAGGTGGGGATCAGTCCTCTCGCCGTACGACGGTGCGCATGGGGCGCGGCCGGATGACGCGCCGGGTGGCGGAGTGCTGCAGGGACTTGGCGGTGATCTTCTCGCGCCTGCGGCCGGCGTCCAGGACGCGGCGGGCCTCGAGCCACTCGTGGTACTCGGGGTCGCTGGAGTCCATGAGGAGGCCGGCGAGGATGCCCTTGACCGCGTCCTCGGTGGGCAGGATCTTGCCGCTGAGGGCCTCCGAGATCGTGCTCTGGGAGATGGGGACGTGGGCCTCGCGTGCGCGGGAGACCATCGTCTTGTACGGGGGGTTGCCCCGCCACAGGCGCAAGTCGCCCAGCGCGATGGCGTATTCGGCCTGGTTCACGACGTGGGTGGGTCGCTGGCGCTGGTATGCGGCGCGCTGGGTGCGGTCGACGGGGACGCCGGCGGCCTGGCGCTGTCGCTCGTTGGCGTACATCTCCCACATGGGGCGCCACTCGTTGGGGTCCTCGCCGAAGGCGGTGAGGTACTCCACCATGGTCTGCCAGGACGGGCAGCGGTTGGGGTCGGTGGCCCGGGACAGGGTCGCCGTCGACAGCCCGGTGATCTTGCTGATCTCCTTGAGGGTGAGGTCTTCGGGGCGCAGGGCGGCGAGTTCTTTGGCGAGCCGGGCGAACTTGCCGGTGATCTTGGTGTGGTCGCGCCTGGGACGTGCCATGGTCGTTCCTCCCTTGAACCGGGAGTGCGGGAGGCAGGCGCACCGCGGGGTGCGCCTGCCTGCCGCACGTCTCAGTTCGCCCCTGCGGGCTGGTCGCCGGCCGGGGCCTGGGTGGAAGGGGGACGCGCTCGTCCGGCGTGAAGGCCGGGTGCTGGGCCTCACGCCGGCGCCGGCGACGGGCGCGGCGGTCGGCGATCGCGTAGGCGGCGACGGTGGCCGCGGCGCTGGTCTTGCCCGCCGCGACGATGACGGCCGTGGCCGTGGTCGAGTCGACGCCGGCGTGGATCAGGCCGAGCGCGGAGGCGCCGGCCAGGGCGAAGGAGCCGACCGCGATGCCGATCTTGGTGAGGATGCCGGGGATGCGGTTACCGGTGAAACCGAAACCGGTGTGCGCGGGAGCGTCTATAACGCATCCCCCGGCAGGGGAAAGGGGCGGAGCCCGCTCCAGTTGGTGATCATTTTCGGTGCCTCCCTTAGGCGCCTTACTCTCTGGTGACCCGGACGAACCCCGTCCGTTTTCTTGCTGCACGCCGGGTTGCCCTCCGACGCATAAAAAGAATCGCACGGCCGTATACAGGACGACAAGTTCCTCTTCCAGCAGTCCGTAATAATGCTGCGAGTGATCATCACCAGCAATGTGGATCTTCACTGGATTCGTGGCCCATGCTTTTTTCCTGACGTCCGTTCAAAACCCGGATCCGGGGATCCGGGTTGACCGGAGGTCGGAAGTATGTGCAGGCCAGAGCGTAAGTGGAGCTGTAAAATCCACTTAATCTACCGCTTCTGGAAGCGGGGTAAAGTCCAGTTCGAGTGGATCGAAATGCGGGAAGTAGGCTACGCGTAAAGCCGGTCCGCCGAATCTCTCGCGCCCTAATCCCGTCAACACCTGCCTGCCTCCCCGTGAAGGCGTCACACTCGTCCGGGCGAGGAATTGAGACCGGATTCATTTCCCCCACCAGCAGAGATTTATTTTCTGGTTTTTCCATGAAAAAAGAGCCGCGGAAAATGAGAGATTCGGCAGGTCAGGGCGTTTTCCGGAATTCGTTTTTTCACGGCGTTCGGGTTTGTCCAAAATTGAGGTCTCACCTTGCAAGTAATCACTGACAAGTTCAGCCTTGAGACCACGAACTGCCAGGAGCGCCCGCTCCCGGAGGTTCGCCCTGAGGCGCCTTACTCGACCCGGACAGGCGCCCGTCCACCTGGCCATTGCCCTGGCCACGGCCGCGGTGCGCAGCCCCGCTGTGTGCCGCTCCGACTTGAGAAGACCGTTCAGCAGCAGCAATCCGCCCCGCGCAGCGCCGGGCCGGCGAGACACGACAGGCGAAGGAGGACAGCGGCATGGAGACACCAACCGCCCTGATGACAGTGGTCGTACTGGCAGCCACCACCGCTCACAGCGTCCTTCTGCCCATCGCGCACCCCTCACCGGGCACCCGGCTGGCCCGCACAGGCGCCGCCCGGCGCCCCTTGCCCTCCCCCGGCTGGTCCGGGCCAGGACGAGGACGACGCCGATGGCCCGAGCAGCTCCACCCAGGGAGCGGCCCCCGCAGGCGGCCCAGCCGGCCGTAGCGCACCGGTCCGTGAAGGCCGCGTCCCGCCGCCGACGGACACTCTGCTGAACCACCCCCGGCTGCCCCCACCGCGGACAGCCACCCGCCGGGCACCACAGCGCCACGCTGCCAAGCCCCGGCAAGGCCCGTGAGGAACAACCGGGCACGCACCCGCTGCGCCACACGGGCCGCATCACCTGCCTTGCGGAGCAGACTCCCCGCGCGCCAACCCCGCCCACGCACGCCGGCCGCAATGCCCCCACAGGCCGCGCCCCGGCGTCCGCCCGCACCCAGCCCTCAGGACGCACCTGGGCCAAGGCACCAGTCACGCCTCCTGCCGCAGGACCTGGCGCGCCGCCCACCCCTGTGAGCACTCTCAGGCCAACAGGCCGGTTGCAGAGCTCCTTGCGGCCACTGAGGGCCTCAGCAAGCTTGTTCCGGAGCCTTCTTCCGCAGGAAAGCCTCTGCAGGCTTCCGCTTGCCCGGCGAACTCCCTCGCGTGCAGCGCCAGACGCTCAGACGCCGCCCCCCCCCTGCCCGCCACTTCCTGCCTGGCCGGCTACTCAGCACCGGAAAACAGGACCCACCGGGCCTGTTTCCGACGCCGGCCCAGCCCCGCGCCCCGCACGCCCTCACACAGCCCAGAAACCGCTCAGGGCCTCACGTCAGCCTGCACCCGCCAAGGGCTCCAGAAGACGCCTCGCCCGCACTCCTCAGCAGCTGCTCTCTCGCGCGCCCGCCGGCCACCGCCGATGCCGGCAGCGCCCCCAGCTGGCGTCCTCTGCTACCCCGCCACCAGACCCCGCTGCCGTCACGTGACGACGCCGGTGTGCCCTCCGCCGTCACCCCGCAACGCCCCCACATCAGCATTGAAAGCGACTACACGCGTCAGAGACAGCCACATGCGCTCAACAGCCGCTTCGCGCCCGACTGTTGCCCTTGGGCCGGCAACCACCCCCAACCGGCCTCTCGCCTTCTCTGCGAACCATTTCCTTTCCCCGCCATCCGCTTCCCGGCCGGCCACCGGCCCGCTGCACGGGCTCAGTTCTTCCACGACTTTCGGATACCTTCACCCGATACCGGCACGCTCTCCCGCATCCCCTCGCAGACCCCTCTGCCCCGCAGCCGACTCTCGCCGAGCCGCCGCGCCGCGGCGGCTGCGTCCGGGCATGCGGCACAACCAGTCGCTGCCGACAACAGACCACGAGGCAGGCAGAACAAAGCCAGCAGGGCACCAAAACGCCGAGACCAGCGGCCATTGCGCGGCGGGGCCGAACCAACCGGCCAAGGCCTTCTTGAGAGCACCTTTTGCAAGGAAAGGCAGTGGGGGCGGTCCCATCGGGACCGCCCCCACTGTTCACGGACCCGGCGCCAGACCCAGACCGAGGGCCTGCGGACACGTCTGCGGAAACCCTCGCGTGGTCGTCAGGCAAGGCGGCTGAAGGCCCAGCGCAGCAGCTCCTGGTCCACGCGGGGGCGGCCGGTGCGGGCCAGGGCGGTGCGGGTGTGGGCGGTCAGCTGGGCCCAGGCGCGGAAGTTGCCGTGTGCGGCGTGGCTGTCGGCGAAAGTGATGTCGTCGGGGTCGGCGTCGGCCCAGACCGGGTGGAACAGGGGGATGGCCTCGAGGACTTCGCTGGGGGTGAGGCGGGTGAAGTGCTGCCAGATGAAGATGCGGGAGGAGAGCATCGGTTCGCGGCGCAGCACGGTGTGGCATCCCTCCCCGCCGACGAAAATAATCGCGAGCTGGGTTGAGGGTTCGTCCCACAGATAGCGGAAGTATTCGAACGCCTCCCCGTTGAGCCACTGGGCCTCGTCCACCAGGAAGGTGCGAGGGCGTTCAGCCAGAGCGGTTTTCAGCAGACGGTCGAATTCGCTGGGGTGGCGCGGCGGTTCACCGGCCAGGTCGAGCGCGGTGAACAGTTCGTAGCGCACCGCGCGGGCGGTGGGCCGGGCACGGAAGGTGATCTTGCGGACGTCCTCGCTGGGTTCGAGTGCGCGCAGGCAGGTGTTGACGGCGAGGGTCTTGCCGAAGCCGGCGCCGCCGTGGATGCACATCATGGCGCGGGCAGCGGCGGTATCGGTGATGTTCTCCCGGGCGGTGAGCAGGGCGCGGGTGGTGACCACGGACGCATCGGGCAGGTCGACGTACTGGTAGGTGGCCGCGGTCACGTGGCGTCTCCGTCTTCAGCGGTCTGTGCGGTTGGGCCAGGCGGGCCGTCGGCGGCCGGTTCGGCGGGGAGGGGAGCAGGCCGGCCGGGCGCGGTCCGGGTGGCGAGGGAGGGCGGGGTGCGCCAGTCGGCCGGTGGCGCGGCGGGCGGGATGAGGTCCGGCAGCGCCAGCTTCGAGGCGTCGGTGTGCTCGATGGCGGCCAGTTCGTGCCCGGCTTGAGCGGAGGTGAGAGCTCCCAGCCGTTGGGCCGGCCCGGCCGTGGTGGCCGGGGCGAAGCGCTGTCGGCGCAGCGTCTCGGCGGCCTTCACCTCGGCACGCAGACGTCGGGCACGCTCCGCACGGGCTGTGCGCAGGGCATCGAGTTGTTCGGGGGTGGCCGCGTCCGCGAGGTGCGCGGGCCCGAGATAACCGCCGCTCGCGCCACAGATGTCGATCTCGTGATCGTGGTGTGGCATGTAGCGCACCGTGACGGTACGGCCGGCCTGTCCGGTCATCCAGGGGGCGATGTAGGCGCGCCCGCGCCACCGCACACCGTGGCTGGTCAGCTTCCGCGGACGGCCGTCGTCCTCCAGGGTGAACGTCCACAAGTCGGCGGCAGGGACGTCCGTGACGGGAGTCGGATCAGCCTGCCATGCCTCAAGCGGCGTACGGCCAGACAGCGCCTTGGGACGGTGCTCGGTGTTCCACCAGTGGGTCCAGGCCAGCACCTGCGCGGTGAAGTCCTGAAACGACATGGCACCGGAAGTCTCCGGCCTGCGGCCCGCGCCTTTACGCCGGCCGGAGCGGGGCTTGGTGAGGGTGAGGCTGTAGCCGGGCAGGGCCGCGAACAGCATCCGGTCAACCGCTCTGTTGAGGTTTTCCACCGTGCCCTTGAGATAGGGGCTGTAAGCGGGAAGATCCTTCACCGTCACGCCCATCGTGCCGAACGCGGTGGTGACGGTGGTCGACAGGAAGTCCTTGCCCCGGTCCACCCGCACCTGCTCCGGTGTCCCTCCCGCGGGGCCGTAGGGCTCCTCACGCAGCACAGCGGCGCGCAGCGCGGCCAGCACGGAGGCACGGGAAGGAACGCCAGGGGTGACCGCGGTGCCGGTGATGACTTTGGTAGCGGTGTCGATGAACCAGGTCACCCACGGGCGCACCAGGTCACCGTCGGCATCGACCAGCAGCGGTGCCTGGACATGATCGGCCTCCCACACATGATTGCGCCAAGAAGCCGGACGCTTGCCGAAGACGTCATGCGCGCGGGCCGCATCCGGTCCCGTCGCAAGACCGGCCCGCTCCCCCGCGGTGAGATCACGACGCACCGCGCGCAGGAACGTCGACAACGACGGCACCGGGTCCAGCAACGGCACCGCAGCCGGCGGGGCGCCCGCGGGAGAAGCCGCGGAGTCAGACGCCGCCGTCGGCTGCTCTTCACGGCCGCCGGTCCGGGCCCGGGCCACCAACTGGCGGTGGACCGCTGAAGCGTTGCCGTGCCAGTACGCCAGCAGCACCCGGATCTCCCTGGTGACCTCGAACCGGTCACCGCTGCGTTCCCCGGGGCGGATCGCGGCCCGGGGCGACCGGGAGGCCTCAGCCAACCACCGCCACACCGTCCGCTCCGACACCCCCAGGCACTCCCCGGCCAGGCGCACATGCTCCCGCGACAGCCGCCGCTCGGCGCGCAGCGCCAGCAGACGACGCACCGCCGGCGCCCGCAACGCCGTCAGCGACTCCTCCCCCAAAACACCGGCCGGATCCTCCGGCGGCGCCAACCGCTGCCCGTCCACGCCATGCCCCTTCGTTCTCATCCGCTTTCCGTGAAGCCCGTCTTCGCTCACTCCGTCAAAACAGGTGAAGGCCCCCCGCACACGAGCCCTCCGAGCAACGCGGACCGTCACGGGTAGGGGCCAAGACGCGCGCAGGCCTGCTCGATCAACTCCCGGTCCACACGCCTTGCGGGGCCACGCTCGCGGGCTGCGTAGACATGCGACGTGATCTTCGCCCACGTGCGGAAATTGCCGCGCGCCATCTGCTCATCCGCCCGCGCAAGGTCCTCCGGGCTCGCCTGCGCCCACACGGGATGGAACAGGGTCAGCGTCTGCGGTACTTGAGACGGCTCAAGCCGGCCGACCTTGTGCCAGGTCAGCACGCGCGAGCGCAGCGCCGAAGCACGCGCCAGGGCACGCTCGCTTCCAGCCCCACACAGCACCAGCGCCGCCGCACAGCCCGGCGCGTCCCACAACTGCCGCAGATAATCCAGCAATGGCGGCGTCAGCCGCTGGGCGTCATCGAGAAACAGCACACCCGGCTCAGCCAGTGCCCGCGTCAGAGCCTGGCTGGCCGGCCCGGCCCGGTGCGGCAGCGCCCCCGACGGCAGCCCGAGCCCTTCACACAGCGAGGCCCGCAACTGCGGCAGACCGGGCGCCACGCCGGCCACCACCCGCCACACCGGCACCCGGCCGGGCAGAAGATGCAACGCCTGCTCGACAGCGACCGTCTTCCCCAGGCCCGTATCCCCGTACACACAGCACATCCCGCGGGCCGCGACCGTATGCCCCACAGCCTCCGCCACAGCGGCCACCTGCCGCGTCGACACCAGCCGGGCCCCCGGCACATACAACCGCACACCGCCGCCCCGCACCCCCGCATCCGCAGCATCCTCCGGCACCGGCACATCGGCGGACGGCCCATCGACAACAAGCGGACCACCCGCCCCGTCCACGAGCCCCAAATCCGCCAGCGCCCGCTCATACCGGCTCGGCTCCAGCCCCACCCGAGCCCCTGCCGAACGAGCAACTTCAAGAACCCGGCCCGCCCCCAGATCCCGCTTGATCACCCGGTGCAGCGTCGGCAGCGAGGGCACACACCGCGCACCCCACCCCTCCAACGCCCCCTCTTCCTGGGCCCGGAGCATCCTGCGCCGCAACTCCGCGACATTCCCGCCCGCCTGAGCGAGGACCTCCCACAAAGCGTCACTCAGCGAAAACCCATCCTGCCGCGGCCGCGCCTCGACATGCCCCCGACGCCCATCGGCCAGCCACCGCCACACCGTCCGCTCCGACACCCCCGCCAGCTCCGCCGCAATCCGCACATGCAACCGCGACAGCGTCCCCTCCCCATCCACCGCAAGAAGCCGCCGCACCACCACACCCCGCGCCAACGGCACACCCCCCGCCGACACAACCCCAGCCGACCCCGCCCGGAGCTCACCCGCCGAAACCCCCTGAACCGTCACACGGCCCAGCCCACCCAACCCCGCCAACCCCTCACACAGGAACAACGAAACCCATGACAGCCAGCAACCAACCTGCTAGCCACACCACAACAGCCGCTTAGTCACCCCATGACAGCGACCACAACCCCACCCCACACCCCCTACCAGGACACCCACATCACCAACCCACTGACGCCCACCACTGCCACCCCAACGCCCAATCACACCACCATCACGGGCTGGCTGCTCGGTTGGCTCGTGAGCATGGAGGGGTCGCTCGCAGCTGGCAGCGTGCGGTGACCGAGGCCCGCAGCTTGCTCGAGCAGGGCGGGGGCGGTAGTGCTGCGCCCTGAGCGCAGGAGCTGTCGGCTGCGTTGTGGGCGCGGGCGGGCTTGTTCCCCGCCGAGGCACGGAGGCCGTGCCGAGGTGCCACAGAAGGAAAGCCGCGCCGGTCCCCCGAGGCGCACTACCCGTCCCCGCCCAACTTCTCTTCCTTTTCTGTCTGGGGTGTCGGGGGTGTGCAGAGGGGGGTTGTCGGGCTGCCGACCATGCCGGGACAGGGTGGGTGAGCTGCGGATACTCCGTCAGTTCTCCAGTGTGTGAGGGCAGTTGTGGGTGGGGTTGTCGGCCGGGTCTACCGCGGGGTTATGGGAGGGGTCGGGGGGCGGGGTTATCGCATCGTGACGCTGGTCGGGCCTGGATGGTCGGGATCTTGGTCGGGGCCGGCTGATGCCGTGGCCGTACACACAGCGCCGGACAGGAGGTGCTGCACCGTGCGGAGGGGGCGGCAGGTGATGGTGAATGTGGACGGGGGCAGTGGGGACCGGCTCGCGTTGGCGGTGCTGGCGCAGCATCGGATGGCTACGACGGAGCAGATGCGTGTGATGATCGCGCCGGATGTGCGGATCGAGCAGACCAGGCGGCGGTTGGTGAAGCTGCGCAAGGAGGGTCTGGTCGATTGTGTGACGCTGCCGCAGGCCGGTCGTACCCGGGTGTGGTTTGTTACCCAGTACGGTGCGGAAGTCGCCTCTGAGTGGCCGGAGTTGCGGGACTGGCGGCCGCCCAGACTGGGATCGGACCGGACCGCCGCGCGGCTGCGCGTGGCGCACGCATTGACGGTGACACAGACTGCGACGGCGTTCCTACAGGACGCCCGCCGGCATGGGGATGTGTGCCAGCCGCTGGACTGGATTCCCGAGGTCCACCATTCGCTCGGCAGCGGGGAAGCGGTCATACCTGATGCGCTGCTGTACTACCGGCGCGGACGGACGGGCAGCGACGGGTGGTCGATGCTGCGGGCGTTCGTGGAAGTCGACCGGGCCACCATGGGCCCCGAACGCCTCGCCTCAAAAATCATCGCCTACGAGCGGCTGTACCGGCACGTACCCGTTGCTGTCGGACGGCCTAGGGCGGCGGTGCACCAGCTGCCGACGGAGGAGTGGCGGCGCCGGTACCCGGTGTTCCCGCGGCTGCTGTTCGTCCTGGACGGCACCGGCCCCGTCGGCGTCGACAACCGAGTCAGCGCCCTAAAGGCCGGCACTGGGCTGGCGCGAGGCGACTTTCTGCGCGACGTGCCCATCCTGACCGCCTCACTTACCGACCTGCTCCAGAACGGGCCCTCAGCGCCCGTCTGGCGGCCCGTCACAGACCCAAGCCAGCGGGTTAGCTGGACAGACTGACTACACGTGTGAGCGCCCGCCCACCGCCCCCTTACGTCGCGGGCGCCAGGCTGGGTCGGTGAGCATGAGCAAGATGAATCGGTCGCCAATGCTGGGGGCACCTAAGCAGGTGCCCCCAGCGAACTCCGGGTGTCGAACGGCGATCAGGCTCATGCCGTTATGCGCGCCAGGCCGTCACGCTCCTATTCAAGGGCGAGATGAAGCCTCGTGGCGACTCGGAGAGACTCACGACCACTCGGAACGGCTCACGCACTTCACCATGAGGGACAGGCATGCGGCGGCCGGAGTTGGAACGGATCAGGCAAGGCCTCTGCGGAGGGATTCCTCGGCGCCGACGAATCCGATCGGTGCGCTGCAGAGCTGTGTCGCTCCGGCCTGGAGTTGGCAGGTCAGGGCCGCCTTTGGTGGCTGCTGACCAGCGATGCTGCCAAGGGCCCGGGCACTGTTATCAGACCCTGCCCGTAGGGTGGGGCGCTCAGGATGTGAGGAGGGCTTGGGCTTCGCGGACGGCGATGGTCTGGTCGCTGGTGCGGGTCTCGGTCCACTGGCCTTCCTCGGTGACGGCGCCCTGGGCCTGCCAGGTGATGGTCCAGGTGGAGGTCGCTGTCACGCGGTAGCGGTGGCCCGCCTGGTCGGCAGAGGCGCGGGTGTAGAGGTGGCCGCAGTCGGGGGACTCGGCCTTGCCCAGGGCGGGCTGGTAGCGGGTGCCGGGGCCCTGGCAGACCACCGGGCCCTGGCCGTCACCCATTTCCCAGCTGATCGAGGACACCTTGGCGGTGGCCGTAACGGTCACCGCGCCAGCGTTAGCGGTTGCCGTGGCCGGCCCGTACGTGGTCGGGGTCTGGTCCACCCACATCCACATCGGCATGCCCACCACGTAGGTGCCGGCGGGACGAGGGCTGGCCACCTTCGGACCCGTCAGCTTCATGGAGTCCACCGCCCGCTGGGCGAGGACTTGGGGGTCGATCGCGGGCTGGGCAGGCGCCTGCTCCGCGTCAGGGATCCACACCACGCCTATGCGGCCGGTTTCCGGGCACAGCACCCGGTACACGGCTCCCTTGCCGCCCTGCTTCTTGCCTTCCTGGACGGCGAGGTTGCTGTCCGGGGGCTGCGGATCGAGCTTGGTGTAGGTGCACTTCGGGCTAGGCGACGATCCCGAGGAGGCGCCGGTAGACGCGGGCTTGCCGCCACGGGTTGCCTGATTGCCGGTGGATTGGTGGCCGTCCTGCGCGCAGACCTGCACCCATTGGGGGGCGCCTTTGCAGTCAGGCGTGCCGACACCGGTTCCGTCCTGTGCGTTGGCGGTTGGGGCAATCAGGAGGGTGCCGGCCAGGGACAGGGCGGCCGCGGCGGTGCGTCTCAGCATGCTCCGCCCCTGGTCGTGTCGATGTGGGTCACCATCCATCGCCCTTTCCAGCGCTCGAGGGTGCCGGTCGCCTGGTAGCGCTTCGGCTGCGCAGTGGGCAGCGGGATCGTCTTGCGTGCCTTGACGTCGTAGGCCTCGTAGCGGGAGAGGTCGACGCAGTCCGACACTGTCGCCTTGGGGGTCTTGGCAGTCATGTCGAGGGCAGTCACCTGGGCATCGTGACCGATCTCGCCGCGCACCACGGTCCCGGCCTCTTTCATCCGGTACAGGTCCAGTTCGACCTTCGACAACGCATCCAGGGTGGCGTACCGCTCCAGCTGCGTGCCCTTCTTCGAGGCCTGCCGGTAGGCCTTCATCTGCTCGGCCATCAAGCCGTCGTAAGCAGCCAGGACGGCCGCCCTCTCCTTGGCGTCCGGGTCGGCCGGCGTCGATGCCGGGCTGGCGGCCCCTGCCGGTGCCGCGGGACCGCTCGCCGCGCCACCGCCCCGGGAATCACTGGAACCGCATCCGGAGAGAACCGCAGTAAGCATCATTGCGCATGCGCAAAGCACATACGTGCGTGGTCGGGCGGGCGTTGGCATGGATCCCCCTGTGTGCCTACTACGCGATGATCACCACCGTAGCCGCCTGCACACCATCGGCCACAGGCGATTCAACGCCAAACGTCAAGCCCGACCACGACACTCACCGCCCCGGCCACGTCCGCCCTGACCTCGACCATCGCCCCGACCACAGCAGGCCAGAGCGTTACGCAGCCCCATCGGCCAGAAACTGCGCAGCAGGACGGTGATTGCGCACCGGATGAAGCAAGCCAGGCCGCGACGGTTGCGCAGTCTGCCCAGCGAGGGCTGCCATTTGCGCGGCTCGGCAGTCCCGCACGCGGACGGTGCGCAGTGGTCACATCCGCGAATGCGCGGCGGCTGCGCAGCCAACGGGCTCCTGGCCGCCCTCGCCCCGAGGCCTGCTGATGCTGCCCGTAAGGCATCTGCCGTGTCATACGGGGCTTGCTGGGCCCGAAGGTGTGGTCGATGTGGACACGGGCGAAGTCCGCGACTGGACGGGGTGGGGGTGGATCGACGATCCACCCCCACCCGACTGGCCAACGCCACTTGTAGGGAACCGACGCCGCAGCTGACCCGAGCCGGGTCAGGGCCTGGTGGCGATGATCGCTTCGGTGCGGATCACTTCGTGGAACCGCCCGGACGAGTCGAAGGCGAGGAGCGCTGCGCGCAGGTCCTGCTCGAAGGCCTCCTTCTTTTGGCCGAGCTGGGCGGGGCTGGAGTAGGAGAGGCTGAAGACCCAGCCGATGACCTCGTCCACGGTGCGGGTCAGGGTGTGGTCCCAGCGCGCGGTGTCGACCTGGGAGAACGGGGAGCGGGTGAGGACGTCCTGGTGGCGCTCCTTGGGGTGGGAGTAGGTGCCGGAGCCTGCGCGGCGCTCAGGGCCGAGGTAGCGGGTGCGGACCTCGTCGACGACCTGCCGCCAGGGAGCGGGCTCAAGGTCACCGGGGGCGCCACAGGAGGCGAGGACGATCGCTCCGCCCGGCTCGATGATCCGGTCGAGGTCCCGGGCGACGCGGTCGCGGTCCATCCAGTGGTACGCCGCGCCCATCACGGTGAGCAGCACGGGCCCGACGCCCATTGCGGGGAGGGTGGTGGAGTTGCCCTCGCGCCAGTCGATGTTGGCGATGCCCTGCTCGGCGGCGAGGCGGCGGCCCTCGTCGAGCATGCCCTTCTCGGGGTCGACTGCGATGACCTCACCGACGAGCGGGGCGAGGTCGAGGGCGATGATGCCGGGGCCGGCGCCGAGGTCGAGGACACGCTGGGTGCCGTCGAGACCGAAGCGGGCCGCGAGCAGGGAGTAGAACTCAGGCGCGTAGCGGGGCCGGAACGCGGCGTAGTAGGGCGCGGTGGACGCGAACAGCTCTTCGGGCCTGTACGAGGGGGTGGAGGAGGTCACGGATCCAGTCTCTCCCGGGTGCGGTCAGGTGATCGGTCAACGCTCCAGGGCGGCTGTCAGGTGCTCCCACCAGTCGGCGAGGGGGCGGGCGCCGGAGCCTTCACGGGCGACGGAGCCGTCGGGGTGGCGATCACGGGCGCCGAAGAGCTGCCGCTCGACGTCATCCAGGTCCGGGTGGCAGTGGACGAGGAGCTCGCGGGGGACGCGTACGAACGTCTCGGAGGGCTTCACGTCGCGCAGTTGGGCGAAGTGCTCGGGCTCGGTGACGACGTCGCCCTCTACGAGGATCCCGCTGGTGCCTTCCACTTCGTACAGAGTGGAGCAATCGCCGCCGTCGCTGGTCGTGCCGAGGAACCGCCTAAAAGCGCACCGTCAAGCTCTGGTTGCCGTGCTTGGTAAAGAACAGCCGCCAGCGGCGCATATGCGTCGGCCTTGCCGGGCAACTCCCCGACGAGTCACAGCGGGCCTCGTACCAGAAGAGGCACCTGCAGCGCAGAACCCATGCACCGCTCCTGCACGACCAAGGCACCGGCCCAGACGGTGCTGCGACGGACCAGTCAGGTAGCCTCGCCGACTTCAGCCCGCACCGCCGCCCACTCCCGTACAGCCGCTCCCACACCGCCCGCTCTCCTTCGTAAGCCGCACCGCCGGCGGCGGCCACAGGGCAGCGATGTCCTCGTTCACGACCGCAGCAGAGCACACGACGCCCTAGGCGGAAGAGAGGGGGACATGAGCCAAGCCTATCGGCCCAACCCCCCAACCACTCATGCCGAATTCGGCCCACTCACCGCCCGCTCCGCCGCATCGAGCGCCAGGTGCCACGGGTACTCATTCGGCTTCCCCGAGCCCGGCTGATTCGGCACGAACCCACCCTCCCCGAACAGGACTTCGACGCCCATCTCCCTCAGCTCGGCGACGCTCCACTCGAAACGACGGTGCTGCACGTAAGCGGCATTCACACACGGCATCGCCACCATCGGGATGCCCTTGCCAATACCCTCGGCGACAACCCCGACGACGAAGTCTCGAGTGATGCCGAGCGCCCACGCGTTGACCGTGTTGAAGGTGGCCGGCGCCACCAGGATCACGTCCGCCTTCGGCCACACGTCCGGCTCACCAGGCTGCTTGTACTCCCACCGCACCGGGTTCCCCGTCAGCGCGGCCAGCCCGTCGAGGCTCTCGTCCAGCCAGCTCGCCGCGGTCGGCGTCAATCCGAGGCACACGTCGAAGCCGCGACGCTGAGCGTCCTCGACAACCTTCGCCACGTCGAAGACGGGGGGCGCGGCCGAGCCGAACAGGTACAGAGTCCGTGAGGTCATGCGGGCAGTGGATCACATGCAACCGCCCCCGATCCAGATGGAGTCGAGGGCGGACGCCTGCCCCGCGCCCTGCTGCGCGGGTACCGTTCCAAGTGGCTGGCAGGAACGGAGACGAGTATGCCCAACCGGGACGACTACAGCACGGGCGCCCGCATCCGCGAACAGCGGAAACTGGCCAGGCTCACGCAGCGCGAACTCGCCGACCGCATCCCCTATTCGTATGGCCTGCTCAACTCGGTCGAGTGCGGCCTGCGCCCAGCAACCAGCGACTTCGTTGCCGCCGTCGCTCACGCCCTCAAGATCGACGTCACCACCCTCACGGGGCAGCCCTACGTGACCGAATTGCAGCGCGACCGGCTCGCCGAGCTCCTCCGGCCGATTCGTGAAGCCCTCGACCTGTACGACCTCGGAGTGAACCCAGACCTGAGCACCCGGCCGACGCCCGCGCTCATCAAGGAGGCGGACCGGCTGTGCTCCGAAGTTCGGGCCACACATCTGCGCAACGCCGCACGAGCACTGCCGGGAACAATCGCCGAACTCACCCACACCGCCTGGGCGCAGCCGTCCACGGAACTGTGGCAAGCTCTCGCGTCGACGTACCGCACCGCCCACGACATCACCGTCAAGCTCGGCTACTACGACCTATCTGCCGTCGCCCTGGACCGCATGGCGTGGGCCGCCGAACGCGCATCCGATCCATGCCTGGGCGCGGTCCGCCAGTACATGCGCGCGCTCGTCTACTTCCGGGAGGGCGAGTACACGATCGGGCAGCGCCTGATCTCCTCGGGCCACTGCATCGTCGGCGCCGCGGACCCCACCCGCGAGGCGCTCGCCGTCACCGGCCAACTGCACCTCGGAGCGTCCGTCATCGCGGCGCGGGCCCGGCAGACGAGCACCGTGGTCGACCACATCTCGGAGGCCCGGCAGATCGCGACGCGGATCGGCGACGCCTCCGACGTCCACTGGCTCAGCTTCGGCCCGACGAACGTCGCGCTGCACAGGATGTCTGCCGCGGTGGAGATGCGCCACTACGACGCACGAGGGAGGCAGACTTCGACGACTGGCGCGCCATGGACGTTGACGTACTCGGCAGCGGCACACTGCTCGGCGTACCACCCGTCGATGCTGAAGAGTTGGACGCTGCCACCCGCGCCTCGTACTGGTCGGTGCCGATGGAATCGGCCGCAGTGCTGTGCCGGCCTCTCCTCGTCGGCCGTCTGATCGGCGCAGGCCGGGAGAAGCTCGACGAGGGGCTGGACGCATGAACCGCCCTACGGCCAGCGCCAACAGCGAGCGCCACGCGGTGCGCACCGAACGGTCCGCTGGGCGGGCCGCGGGCTACTGCTGGGCTGAGCAACCGACCGAGCCATTGCGGTGCACGCAGCCACCTGGCCACGAGGGCCGCCCGCACTGACACACGTACACGAAGACGAGTTGGTGGTGACAGCTCAGCCGCTGTCCCATGCAGCGCAGGCGTCTATACGCCACTCCCCCCGGCCTCGATGTGACCGAGACTGCCACCGACGAGCCCCAAACCCCCAACAGAATCTAGGTAATCGAATGACTTCTATTGACGACTCGACTGTTCGCGAGCCCGACGCACTACGTGCGGACATGGTCCGGGCCCTCCGTGACCAGAACGCGATCACGTCCGAGCCTGTCGCCGCCGCCTTCGCCGTGGTTCCCCGGCACTTGTTCGCACCGGACGCGCCCCTCGGCCTCGCCTACGACCTCCACAGCACCGTTCCGGTCAAGAAGGACGAACACGGCATGGACATCAGCGTCATGTCCGCCGCTCATCTCCAGGCCGTGATGCTGGAGCAGGCCGGCATCGAGCCCGGCATGAAGGTCCTGGAGATCGGTTCCGGCGGCTGCAACGCCGCGCTCATCCAGGAACTCGTAGGCAGCGATGGCGTGGTCACCACCGTCGACATCGACCATGACATCGTCGACCGCGCCCGCCTGTGCCTGGACGACGCCGGGTACGGCCAAGTGAAGACGGTCCTCGCCGACGGCGAGGGCGGGGTGCCGGACGGCGCCCCGTATGACCGGATCATCGTCACGGCGGCAGCGTGGGACATCCCTCCGTCGTGGATCAGCGAGCTCACCGGCAACGGCCGGCTCGTCGTCCCGCTGACCGTACGCGGCACCACCCGCTCGATCGCGTTCGACCGCGACGGCAAGGACCTGATCAGCCACTCCTACCGTCTGGCGCGCTTCGTACCCATGCAGGGTGAAGGAGCCGCCAAGGAAGAACGCAAAGCAATGCTGCGGGACGGCGTCGCCGTCCAGGCCGACGACGAGCAGGTACCCCTGAACACTCAGGCACTGAACCGTGCCCTGGACACTCCCAGGCTGGAGCACTGGTCGGGCGCGGCCTACGATCTGCCTGACGAGCTGGAGCTGTACCTCACGCTCAACCTGTCGAGCACCGCCCGGCTGCACGCGTCCAAGGACGTCGTCGACAGCGGGCTCGTCGAAGCATCAGCCCTGCTCGGTGTGCCAGCCCTGGTCAGCCAGGACAGCATCGCGTACCGCACCCGCCGCGAGAACCAGGACACCGGCGGCTTCGAAAGCGGCGTGGTCGCTCACGGCCCACAGGCCGAAGCTCTCGCGGCCCAGTACACAGACCTGCTCCGGCGCTGGGCCGAGAACCACCGCCGTCGGGGAGCAGCCGCGATCAGGTACCTGCCGGGTCCTGCCCCGTCATCTCCGCCCCAGGTCACCGTGCAGAAGCGGCACGGCATCCTCGCGGTGTCCTGGCACTAAGCCTCCGGGGCCCACTCCCGGGCCCCGGCACGCACCATCGCCTACTGCCGAGGAGGCATGCATGACCTTTCAACTGGACCACCCGATCGCTCCGCCGGTCGCCGGACAGGTGGAGCCCGGACCGGACCCCTTCGAGCTCGACATCACGATCGTCGAAGGCGGCCCCGCCGCTGACCAGCTCATCCGTCTGACCAACGACGGCTGCGGCTCGACGTGCGCCTCCGCGTGCACGAGCTGCCCGTAACAGCACCAGCCCGCGATTTTTCGCGGTGCCCGGCCGTGCCTGAGTCATGGGCGGTGCCGGGCACCGCTCGCCCACAGGAGGGTGTGTGTATCGCTTTGTTGATGCAGCAGTGATACGGGCGGCTGCGTGGAACTACGACCATCCGGTGGTCTGGCCGGAGCTGACCGGCCCGTCGGCGAACCCGGCGACGTGGCGGGCGTGGCTGCAACAGACCTGGCAGATCGCCGACTTCGCGACCGCCGTCGAAGCCGCAAGCCCCGACCTTGCGGGTCGAGTGGGCCAGATCTGTGCCGGCCGGCCGCTGTCGGACTCTGCTGTACGCCGCACCGTGCTCGCGGCGCTCCGCTACCTGCTGCGGGCCCACACGCGCGCCACCCCGTTCGGTCTGTTCGCCGGGGTTGCAGCCGCACGAATAGGCACCGCCACCGCGCTACGCATGGGAACCGAGCACCAGGCATCTGCCCGACCCGACGCGACATGGATCACGGCCCTCGTCGACCAGTTCGAGGAGCACAGCGGACTGCGGCCCCACCTGATGCTGCTCGCCTCCAGCCTCATCGTCGAGCGCGACGAGTGCGTGGTGATCGAGCATCGTCCCAGCGGTACACGCGACGGCGTTCCGGAACACGTGCAGATACGGGTGACGGCACCGGTCCGCGAAGCCCTGGACAGCGCGCGGCCTCCGATCCTCTGGAGCGACCTCGTCGCCAAACTCTCCGCCAGTTTCCCGACCACGCCGCTCGCCACGATCGAAAAGCTCCTCGCGGGCTTGGTCAGGCAACGATTCCTGATCACCAGCCTCCGCCCGGCAATGACGGACCCCGGCCCGCTAGCCACCCTCCTCACCCACACACGGCGTCTCGCGCCCGACGAGACAGCAACGTTGCGCGAGGCTCCAAAGACCGCGCTCGACCTGCGGATGGACTGGGACGTGGTCGTCGCGGAAAAGGTGGCCCAGGAGGCGGCAGCGGCAGCCAGAGCGCTCACCCGTCTCGCGCCCCGCGCGGCGTTGACTGGATGGGCCGAGTGGCACGGCCGGTTCCTTGAGCGGTACGGGCCAAGGGCGGCCGTCCCCGTCGTGGACGCCATTGACGCGCTCGGGTACCCCTCCGGGTATCTCGGTTCCATCTCCACGCCGGCACCTTCCCCCCTGCCTGACCGTGACAGACGACTTATCAAGCTCGCCCACGCCGCCGGGATGCAGCGCCGCCTTGAAGTCGAACTCGACGATGCCGCGATCGAGGAGCTGGCCACCACAGATCCCGGCCACCCCGTCCAACCGAGCACAGAGGTGACTGTCCGCATCGACGCGTCGAGCGTTCCGATGCTGGAGCAGGGCGAGTTCACGCTTCACGTCGTCGGGGTGGCACGCTCGGCTGGCGCGACCACTGGCCGCTTCCTGGGCCTGCTGGACGACGAGGACCGCCGCCGCATGACCGAGGTGTACGCCGGACTGCCCGGAGTGCACAAAGGTGCGCTCGTCGCGCAGATCAGCTCCGCCCCGCTGTCCGTGCGTGCTGAGAACGTCGCGCGTGCCCTGCAGGCGACCGAGTTGGTGATCTCACTCGGTGACTACCACGGCTCGGACACCAGCCTCATCCCCGTAACGGACCTTGCGGTGACCGCCGACGCCGAACGGCTTCACCTGGTCTCGCTCTCCCGCCGGCGCCCGGTGCACACGCTGCTGCTGAACGCCGTAGACCTGGGCTACCACTCGCATCCGCTGGCCCGGTTCCTGACCGAGGCACCCGTCGCACTGGCCGTCCCGTGCACCGGGTTCGTGTGGGGCAGCGCCGCCTCCAACCTGCCGTTCCTGCCCGCGCTGCGCTACGGACGCACGATCCTGTCCCCGGCCCGCTGGCTCCTCGCCAGTGACGACCTCCCCGCCGCGCCGACACCCTGGCCGCAGTGGGACGAAGCCCTTGCCCAATGGCGCCGCGACGTGCAGCTTCCTGAGCGGGTGTACCTGAGTGAGGCCGACCAGTGCATGGCCCTCGACCTGATGGAGCCCTCACACCGGGCCCTCCTGCGCACCCACCTGGACCGCGACGGCATGGTAACGCTGCGCCCCGCGCCGGCCCCCCAGGATCTGGGCTGGACCAGCGGTCACGCCCACGAGGTCGTCATCCCCCTGGCCAGAGAGCAAAACGTGGTCCCCGTCCGGGCAGGGGGCCACGTCGTCAGCCGAGAGCACGGCCATCTGCCCGGCTGCGGCAACCGCATCTACCTCCAGCTCCACGGACACCGCGCCTGGCAGAACCCTCTCCTGACCCGGCACCTTCCGACCCTGCTCAAGGAACTGGGCCACCCCCGCTGGTGGTTCGTCCGCTACCTGGACCCCGACGACCACCTTCGCCTCCGTCTGATCTGCGCGCCCGGCACCCTCGGCTCGGCCATCGAGCGCATCGGGGAGTGGACCCGGCAGCTTCGGCACAGCGGCCTGATCACCCACGCAGGCGTGGAGACCTACCACCCGGAGACCGCGCGGTTCGGCGGCCCCTCAGCGATCGATGCGGCCGAGCAGTATTTCGCCGCCGACTCCGCCGCCGCTCTGGCCCAACTCGCCGCCCAAGCCGGAAGGGACGCCCCGGACGTCCGCGCGGTGACCGCCGCGAGCATGGTGGACATCGCGATCGGCCTGCTCGGCGACGACGCCGCGGCGATGCAGTGGCTCATAGACCACACGCTCACCGATCGGGCCGCTCCGCCCCACGCCGTCTACCGGCAAGCCGTCGACCTGATGAACTCCGACCCTCCGGGCCTGGACGAGCGTGTCACCGCGGCCTGGTCCGCGCGGCGCGAGGCACTGGCTGCCTACGCCCGCACGCTCACCGCCACGGCCACACACCCTCACGAGGTGTTGCCGGATTTGCTGCACCTCCACCACGTCCGGATGAGCGGGCCCGGACTGCCCGAGGAACGCACGCACCTGCACCTGGCCCGAGCTGCCGCCCTGAGCTGGACGGCACGAGCAAGGAGGACAGCGTGACCACGACAGCCCCCGTCCCGGCTGTGCTGGCGACCGCCGACGAGCTGGCCGGCGCACTATCCGCCCCGAGCGCTGCGTGGCCCGGTGGCCGGCCCGAAGGCGTGCGGGCTTGGCCGCAGTCGCTCGCCGGCGGCGCCTCGGGGATCGCCCTGCTGCACGTCGAGCGGGCCCGGACCGGCCGCGGCGACTGGGAGACCGCGCACACCTGGCTGGCCACGGCCATGCACGGCGAAGTCAGCGCAGCGGCCAACGCGAACCTGTACTTCGGCGCTCCCGCCCTCGCGTTCATCACGCACCGCGCGGCCAGCGCATCGAGCCGCTACCTGCGCCTTCTGCAGCATCTGGACCAAGCGACCCTCACCGTCACACGGAACCGCCTGACCGAGGCTCACCGGCGCATCGACCGCGCCGAGCGGCCTCCCATGGAGGAATTCGACCTGATCCAGGGCCTGTCAGGGCTGGGCGCGTATCACCTGAGCCGGCACCCCCACCACGAGATCACCCGGGACGTCCTGACCTACCTCGTGCGCCTGACCGAGCCCCTGCCCGACCCAGCCGGACTACCGCCATGGTGGACGAACGTCGCACCCACTGGTTCACCCCACGCCGACTACCCCGGCGGGCACGGGAACTTCGGCCTCGCCCACGGCATCGGCTCCGCCCTGTCCGTACTGTCCCTGGCACTGCTGCGCGACCTGGCCGTGCCCGGCACGGTCGATGCGGTCGAACGGATCTGTGCTTGGACCGACCAATGGCGTCAAGGCGACGAGACCACCCCTTGGTGGCCGGGCTATATCTCAACGCAACAGGCGACCGACAACCACGTCCATTTGGCCCTTCGTCCCCGCTCCTCCTGGTGCTACGGAGTCAGCGGCACAGCTCGCGCCCAGCAACTGGCGGGACTTGCCCTCCAGGACCCAGCCCGCGTGCGGGCTGCCGAGAACGCGATACTCGCGACCCTGCGCGACCCTCTCCAGCTGGACACACTCCCCGAGATCGGGCTGTGCCACGGCATGGCCGGCCTGCTGCAAGCCGGATGGCGGATGGCCACCGAGACAGGCAACTCCGAGATCACTGCAAAGCTGCACCATCTGGCCGACCGTCTGATCACCGCGCTCGGCAAGGACGACCACGACCCGGAACTCCTCGACGGAACTGCCGGAGCGGCCCTCGCCCTGCACACCCTCGCCATGGGCAGCGCGCCGGCACCGCACTGGGACACCTTCCTCGCCCTGGCGTAAAACATCACGGAGACCCGCCTCATGAACTCATCGACCTGGTGCCAGGCCAACGTGGCGTTCCCAAACTGGGAACGCGCCGAGACCATAGCCTTGGCCCGACTCGCCCCGCTCCTGCTCGCGGCCGAGGACGAAGGCGCCCTCACCTCGTGGTTCATCATCCGTAAGCACCCCTGTTGGCGCGTGCGCTACGCGTCCCCCACCGGCGGGTTGCACCGCATCGGCCAGGGCCTTGACGTGCTGATCGCCGAGGGCGACATCACAGCGTGGACGGAGATCATCTACGAACCCGAGGTCCACGCCTTCGGCGGAGCCGAAGCCATGGCGTCCGCCCACCGTCTCTTTCACCGCGACAGCCGGAGCCTCGTCGACTTTCTCCGGAGCGACGCCGGCGAACACCGACGCGAGACCTCCCTGATGCTGTGCAGCCTCATGATGCGCTCCGCCGGACTGGACTGGTACGAGCAGGGCGACGTCTGGGCACGCGTCGGCGCGCACCGCACACTGCCCGCCGATACCGAACAAGCCAACCAACACCGCCTGCACGCCGCCGTGCACCGACTGCTCTCCGTGAACGGAGAGGACATGACCCGCGCGGGTGGACCACTGGCCCACGCTGCCGAATGGGCACGCGCCTACACGGACGCCGGGAGGGAACTGGTCCACCTCACAGACTCGGGACAGTTGCGCCGCGGCCTGCGTGACGTCCTGGCCCATCACGTGCTCTTCGCCTGGAACCGGATCGGCCTGCCCTACGCCACGCAGGCCACCCTCGTGGCCGCCGCGAAGTCCGTCATCTTCGGCCCCGACCCCACCGCCGAGAGGAGCGCGACAGACCGTGTGGAAACTCCCTGACTCCGTTGCCCAGCGCTTCCCCCTCGTTGCTCGTCCTCGTCCGGCCTGCCGCTCCCTGCACCAACGGGTACGTGACCTGGCCGAAGCCGCCGACATCGCAGCAAGGCGGAACGACTCGGCCATGGCCTCCGCGGTCTACAACCAGGCCGCATTGATGGCCTCCGATGCCGGAGAGCCGGACACCGCCCGCCTCATGTGCCACCAGCACGCCGCCGCCTACCTACAGGCCGCCCCCTTATCCGGCAGGGCCGCGATCCGCGCACTTGAACCGGCCGTTAACCTCGCGCGCCTACACATCCGCGCCGGCCAGGCCGACGAGGGCCGTCAACTCCTCCTGACGTTGTTCGACGCGGTCAGTACCGAGTCCCCCACTCACGTCGAGGACATCTCCGTACCGGCCGGCCTCACCGCGACGGCCGAAGACCGCCACGAGGTCCGCGCCTGGCTGTGGAGCGTCCTCCTCGCCGACGGCACACGCGCCCTGACCAGTGCCGGCCGCTGGGCCGAAGCCCTTGCCCACGCCGAAATGCACCACGGCGTCGGACAGCGCATGCTCGACGGCCGCCAAGTCGCCGTCCTCGCCGCGCTCACAAGCGGAAACACCCGCAACGCCAGCAGCCTCCTGGCACATACAGTGCCCGGACAGCCGTGGGAGGAGGCTGTCACGCACTGCCTGACCGTCCTGTGCCAGCGCATGTCCGGGCATCGCTGGCGGCGCGCGCTGCAGGACCTGGTGGCCGCCTACCTCGAGCGCCCGGACCAGGACGGCATGGCCGTCTTCAACACGCGGCTCGGACTCACGGCGTTGGACCTGATCGATTCAGCCGACGACCCAGCGGCGCGCCTGATGGTTGCAGAACTGCACCGTCGGACGATGAAAACCGCCGACGGCCACGCAGCCCGAGAAACCCTGGCACACCCGTCCTTCACGGCACTCGCCACCGACCGGGAGACAGAAGACTGCTATGCCCTTCTGCGCGACTGCGCACTCGAAGCGGGAGAGCTCCCTGGAGAATTGAGTGCCCAACTCGCGGCGGCCTTGCGTATGAGCGACCGCACCATACGCCGGAGCCTCGCCACCCGGAGCGGGATCACACGAACGAGGCAGAGCGATCTTGATCAGAAGGTGTCACAGCTCACCACCCGGCCACGTTCCGCACTGTGAACAGAGTGACCACTCAGGCCAACCCAGCAGCGATCCGCGACGCCCCCCTTTCACACGCCACCGGCCGTCGTGAAACTTTGTCCCCCCGTTGCTGCTCCCCGTACCCGCGGGGGTGTTCCTTGTAAGAAAGCCTGGGTGAAGCCGCAGTCGCGTCCGTGCGGTGTCAGCCGGCCGGGGACCGCGAAGCCGATCCACATCGGATAGTGGTCGGAGACGACAGCTGCGCCAGCGTGCCCTCACCCTGCAACTCGGGCACGAAGTCGACATGGCCGCCGGCGACCGAGTTCACCGAGCAGGTGACCGGTGCCCGTACCGGTGCGGTGAGACTGCTCGAACCGCGCTGGCGGATTAGCGGCGGAGCCTCGTCTGACACCGAACTCACGTACTACTGGGCTTTTATGACGTCCCCTCAATAAGCAATGTGGTGTGCGTCACAGGTTTTACCATTATCCGGAAATTAGTGAAATTCCATGTCTACCCTGACCCACGTCAGGGTAGACATGGAATTCCGCTAAACGTACCTTGACCTGCGGAAACGCGAATTGCGATCTTGGTCCTGAGATGGCCAATCTGATGTCGTGCCGAGGCGCCCGGCGCACACCATCAACGATCGCAACTCACCGGGGGGAAACCCGTGTTCGACCTCACCCAGATCATCCCGCTCGCGCTGGGCACCGTCTCGCTCGTCGCCATCGCGTCCGACTCGCACGCGCCGTGCGGCACCCAGGCCAAGCAGCAGGCGGAGAGCATCACCGACCACCTGCGCGCCGTGGCCAACCACGCCCGCGCCGTCGTGGTGCTGATCGTCCACAAGACCGGCGCCGCCGGGGATAACTAGGGCCGCCCCCGGTGGCCGGCACCGACCGCCGCCGGGGCACCCAGCACGAGGCGGTGGTCGCTTGGGCTTCCGCGAGAGCGCGCTGTGAGCTCGGCAGGCCGGGCTCACAGCCCCGTGGGCCGGTCGCCCTGTGCCCAGTTCGTGGGTGAAGGTGGCGAGCGGGACGATCTCACCCGGCTTGCATCCCCGGTAGGACCGCGCCGGCGGTCGGTGTGCCGTCGAGGAAGGTGAGACCCACGACGATCAGGCCGATGACGGACGCTGCCAGAAGAATGAGGGCGGCGTGCTGGGTGATGAACGGGCCGGGTTGGGAGTTCTCGGCTGGGAATGGGTGGCGGCTTCCTCGTCTTGATGAGGGCGATACCGACCCTCGCGGTCAGCGACCGGATCGCGGTCGGTACCCGCATGTAGCCCCACAGCCGGCAGCGTCGCCGAGCGCGCCGACAGTGGGATGAGCGCGGCCGTCCTCGCGCCAACGTCGAGGGCGTCCGCCCGTCCCTCAGCGCCCCAGGCCCGACGATGGACGGGCGGGTCCGGGCCTCAGCCCCGCGGGTCTCCCTGTCAGGGCCTCGACGCTGCGAAGAGCCCTCACCCGTAAGTACCTCCGGGGAAAGAGGCCCAATCGCATCATCACCTATTCAAGGTCACAACGCAGAGACATGACCCTCACTCAGGGCACACCGACACGCATGATTCATTCCTGCACATCGAGCCCTGGGGGACCATGACCGACACCACGCCACCACCCATGCCCGACTTCCCGCCACCCGTGCCTGCTCCGAAGAAGTCCCGCACCAACTCCGTCATCATCGGCTCAGCCGCCGCAGTCATCGCCGCGGTCGTCGCGACCGGCATCGTGGTCGTGCAGTCCGGGAACGACGACAGCAAACCGGACGCAGCCACCACATCGACTACCGCAGATCCCGTGACTGCCGCAGCTGCGGAGGAGACGGAGATCGAGCCGACATACGAAGTGGTCGATGCCGACAGCTTCACGATCGAGCTGCGCACCACCAGACGGCAATGCTTCGGGTCGGCTGGCTGCAACATGACGGTCGAGCCGGAGCTGACCTACCTGGGCGAGAGCGAGGACATCGACCCGGACGCCGTGTACGAAATCACCTACGAGATCCGCGGCGACGACTCCGGCCCCGTCGTCCAGACGGCTGAGCTGTCGGACCAGGCGAGCCTGAACTACACGCCGTCTCTGATCAGTACGGCTTCCTCGGGTACCAAAGTGTCCGTGAAGATCACCGACGTCACGGGCCGAGGGCACTGAGGCGTCATAGACCAGCCGTACAGCGGCCCCGTCCCGGGGGTTGCCCGGGACGGGCCGTCATCGTGCGGTGGGCTACTCCCTGTGCGGCTCACGCGCCTTCCTGGATCACCGCCCCGCAGCGGCGGTGACAGACTCCCAGAGCACACACTCAGCAGCCCGCCCGGCCGCCGATCCCGAGTCGTCTGCCCGGCAACCTCCACAGCACACTAGACCTCTGCCGCACGGCTACACCCACACCGTCGTCCGACGGACCGTCCGCGCCGAACACGTGGGCATACACCGCGCTTGCCGCACCGCCACACCCGCGGGGTGCGGGCTGCCGTTCACGGCCAGGATCTTCACTCCGCCCTGCGCCACCGGCATTTCACCGGTTCGCCCACCGGGATGGTGTTCCTACGCCCGATGGAAGAGCGGGGGCAGCAGGTTGTCGCCTGGCCAGAGGTCCTGTTCGGCGACGAGGCACGCGAGGTAGGTGTCGATCTCCGCCAGGACGGCGGCGCGTTCCTTCGGGCCGTAGGTGAGGGTCTGGCCGGCTTCGGTGCAAAGAGTGCCCACGTGGTTGTCCGGGCCGGTGCAGATGAGGGCGCGGGCGATCTCGGGCAGGCCGAGGCTGAGGGCGTCGCACTGTGCGGTGCGCACGAGCCGGACGAGGTCGGTGGTGACTTTCTCCCAGTCGCCGACGTAGGGCCACTGCGCGCCGCCGTCCAGTTCGTGGGTGAGGGTGGCCAGCGGGATGATCTCGCCCGGCGCGCGTTGCTGGGTGAGGCGCTCGTGGATCCGGGCGCCGTCGGGCTGGTGCACCTCGGGGTGGAGCAGCGAGGCCGCGGCGACCACGGTCGCGTTGATCTCCTGCGCGCCGTCGCCGGGGTAGTACGGCTCGTGCGCAAAGAGCAGATACACGTCGGTGGTGCGGGCCGAGTTGTCGGACTGAGTACGGGTCACGGGTCGGGCTCCCTTCAGCAGTGAAGTGGCGGGATTGGGCGGTGGTGTGGGCGGGGTTGCTCGTTCGAAGCCGGGTGGAAGCGGACCCAGGGGGCCTTCGTCGCCGTGGGGCTGGCCCCTCTGGCCGGATGCCGGCTTGGCGCGGATGTGCTCGAGGGCCTGGGCGACTTGGTCGGCGAGGTGGACCATCAGCCGCTCCCGGTCGATCAGTTGCGCCGAGACACTGCGGGTGTCCTGGGCATGGGCGTGGAGCAGGCCGGCGGCGTCCCACAGCAGGTGGTGGCCGATCTCGGCCGAGCGGCGCAGCTCGTAGCGGTCGCTGCCGGCGGCAGCGTCGACCAGGCCGGTGTGCAGGTCGGCCAGGCGCTGCAGGTAGCGGCAGGCAGCGTCGCCTTCGACTGTGCGGACGTACTCGCCCGCCCGGTCGTCGAGCCAGCCGGGCACATGTTCGGTGAGCAGTGGGGCGAGCAGCATCGCCGGCAGCACCAGACCGGCGGGGATGCCGCGGCTCAGGGCATACAGGGCGGCGACGAGGGCGACAGCCGCCACGGCCGTCGTGGAGATGCGCAGAGATGCTCGGCTTTCGGGGGCCAGGGCGATGCGGTGCGCGGGACGCCTGAGCAGCCAGCGCACCGCCAGCCGCTGCGTCCGCGTCGAGCCGGGGGTGAGCACCCCGATCTGCGCCGGGAGTTCGGGCAGTGTGCCGTCGCCGGGGACAGCCCAGGCGAGCCAGCCCCACGAGGTGCGTTCATGCACGAGCACGGGCCGGCACCCGGCCGAGCACACGCCGGCGCGGACGTGGCCGGCGCGCAGGGCGCGGGAGGATTCCTTCTCCCACCGGCCCGCCTCGCGGGTGAAGGGGCGTTGGTGGTGCGCGGTCGGCGGCGTGGTGTGGAACTTTTGCGTCACAGGGCGCTTCCTTCCAAGTGGTCGATGAACGTGGACGCGCACGTGGTGCAGCGGCCGTCGCCGTCGGGGTGGGCACGGCGAGGTGTCGGCCCCGGGCAGGTGCGGCATGGCGGCCAGCCGAGGCAGGCCGGACAGAGGTCCTCGCCGGGAGCGGGTCCGGGGACGCCGCAGCCGGCGCATTCGGCCAGCGCCCGGTAGGTCAGGGCCTCGCTCACCGTGCGCGCAGACCCGGTCCAGTTGGTGGTCGACATCGGCATCGAGCCGTCGGGCACGGGCACGGACTCATTGCGGTAGGCGGCCGCGACGGCGGGCGGCGGATAGGCCTGGGCGGCGCGCAGCCGGGCGGCGACGATCGCGCCGACCGTCGTGCGCACCGGATGTGGCAGGGGGCGGCCGGCGATGACGTGCCGCAGTTGCTCGGCGCTCCAGCCGGCTTCCAGCATCACGGTCGCGACACGGCCTTGATCGGTCAGCGCCTGTCCTGTCAGCAGGAGTTCAGGGTGCGCCGTCCCGATCGACAGCAGCAGCCGGATCCCGGGGTGCATCTCATCGGCCTCGGGCGCAGGAAGTGAAGTCGTCGGCGCATCCGGCCGGCCGGTCCGTCCAGGGGCTCGCGGCGATTCGCTGCGGCCGCACGGACGGACGGGTCTGGTGTTCTGCTGAGTGGTCTTCTTTCTGTTGGTGTTCTTAGTGGGCCGATCAGCCAACGTAGGCTCATCCACTGGTGGAAAACCCGACTCTGGCTGCGACCTGCTGTTGTGCAGAGCGGGTAGGTCGGTGATGAAGTAGGCGGCCGCACCGAGGGTTCCGTCCGGGTCACGCTGGCGTTCCCGGACGAGAAAGCCGTACTTCTCGAGCTCCTTCAGCCCGCTCTTGACGGCTGAGGCGCCGTCGTGGCCGCGGCGGGCGATGTCGGTGACGGTCATCCGCCAGCCCTCCCTGTGCGTGGAGAGCAGCCCGAACAATCCCTTGGCCTTGAACGACAACTCGGTGGTACGGAACAGGGCGTTGGCGACCTGGGTGAAGGAATCGGCCGCCATCACGCCCCGGCGGATCCCCGCCCCGAACCCGCCTGCGTGCCCGGCCTCGGGGGCCGCGATCATCAAGTCGGCTTCGCCCAGCGCGATGTCCAGGGTGGCCGGGCGGTCCGTGATGCCGTAGACGATCTCGCCGAGAGTGCCGTCAGGCCGGCGCAGCCGCTCACGGACCAGATAGCCGCGCGCCTCCAGCTCCCTCAGCCCGGTGCGTACCGCCTCCCGTCCGTCCGGACCGAGGCGGACGAGATCGGCGATCTTCACCTGCCAGCCGTTGGCGTGCGTACTGACGTACCCGAAAATCCCCTTCGCCTTGAACGACAACCGGGCATCGCGGAACAACGCGTTGGCGACCTGGGTGAACTGATCAGCCGCCATCACACCCCGGCGGACCCCGGCCCCGAACCCGCTCACCGCCGTGCCACCGGCGCCAAGCAGGCACCGTGGCCACGGCGGCACTCCGGGCTCACCGAGGCGGAGCGGCCGGTAGTCCAGGGCGTGGCGGCATACGCGTGTTCCATGCCGCCAGCACACTCGCCGACCCCGACCAGGAGGACGGCCACCAGGGCCGACCACCGGTCACAATCCGGCAACCTCAGCCCTTCAGCTGCCGTGGTCGGGCTCATGGTCGGGGCGACCACGCGCCCTCAACTCCGGTATGCGCAGAGTGCGCCCGCACGATTGCGCACCGCCGGACGGTCGGTGCGCAACGTGGTCTGCGTGACCGGTCGATGGTCGTGCGCAGTCGATTGGCGCCATGCGGCTGCGCAGTCCGCCCCAAGGTTGCCGATCGTCTCGTGCGCAGGTGCAGTTGCCGCATTGCGCAGGCACTGCCGCGGGTCTCACGTGGCAACCGTCTGCGCACTGGTGCGCGGGTCCGGCGACCGGGCGGCAGGAAGGGCCCATAGCTGTCACCGGCGGGGCGACTTCCGGCGAACCAGGATGGCGCCAGCCCCAACGTGCGGCTACCCCGTGGTCGGGCCGACCACCGGCCCGACCACGGACTTCGTGTCCCCATCGTGACCGTGGTCGGGGGTTCATGGTCGGTGGTCCGGTCGGGGCCCGCGGGTTTTCTCAAGGTCAGCAACATTCGTTCTGACCTGGGAGTTTGACCATGTCTCCTGGCAAGCAGGCCTCGGAGAGCAAGACAGCTGCCCCGATGGCGGCAGGCGCCCGGCTGGAGGCGATGCGCCGCCGAGTGCGTCTGTCGCGCCTGGCCATCTGGACCGTCATCGGGGCTGGCCCCATCGCTCTGGGCGTCGCCCTCGCCTCCACCCCGACCACGGTCGAGGCGGCCACCACCCCCAAGCCCACCGCCGCCGTGCGCAGCAGCACGGCGGCCGCCGCCGATCCGGCGGGCTATGCGCAGCTGTTCGTCCACGCGTGGCTGCGCAGCAACGCGGATGATGCGGCGAGTGCGCAGTCGCGGCTTGCGCAGTCGATGGCTCCGGATGTCGGAATGCCCGACCCGGCCGCGGATGCGCAATCAACGCCGGCGTCGGTGACGGCGGTGCGCAGTGCGCAGCGCGCAGGCGGCGCGTGGTCGGTGACGGTGGCCGCGCAGTACGCCGACGGGCGGTTGCGGTACTACGCCGTGCCGGTGTCCGCCGACCGCGGGGGCGCCTCGTTCGCCGTGACCGGTGCGCCCAGCGTGGTGGCCGGCCCAGGTCGGGCCGAGGTGCCGAAGTCGCCGTACGGCGTGAACGTCCCTGACGGTGATCTCTCCTCGGCAGCCGAGGAGTTCCTCACCGCTTACCTGGCGGGCGCCGGCGAGGTGGACCGCTACCTCGCCCCCGGCGTGAGCCTTTCTCCTGTCTCCCCCGCCCCGTACACGGCCATCACGGTGCAGCAGCTGTCCGCCGTCGAGGAGGCAGCCGCCGCGGAGCAGGTGCCGGCCGACGGCACGAAGGTCCGTGTCATCGCTCAGGTGGAAGCCCGGGACACCGGCGGGCGGTGGCCGCTGGGTTACGAGCTCGCGCTCACGGCCCGCTCGGGCCGCTGGGAAGTCTCAGCGCTCGAGTCCGGGACGGCCGGGGACGGGGGTGCGCGGTGACCACGGTGACCAGCGTGATCCTTGCCGGTCAGCTGGACGACCTTGGCGACAGTTGGATCAACATGCTCAAGGACTGGGCGACCAAGGGTCTGCAGGCCGGTCTGCTCGTGCTCGTCGTCATGATCATGGTCCAGAAGTTCAGCCTCAAGGCGGGAATCGGCGCGCTGTTGCTGATGATCATGGCGCTGGGGTTGTACAACTCCCGCGAGGACCTGGCGGACATGTTCGAGGACGAGGTCAAGAACCCTGCCAAGGGCGCGCCAGCTGTCCCCGGCATCGTGCACCGTTCTGACCCCGTTGCAGGAGAGCACTCCACTGGCGTCGGAGGCCGGCCGTGAGCGGCGCGGCGGCCGCGGCCCGGACGGGGCGTTTCTACACCGCCGCCCGTCGCCATCCGTGGGTGCTGGGAAAGGTCGCGGACTGGAAGATCCCCCTCGGCCCCTACACGCCCGCGCAGATCGCCCTCGCCGTCGGCGGCGGCTTCCTCTTGGTCAAGACGATCAGCTGGTGGTCGGTGCTGGGGCCGATCCCGATCGCGGCCTGGCTGCTGGCGGTCTGGGCGGTCCGACGTCCGAAGATCGCCGGCCGTGCCCCGCTGCAGGCGGCGCTGGGCTGGGGACTGCTGCTGTGGCAGCCCCAGGGAGGGCGGATCGGCGGACATGCCGCCCGCGACCGCGCTGCGCGCCCGCTGATCGGCGGCTTCACGATCGAGGACACGCCCGCCCCCGCAATGGCAGCCACACCGGCCGCTGCGGTGCGGCCGCGTACCGGACGGTCGCCGCACCCGAACCCGGCCGCCAACCGTACGGCCCCATGGCACCGCAGGGAGCCGGCAGGTCCCGCCGTGACGGTGGGACCGGTTTCGGGTGTTCAGCAGCTCCTCGCGTTCGCCGAGCAGGGCGGGGGTGTGCGGTGAGAGTTCCGGTCCGTCACATCTCCGGGCACCTGGTCTGGTCGACGCACGGCAGCGTGTGGGCGCTCTACCGCCTGCACCCGGGCCCGGACGCGCAAGGGCAGCACGAGGAGACCGTCCAGGGCACGTACGTGCCCGGCGCGGTCCGCGACGAACAGCTCGCCAAGATCACACATTTGGTGCGCTCCCTGTCCGGGGCGCCGCGGCTGTTCGGGCTGTGCGCGCAGGTCGATCCCGGCGAGATCGCTCTCAAGATGATCGAGGGCATCGAGCCGGCCCACACGGCATCCGACGGGGGCCGGCACCCGTGGGTGGAGAACGTCGAGGCGACCCTGGATCTGCTGGACGAGCAGGAGATGCACCACCGCACCCTGTGGCTGGCCGTGCCGCTGCAGACCGAGACAACCGGCCTTCAGGTATCGGCCTCCCTCGGCGCAGCGTGGGCGGAGCTTTCGCCGATGCTCGGCATGCGGCCGGCGCCGGTCGCGCAGCGGGAGGTGGCCGCCTACCGCGAGCAGGCTTCCCGGGTGGAGGCCGCGCTCGCCGGCGGGATCGCCTTCCGTCCGGCCCGCCCGGCGGAGATCGTGTGGATGGTCCAGCACGCCCTCCACCGCGGTCTGGCAGAGCCCCTGCTGGCGGAAGCGCAAGCCAGTAACCTGTACGGCGGGCACGTGCGGGACGGGATGCTGCGCTCCCCCAGCTACGCCGACCTCGGCCAAGTCCGCCTGCACGAAGGCGGCATCGACCCCGACCTGGACGACATCGACGACCTCAAAAGCACCACCCGGATCACACGGTCCGGGCGGACGGCGTGGTGGCGGGTGAACAGCGGCTCGCCGCTCGGGCGGCGCTGGCTGCAGATCGAAACCGACGCCGGCGTGGGCTACCAGGCGCAGCTCGCTCTGGCCGAGTGCCCGCCCGCAGTCAGCCAGGACGCCGCCGACCTGTTCGCCCAGCTCGAGATGCTCGACTTTCCCATCGACTACACCGTCGACCTCACCCTCGTCCCGGCGGAGAAGGCCCGCGACCAGGTACGCCGCAAGAAGAACGAACTCATCGACCAGGCCGACCAGTACGACGCCCGCCCCACCGGCATGCCCGCCTCCCTGACCGACGCCGCCCGCGACCTGGGCGAGCTGGACGCCCGCCTGTCCCGCACCAGCGTGGAGGTCGAGGTGCAGTCGGTGACCGTGCTGACGGTGTGGGGGCCGACCGCCGCCATCTGCGACGCCCGCGCCAGCGCCCTGGCCGCGCTGCTCGCCGGCGCCGACTACCGCGCCGTGCGCCCGGCCGGACTCCAGGAAGCCCTGTTCACCCTCGGCCTGCCCGGCACCGTACGCCCGGGCGTCGTACGGGAGTTCACCCAGCACCAGATCTCCGAAGACTGGGCGCTGTCCGGGGCCTTCACCGCCTCGGAGGTCGGCGACCCGAACGGCATGTTCCTCGGCATCGACCTGGACAGCGGCACCACCCGCCCCGTCATGATCAACGTGGCCGACGCACCCAAGGTCGACGCCTCGGCGTCGATGGGCATCGTCGGCGACCTCGGTGCGGGCAAGAGCGTCCTGCAAAAGCTGATAGCGGAAGCCGTGTGGGCGCGCGGCGGCTGCGCCATCTGCATCGACCGCACCCCGGTCCGCGAGTGGGCCACCTTCGCCCGCACCGCAGCCGAAGGCCGCGTCCAGATCATCGACGCCGCCCAGGCCGAAGTCTCCATCGACCCGCTACGCATGTTCGACGGCCCCGAAGGCCGCCACTACGCCCTGTCCTACCTCACCCTGCAGCTCGGCATCGGCCCCATGAGCACAGGCGGCGAAGTCCTGCACCACGCCGTCGAACAGGCAGCCGCCAGCCAAGAGCCGTCCATGCACCGCATGCTTCAGGTCCTCGAGGAGATGGCCAGGAGCGAGGTGGGCAAACGGCAGGACGCGGCCGCCACCCTCGCCGGTCTCGTCCGCGTCGTCGCCACCAACCCGCTCGCGGCGATGGTGTTCGACCCCACGCTGCCGCCAGTGCACCTGGACGCCTCCAGCACCTCCGACATGATCGTCATCACCACGACCGGGTTGAAACTGCCTCCCAAGCAGGCGTTCGACAACCCGGAGGTCCTGCACCAGCAGCCGCTGGAGGCACTGATCGGCCGTGCGGTGCTCTACCTGATCGCCGCGATCGCCCGGCAGACCGCGTTCGAGGACCCCGCACGGTTCACCGCCGTGGTCCTGGACGAGCTGTACTGGCTCACCTCCTCGGCCGAAGGCACCGCCCTGGTCCACGAAATCCTCCACGACGGCCGCAAACACGGCGCCGGCCTGATCGCGGGATCCCACGACGCCGCAGAACTCGGCCCCGACCGCGGCCTGATGGCCTACCGCGCACTCGCCCGCACCGCCGACCGCGAACGCGCCCGCCGCGGCCTGGAGTTCCTCGGTCTGGATGCAGCCGATCCCGCGCTGCTGCGGCTGGTGACCACCGGCCTGTCCCCGGTCGGCCGCAAGGGCCGCGAGGGCGAGTTCCTGATCACCGGGCCCCGGCAGAACACCGGCCGCATCAAGGTCGTCATCCCCCGCATCGCCCGTATCGCCTCGTCCATCACCACCACCCCGGGCCACCGGACCACGACGCCCCAGCCCACGCCGCTCGCCAATGCCAATGCCAATGCCAGTGCTGGCGCTGGCGCTGGTGCTGGTGCTGGCGCTGGCGCTGGCGCTGGCGCTGGTGCTGGTGACCATCTGAAGGACCTTCGATGACAGCCTTCTCCCCCAGCCGTGCGCGGCGCCTCGGCGCGGCCGTCGGCATCATCACAGTGACCGCCGTCGCGGCAGGGCTTGTGTCGATGACGTTCATGGTCAGCCTGCCCGAGGCATGGTGGCCGCGGACCGCAGCAGCCTTCGCTGCGACCGGTGACCGGCACGACGATCCGTGCGAGCTGATCGTGGGCCCGGCCAAGGACTACTGCGCGCGCGGCACCACAACTCCTCACGCTGACCGCGAGCATGGCGACGACACCGTGTGGCGGCTTGTTCCTGCCGCCGCGGCAGTGGGCACGTTCGCCATCTGGTGCCGGCGCAGGCCGACAGGGCGAGGACGGCGCTGACATGTTCCGCCCAGAGAGCGCAACGCTCCGCTCGGCCGGCTTCACCGTCGTGCTCACCGCCGTGTTCACCATGGTGAACAGCCAGGTCGTCTACGCGGCCGGCACCAGCGAGACGGGTGACCTCCTCGCGCCGCTGAACATCTACTCGTCCGAGGGCGTGCCGATCAACGGGTACGAGCTGAACGCCCAGGGCGGCTCCATCGTCGCCTTCAAGACGCAAGCCCTGACCTTCGCCTTGGGCGGTCTGTTCACGCTGATCCGGCTGCTGGTCGGCCTGGCCGGCTGGGCCATCGAGATGGCCTTCCGCTTCCCCCTGCTGAAAATCCTCATTGCTCCGGCGCAGAAGGTCGCCGACGCCTACGACACCGTGGTGGTCGACACGCTGGGTGTGAAGGGTCTGCTGCTCGCGTGGGCGTTCGTCTTCACCGCCTTCATGATCGTGCGCGGGCGAGTCGGCCGCGGCCTGGGCGAAATGATCCTGACCCTGCTCATCGGGGCGATCGCCGCCTCGGCTCTCATCCGCCCCGACACCCTGCTCGGCCCGGGCGGGCCGTTGGGGCAGTCACAGCAGGTCGCCGCCGAGGTGGCGCAGCAGAGCGTCAACTCCTACGACTGGGGCGGCAAACTCGCAAGCCTTGACCCGTGCGCCGGCCTGGCGGGCAACGCCGAGATCAAGTGCCTGGAACGGGAAGACGAGGAACCGGTCTCCTCAACTGATGTGGCCCGCCCTCTCCAGGACTCGGTCACCAACGCGTTGATCGTCAAGCCGTACATGCTGCTGCAGTACGGGCGCATCCTCGACCCCGCCAAGAAGTCCGACCTCAAGGCCTACGCCGTCCACCTGAAATGGGTCACCGGCGGCTACAAGGCACCCGGCTCCGGCACCGACGAGGCTAAGGAGCGTTGCAGCTTGCTCGCGGGCCCGGCCAAGAAATTCTGCGAACGAGACCAGGCAGGCGATCCCCACGCCGACGACAGCGGAGACGGGCTGCCGGCCCTCACTCCTGGCGGCGAACTGCTGGAAGCTTCCCACGCGATCGTCACCGACGAAGACCGTGAGTTCGACTCCTTCCTCCAGGACATGAAGAAGGCCGGCGACGTCGGCAAGGCGTGTGCCGCCTACGCGGACAAGCCCACCTGGTGGCGGGTGGGCGGTGCCGGACTGCTGTTGATCGCCGCGCTGTTCATCTGCGGCATGCTGCTGTCCAGCGCCATCGTGCTGCTCGGCACCCAGGGAGTCTGCGCCGCAGCGGCTGCCGTCGGGGGCGTTACCTTCGTCGCGGGCATGCTGCCCGGGCCCGCCCGCCAATCGGTGTGGAAGTGGCTGTCGATCTGGGGCATCGCAATCCTGGCCACGGTGGGGATCTGTGCCTTCGTGCCGTTCTTCGGCATCGCCGTCGACGCAACCATCACCGACGGACCCGACCTGGTGGTCGAGCGGATCCTGCTCATCGACGTGCTGGCCATCGCCGGGGCCGCCGGGCACCGCCGCCTGCTGACCGGGATCACGTCCTTCGGCCACCGCATGGCGATCCGGATGCGCTACGCCAAGGTCGGCGGGACCCACATGCCCGGCGACACCTCCGAGCTCGGAGCCGCCCTCGCCATGAACTCCCCCGCGGTGAGGGGTGGTTACGGTGGCGGCCTGCGTGCTTTCACCGGTGGGGGTGGCGGCCGGTTCGGGCTGCTCGGCACCCGGCAGCGGCTGATGGGCGCACTCGGCTCCCTGACCGACGGGGCGGGCATGCCGGTGGACACCAGCGGCGTCCTTGCCGGTGCCACCGCGGAAGCCGGACGCGGGCTCGCCCCACTCACCGCCGCGGCCGCCGTGGGCGGACTCGGCGCGCGGCTCGGCGCAAATAGCGCGCACTGGCTGCTGATCGGCCGCCGTCCGGACAGGGAGCAGTTGGCGAAGTGGCGCAAGCCCCCACCGCCGACGGCGACCCGGGCGAGGGTGGCCCCTTGGACGGGGGCGTCGGTGGAGGACCGCGGCGGCCCGGAGACCCCCCTGACCGTTACCGCGACGAGGACGGCCGCATAGTCGACCGCAACTCCGGCCAGGTGCTGCACGACCAGAACACCGACCGCACTCTGCTGTCCACCCGCGCCCACAACCGGCTGGTGCGCCTGCGCGGCTATCGCATCCTGAACCGCGGGGGCCGCACCGCCTACGGGGCGACAGTCGCCCTCGCGGCCAACGTCCGCCGAGCCCGGGCCGGCGGCTCGCGCTACGCCCACGACGCACGCCAGCAAGTACGGGTGTGGGGCAACACCCTGAGCGAGGACGGCCGGGCCTGGACCGCGACAGGCGGCCAGGTGTCCCGTGCCGTCAGCCGCCGCCTGCCGACCCGCCCGACACCAGCTACGGGGCCGACCGGGTCTTCCGAGCCCCCGGTCCGCACGATGCCGGCGTCCTCCACACGATCCGGCCCGCCCACGTCGTCGCCCGCAGGCAGCACCCCTGCGCCCGCCGCGCCGCCGGCGTCCCCGACCCGGTTGGGAGGCGGTCAGCCCCGGCGTCCGGCGAGCCCGGCCGGGCCGGTCCTGGCCGCAGGCGGCGGCGCGAGCAACAGCACGCGGGAGGCGGCGCGTGCGCGGTTCGAGGAACTCAAGCGGCGTACCGAGCCCGCGGCCGAGCGGCTGCGCCAGCAGGCGCGAGCCCCGCAGCCCCCCGACGACCGACACCCCTACGACCCGGACCCGGACAACCCGGACCCCGCCGACGCCGACTTCTGGGACTGGTGGCAGCGGCACAGCGAAGGCCCGGGCGGGGCACCGGACGAGGGCGGTGACCGCACATGAGACAGGCCCGTCGCCGTGTCGGGCGCTGGGGGTGTGGGGTCGTGCTGTTGCTGTTCGCCGCGGTGTGCTGCACCGCACCGGTCGGCAACGCGATCAGCGCCTACGTCGCGCTCAAGACGGGTGCACCCGGCGCGGGGGACGGTGGGATCGCCGAAGGCGGCACCGCCGCGGACATCCCACCGCGCATGCTCACCGCCTACAAGAAGGCCGCCCAGCAGGTTGTAAAGCACGTGCCGACGTGCCGGGGAATGCGCTGGCCGGTCCTCGCCGGGATCGCCAAGGTCGAGTCCAACCACGCCATCGGCCGGAACATAGCCGCAGGCGGGGACATCCGCCCGAAGATCTACGGGGTCCTCCTCAACGGCTCCGGCACCGGCGGCAACACCACCGCCTTGCCCGACACCGACAACGGCCGCTGGGACGGCACCGCGACCGCAGAGCGTGCCGTCGGACCCTTCCAATTCCTGCCCTCAACCTGGGAAAGCGCCGGCAAGGACGCAAGCGGCGACAAGCAGGCCGACCCGCACAACACCGACGACGCCGCCCTCGGCGCCGCAATCTACCTGTGCGGCAACGGCCGCGATCTGACCAAGCGGACCCAGCTCAAGGCCGCGATCTTCCAGTACAACCGCTCGAACGAGTACGTCGCCAACGTGCTCGGGTGGATCGACCAGTACACGGCAGCCGCCAAGGACCCGGACCTGAAGAACGTCTCAGGCAAGGTCCGCACCGTCATCGAGACGGCACTCTCCCAGCGGGGAGAACCGTACTCGTGGGGCGGCGGCAACGCGTCCGGGAAGTCATACGGGATCTGCTGCTCCCCCAGCGGCAAAAGCGGCACGACAATCCAGGGATTCGACTGCTCGGGGCTGACCACCTACGCCTACGCCAAGGCAGGCATTCCACTGCCGCGGACCGCGGCCGCGCAGGCCGGGGCCGGCCTGCGCATCCCCGCAAGCCTCGGCACCGACGCCCTCAAAGCGGGCGACCTCGTCTTCTACGCCCACGCCCCCGCACGCGACTCCACGATCTACCACGTCGGCATCTACGTAGGCGGCGGACAGATGGTCAACGCACCCCGCCCGGGCACCGTAGTGCGCCTCGACCCGGTCAACGCGATGTCCGGCTACGCGGGAGGAGCAAGGCTGCAGTGACCACCACCCCACGCTCACCCCAACTGCTGCTCGTCAGCACGGCTGTCCTCGCCATCGTGGGCCTCACCCTCCTCGGCCTGCCACGCGGGAACACACCAACGGCTCCGCCGACGTCGACGACCGCGCACGCGACCACTCATCCGGCATCTACAGCATCGCCACCCAAGACGCCTCTGGAGTTCTCTCGCTCGACAGCGCCCGCCGCATCCACACCATCAGCCCTCACGTCCGCTCTGCCGCCGCACGGCGAGGGCACCGCCGGCGACCGGACTGTCCAAAAGAGCCTGGAGGCGGCCTGGCCTGCCGACCTTCCCGCCGCCGAGGAGAAGGAGTTGCTCACTGCCGGCCGGGCACTGCTGCGCGCAGACGCCACCGGGATCGGCCGCGCGCAGTGGCCCGTCATCTTCCCCGGCTCGGGCAAAGCAGTGGCCCCGGCCTTCGCCACCGCCCGCTTCCGCATCCAGGCCGCGATCGCCCGCCGCGACGGCCGCCCGGGCAAGGCGGTGGTCCATCTGGTGTGGGCCGGCCAGGACCGCGGCGGGACCTTCACCGACCTGCGCATCACCGACTGGCCCTTCACCCGCACCACCTCACAGAAGGGAGGGCCCGCGTGGACCCCGCAGCCCCGTACCTGACCGGCCACGCCTCCGCACCGCCATCCAGCCAGCTACCCGGCCTCGTCTGGGGCATCGGGCACACCGTCGGCTGGGTGCTCACCCACTGGTGGATGGTGGCCCTGACTGCCGTCGCCGTCTGGGCCGCGAGTGAGGCGCTCGTGCGCCGCCTGGCGCGCAAGGCCTCCGCTGAGCGGATGGCACTGGAGCTCGCCCCGTCGCGGCACTTCGAACCAGGTCTGGAGGAGATCTTCCGCCGGGGTGTGCAGCTCGCTAGGGCCTCGACTTCCATGCCGTGGTGGGCGCCGCGCCGGTCCAAGGCGGTGCAGATCCGGCTGCGCCCCGACGGCTCCAGCCCGCTGCGCTACCGCGTCGAAGGCCCCGCCGGCGGCGAACGCCTGCTGTCCATCACACCGTTCGGTCCGGCCGTCACCGTGACCCGGGCCCGACCCACCATCGACAAGCCCCGCGACCATGTGGTGCGGGCCGAGTTCCTGCTGCGCGGCAAACCGACCGCACCCCTGCGGGAAGTGCCGCTGAACCCGGACCCGTTGCAGCCGCTGATCGACGCCGTCTCGGACCTACGTGCCGAACTGGGAGACCTCGCCGAGATCCGCCTCGACATCCAGCGCGCCCCCAAGTGGGCACTGCGGGCACGCCGTATGCAGCTGATGGGCCATGCGCGCCGCGCGGAGCGGCGCGAAGCCCAGCGGGCCGCCCGGTGGATGCGGCAGGACGCCACCGGCATCGAGGACTCGTGGACCTGGCAACTGCAACAACTGATCGCAGGCAAGCAGAGCGGGGGCGGGGGCGGGCGCCGGCTGGTCATGCCGCCGGTACCGCGCCGAGTAGACCCGGCCGAGGCCCTGGGCAAGCTCGCCGAGGACGACCACCTGGTGCGGGTGCAGCTGCTGGTGATGTGCGCGTCGAACACGTCAGGCCGCGCCGAAGCCAGGCTCGCTCAACTCCAGGCCGCACTCGATGTGTTCGGCGGCGGCTCCCGCTGGGCCATGCGGGGCTGGAACCTCGGCCCGTGGCGCATCGGCGCGGACCGCTGGCCCAGCCGGCGCGGCTTCGAACGCCGCTGGAACCTGGGGCACTGCCAGCCACCCCGGGCGAACTGGGTCCGCCTGGAGGAACTGACCGGGCTGCTCAAACCGCCCACCGTGCACTGCCGCCTGCCCCTGCTCGCCGGCGATCTGCCGACCTTCGAGCACGGGAACCCCGACCTGTTGCTGCAGGGCATCTACCGCGCCCCCGACGGCCGCCGACGCCTGGTCGCCACCTACGCCAACGAGACCCTGTTCGAAGTCGGGGTCGGCAAAGCCGGCGGCGGCAAAACCGAACGAGCCCTCGCCCAGGCGATCGGATGGGCCCACGCAGGCGGCGGGCTCATGTTCGTCGACCCGCACCGCGACTCCTGGCCACGCGCCCTGCCCTTCCTCGCCCACGACCATCTGATGCAGCGGATCGCCTTGATCGACCTCAACGCAGGCGGCCCTGCCCCTCAGCTCAGCTGCTGGAACCCGATCGGCATGCACCAGGGCCAGGCAGCCCACGAGGTCGTCGAGGCGACCGCCGACGCGTATGCGTCCGTACTCGGCTGGGACGACACAACCGCACCCCGCGCACTCACCATCCTCACCGCGTGCCTGGCGGTGCTGGTGGCCGTCAACACGGCCGCCTGCCAGGCCGGACGGCCGCAGGACCAGGCCACCGTCTTCCACATACGCCCGCTCCTGGCCGACCCCGCCTTCCGTGCAGCGGCACTCACCGCCATCGAGGAACGCCTGGACGCAGAGACCCGCTCATGGTGGCGGACAGTGTTCCCAGTGCTTCCCGCCGACGCGTTCGCCGTCATCCTCAACCCCATCGCCCGCCTCGCCGCCAACCCCGTCACCCGCGCCTTCCTCGGCCAGCCAGCCGGCGTCTACAACATCCGCGCCGCCATGGACACACGCATGATCGTGTGGATATGCCCGGGCGGCAACGGCCCCACCGACCGGCTCATCACCGCACTCCTCGCCCACGACCTCCTCCGAGCCGTCCGCTCCCGCAGAGACACCCCGGAAAACCAGCGGGTACCGTTCCGCCCCTACTTCGACGAACTGATCACCCTCACCGGCGCCGCCCCCGAAACCATCGCCGCCATGTTCGAGGACTTCCGCAAATACAAAGTCCACGTCCACGGCATGACCCAACTCCTCGCCCGCCTCCCCACCCCCGTACGGCTGTCACTCGTGCAGAACGCCTCCACACTGGCCACAACCGCAGGCTCACAGTCCGCGGTTGCCCCCATCACCGCAGAATGGGGCAACCAACCGAGCCCGGACGTCGTCGCCACCCTGGACCGGTACGAGCACTACATGACACTCACCATCGAAGGCCGCCGCATCGGCCCCGTCCACATCACCGGCCCCCACCTCGACGACATCTACGCCCACCACGCCCACCCAGGCCAAGCCCGCGCGCTGGAACACGCCGCCCACACCACAGCCGGCGCGTTGCCGCTGAACCAACTCACCGCGCGCGCCGACCAACAGCACGCCCGCGTCCACGACTTCCTCACCCAACACATCTCCACCGCCATGCCGACCGTCCGTGGGAAGAAGGGATACCAATGACCACCACCCTCGAGGCTCGAGCCCCGTGACCACGGGCTAGGAAGGTCGCGCGGCGGGACACCACCAAGCTGCACCTGGCCGTCGAACAGGGGCAGAAGCCCATGTCGATCGTGGTGACGGCAGGACAGCGTGGAGACTCTCCGCGGCTCGAACCCGTGCTGGGGAGGGTCCGCGTGCCCCGCCTCGGGCCGGGCTTTCGCACCGGTGCAAGGAGTGCTGTGTCAGGGTCCGTAGTCGCAGTAAGAGAGCATCTGATCTAGGTAGTTGATAGTTAGGGATGATTTTGTGACGGCTGGTGTGGGCGGTCGTTAGGACGGGCGTGAGCGTGCGTCGTCCTTACCGCAGTGATGTCTCTGATGCCCGGTGGGCTCTGATCGAGCCGGTCTTCTCTGCCTGGCGGGCGAGACGGACCGGGCCGGGCACGACGGCCCGGGCGCACGATCTGCGGGAGATCGTCAATGCGATCCTCTACGTCAACCGGACCGGGATTCCGTGGGAGTACCTGCCGCACGACTTCCCGCCCTACAAGACTGTCTACGACTACTACGCGAAGTGGGAAGCCGACGGCACGACCCAGCAGGTCCACGACCTGTTACGCGACAAGACCCGTCGCGCGCAGGGCCGCAGCGCGGAGCCCACCGCGGCCGTGATGGACGCGCAGAGTGTCAAGACCTCGGCGAACGTGGCCGAGTGCAGTCAGGGCATCGACGCCGGCAAGAAGATCAAAGGGCGCAAACGCCATCTGATCACCGACACCCTCGGCCTGGTCCTGGCCGTCCTGGTGACCGCCGCGAACGTCCACGACACCGTCGGCGGAAAGCATCTGCTCGACGACCTGGCGGCGCGTCATCCCAGCGTCACCAAGGTCTGGGCCGACGGCGGCTACCAGAGCAGCATCTTCAATCACGGTGCCGGCCACGGCATCGACGTTGAGGTCGTGCAACGGACCCGGACGAAGGGCTTCGAGCCGCTTCCCAAACGATGGGTGATCGAGCGGACCTTCGGCTGGCTGATGCAGCACCGTCGGCTCGCGCGTGACTACGAAGCCCTGCCACAGAGATCCCGCACGATGATCCACTGGGCGATGGCTAACAAAATGTCCCGCGAACTGACCGGAGAATCCACGCCAACCTGGCGAATCGAAACGGACATCCCGCTCGTATCGGCGTGAACACTGATCAGATGCTCTCTTAGAGTGCGGATCCCCCGAGCGGCGCCGTCTTCCTCGCCCAGGGATAGACCACTGCTGGCAATGCTGCTGTCGTCACAGGCACCGAGCGTAGAGGGCAGCACTGACAGGCGAGGAGCCGACCGCCCCATCACCCGAGTTGGGTAGCCACTGGCCGCGGCGGAACCGATCTTCCCCGCCCCCGGCAGATCGAGGCCGTTGCCTCCTGGACTGCTGCTTGTGGTCGGTCTGTACGCCAGGTGGCCGGCAGTCGAGGACTTTAACGCGGACTTCGGCAGCGTGCTTCAGAGCGGTCGGTGCGGTGACGGCGCTCTCGTTGCGGATGTCGTCCCGCGCCCCGAGTGAAAGTAGGGTCGCAGCCTGGGAGAGGGGGCGGGTCATCGACCTGCCCCCTCTCCCGATTTACCGCATCTGCCTGCGGAAGTTATTCCCCTATGGCGAATCGCCAATCCCAAAGAGGTTCCCTCTGAAACCGCGCTAGAACCTCGCCATATTCGATGAGCTCGCCGTAATTCGTATCTACCAAGCCTGATAGTCCCTGAATTACTTCACCCAGGAGATCGCGAATGCAAGACACTTCCACATATTCAAGCGTGATCGCCTGAAACTCGCCGAGCTTATGGCGAATCTCACCCAATTCTTCCTCATCGAATTCATCGAGGACATCCCCGGACGCGTCTACGCCGAAGCTGCATTCTCCTCGATCAAGCCGATCGAAGATTTCACCCTCGCTGTAGGTACCAGCCTGCCGCAGACGGGCCACGATGCGCTGATGGCTCCCGAGGGGGCTGAGGAGAACGATGGTAGGGCGCATGGATCTTCCTGTTGTGACGGGTGCTTATGACGCATCTTGAACTATGGAGCCAAGACATCCATCAGGACATTCTTGTCGCGAGTGACCATAATGCCAGCCTGCTCGAGACTCTTGATCACGCTGCCTCGCCCTTGCGGGAGGTAAACGATGACCGGATAATCCGTCAGACTCTGAGTTCTCAAAGCCTGTTTCAGAGCTCCCTTACCCGAACCCGTTTTGACCTGGACCACTGCGTTCCTGGTCACGATGTCGAAATCTGTGAGGACTTGGCCGTCCGCGCCGACAACATCGACTCCCTGCGCCCGGACATGTCCCGGATAGGCTGCGTTGATGTCGTCAACCAGTTCGGGAACGAGGGGATCGTCTCCCTTCCCGATCACGTGAGTCGGGCACCCATTGCTGTTGTGAACGAGTACCGAAGTTTTACCCGCCAGCACATAGTACGTGTGCGGGCCTGTGACGCTGAGGTTGTGAACACGGGCTGCCTGTGTCCAGCGCTGGATTGCCTCGATCTGGACGAGGGTTCCGGCAGAGGTTCGCAGCCACTGCCCCGTCTTGAGATTGCCGGCGTCCACCCACAGACGCAGGTCGGTGACCCAGAAGGGGTGGTTGTCGGTTGCGGTTACCGTCTTCTGTTGGCCTCGCTGGTCTACGATTTTGATCTTGACGAGGTTCTTGAGGCCTTCTCCGAGGATTTCAGCGGTCACCTTCTGTGGTGACGTCTCGCCTGTCTCGGGATCTGTCGCAAGGACCTCATCGCCGACCTTCAGGTCCTCGATGTCCTTTGCTGTTCCGTCGGCCATGAGCACGTCGGTGCCCGGGAGGAAGCTATTGGGGTCGAGGCAGGACAGTGCTCGAGCGGCCTCCTTGTCGCCCTTCTTGATGAGTTTTACTGCTTTGGCGATCTTGCCTACGGGCAGAAGCCCCGCCGCCGTCCATACGCACCCGCTGACGCTTCCCTGCGCGCAGCGGATGGCGTCGCGTACGCCGATGAGTTCGAGGAAGTCTGCTGTGGGTCTGATCCAGCCGAGTTGGTGGGCTGCGTCGCAGACCGCTTTTGCGTCCTGCTTGCACTGGTTCTCGGCCCATTGGACGAGGAGTTGGCTGTAGGTCTGGTTGCCGAACGGGTCGTAGCCGATGTTGCGGAGGTGTTCCTCGGTTGGGATCTCCACTCCGGGGACGATCTCGGGCGGCTTCGTGCTGCCGCCGGCGCTACCGCTGTTGGCGCTGCTGTTGCCACCGCCTGTGCTGCTGTGGTCGATTGCGTACTCGACGTTGCCGTCTTGGTCGTAGCAGTTGTTGTGCGTGCAGCCGGGTCCGTTGTCTGCCGTCCAGACACTGTCGGGGTTGTTCAGGCTGCAGCCGTCGCAGAAGAGTCCGGTCGGGTCGGAATGTGTGACGGGACTGTTGTTCGCGTAGCCGTAGCCGTTCAGCGACAGGGCGTTGGTGGTGTCGAGGACGGGGTCGATGCTGATGAACTGGCCGGTGTCGGGGTCGTATTCGCGGGCGCCTATGTGGGTCAGTCCGGTTGTGTCATCGACGGGTTTGCCGAGGAATGCCTTGTCGTCCGGCCAGCTGGACGGTTCGCTGCCGCGGGGTGCTCCGAAGGGGGTGAGGTAGCGGCGGGTGGAGGTCTGGGCCGTGTTGTCCCTGACGGTGAGGCTCATGGTGCCGTGGTGGTCGCCGGCCTGGAAGGAGAGGCTGCTGGTTCCTGCCTCGGCCGTTCGTACGGCGCCGCCCGCGTAGTAGCGGGTGCCGGTGAGGGCTTTGTTTGCCCCGCTGTTGGAGACGGTGAGTCTCACCTCGGTGCTGCCAAGGTAGAGGATTGTCTCGCCGTCGGTGGTGGCGGCGCGGCGGATGAGGAGCTCTCCGTCAGCGTCGTAGAGGTATTTCGTGCTGGTGGCGGGCTTACTGTCGGCGGCGGGCTCGCTGGTTTGGGCGAGTTTGCCTTCACTGTTCCAGGTCAGAGTCTGGGTTGCCTGCGTGCCGGGTCGGGTGGTGGTGTTGCCGGCCTTGTCGTATGCGTACGTGCTGGTGGTCGGGGTGGGGCTTCCCGGGACGGTCGTCTCGGTCTTGGTGAGCGGGTGTGGCTGTCCGGTGTCGGTGCCGTGGGTGTACGCGACGGTGGTGTTTCCGGAGGCACCGTGCTGTGTTTGGGTCTTGCGCTGGCCGGCGCTGTTGTAGGTGTAGCTGAACCAGTACGGAGCGGCTCCGCCGAGGTTGGACGTGGTGCGGCCGGTGGTGGAGCAGTCGGCCGTCTTGGGGGTCCAGGCTTCGGTGAGGTGGCGGTGGCCGTCGTAGGCGAAGCACTGGTGGTCTGCCTGGGAGGTTCCTTGCCAGGTAGCGGTGTCGGAGATGGCCGTGATGTTGCCGGCGTCGTCGTAGGTGTACTTCAGGTCCTGCAGCATGTAGCTGTGGGTGTCGGTGGTGACGTCCGACTCCTTCAGGCGGCGGGTGCCATCTTCGTACTGGTTGGCGACGTACACCTTTTTGCCGGCGGAGTCGCTGCCGAGGGTCTGTTGCTCCAGCAGGCCCATGGTGGTGTAGGTGGTGCCGAGCAGGTAACCGGTGACTCCCTTGGCAGTGTTGAGCATGCCGAGGGTGTTGTAGGTGTAGTCGATCTGCTCGTAGGTCTGGGTCCCGGTGGAGGGCAGGCCGGCCACGGCTGGCTCGCGGGTGTACTGGATGGTGCCGTCGACGTTGTAGGCCGTGGAGAAGTTCAGGGTCTGGGGGACTCCGGCGGCGACGAGAGGCTCATCTGCGGCTACGGGCAGCTGCAGTTGGGTGGACAGGGGCTGGTATAGGCTGTTGTAGGCGGTGACTTTCTGGGTGTAGGCCTTGCCGGTGGTCCCGCCGACGTAGCGGGTGGCGGCATCCAGGTAGCCCTTGCCGTTGGTGACCGTGTCGAAGGTCCAGGCGCCGAGCTTGTTGGCGTCGGTCTTATCGGTCTGCCACAGGCCCGTTTTGCGGCCGAGTTCGTCGTAGCCGTAGAGCAGCTTCCGGCTTTCGGCGTCGGTGGTCGTGTCCAGTTGGTCCAGGGTGGTGTACCTGGACTTGGTGGTGCCGCTGTCCGGGTCGGTGGCCGTGGTGCGGCGGCCCTTGAGGTCATAGCTGTAGGACCACTGCTTGTTGTCGGGACCGGTGATGGTCTTGGTCTGGCCGCCGGGCGCGTAGGTGAAGGTGGTGGCGGCCGGTGTGCCGGTCGGTGTGGGGTTGGGGTATTCACGGCGTTCGGTAACCTGTCCGAGCAGGTTGCTCGCCAGGGTGACAGCTTTGCCTCCGGCGGGCCCGGTGGTGGTGACGGAGTCCCCGGTGTAGCTGGTGGTCGTGGTCCAGCGGGTGGTGCTGTAGGTCTTGGTCACCACCTGGGTCGGGCGGCCGGTGGCGTCGTAGCTGGTGTCTGTGTGCAGCGGGGCGGCGCCTCCTGCGGTGGCGACCAGTGTTCCGGACGGGGCGGTGGTGTCCCACAGGTCGGCGTTGGATTCGGCTGCCAGGCCACGGTCGTCGTAGAGAGTCTCATTGACGACGCGGCCACCGCGCGGGGACGGAGCCTGTGTTTGGCGCGGTCGCTGGAGGGCGTCGTAGATCTCGTAGCTGGTGTTGTACTGGGTTTTACCGAGGACCGAGGTGGAGATCCAGGAGGGTGCAGTGTTGGAGATGCTGTAGCCGAACTTGTAGTTGCCGCCTTGGCCCAGGACGCGGGAGCGGTTGGCCAGCCATACCTCGGTCAGTCGGCCGAGGCTGTCATAGCTCTGTTCGGTGATCTTGTTGTTGGGGTCGGTGGTCTTTAGGGGAAGGCCGCGACCGGCGTCCATGACCGTGATCGTCTTATGGCTCTTGGCGTTGGTGACGTCCACCTGCGTCAGCGGGCCGGTGGCGGCCGGGGTGTAGGTGGTGCTGGTGGTGTGGCCGATGTTGTTGGAGACGGCGGTTGCGCGCCCGAGGGTGTCGTAGGTGGTCTGGGTGACCTTCTGCCAGATCGGGTTGTCAGATGTGTCGTAGCCGTTGGCGCGGCCGATCCAGCGGACTGCGCCCTTGGTCGGTACCTGGCCTGCGGACCATGTGGTGGTGTCGTATGCGGTGGCGGTGTCGCCGATCACGTCGCCGGGGCGGGCGTCGTTGGTCGGCAGGTCCAGCTGGTCTGTCGCCACGCTGCACTTTCTGGCGACTACCTGCTGGCGGGAGACCAGTGCGGTGAGTCCGGCGGTGGTGTTGCGGGCGTACCAGGTGCGGGTGCAGACCTCGTCGCCCGCGGCTTCCGTGGCGGAGTCCTCCACCGTGACGGGCATTCCGTAGTCGTCGAATGTCGTCTGTGTGGTGCGGGTTTTGTCGGTGGCAGTGATGCCGGAGGTCACCCGGGTTCGGGCGTGGCTGGCTTCGGTGCGGACGTAGTAGGCCTCGGTGTCGGCATACGACTTGTGTTGGGTGGCGGTCTTTTTCCACCACGGGTCGTTGATCGTCCCGGAGATCTCGTCGGCGCCGTTGTAGGTGACTTGTTCACGGGTGAAGCCGGCGTACTGGTCGAGGTCGGTGATCGGTGCGGCTTTGATCCCGGAGACCTCGACGGTGCGTGTGGTGCCGTCCTTCTGTCTGTCGCCGTGCATGCCGCGCAGGTAGATGGTGACGTCTTTGGACTTCGGTCCGGTGTCGTCGCCGACGGTGTGGGTGACTTTGCCGTAGCCGCGCCAGATGGACCAGGTGCGTTCCTTCTGCGGGGTCATGGGGTCGTCGTTGTAGTGCCAGGCGCCGCCGCCGGAGTAGTCGTAGTGGTGGTTGACGGCCAGGGTGCCGCCGTAGGCGGAGGTGAGGCGGACGTCTGAGACGGGGTACTTCTGGAACCAGTCGAGCTGTGGAACGGAGCCGCCGTTGGGGGACCAGTAGACGGGGTAGCAGCGTTTGGTGTTGTTGTCCTCGGCCGGTTTGGTCATGCTGGCCGTGCACTCGGCCGGCAGGTAGTTGATGGTGGTCTGCTGGCCGGTCTCGGAGACGATGGTGGCAAGGCGTGGCTTGGCCAGCGGGAGGATGTTGTCGGCCGTGCCGTCGACGCGGTTGGTGAGCATCTGGTGGCCGAACTTCAGGGCTGGGAGCGTGATGTCGGTGCCGTAGGTGCCGACGCGTTGCAGTTCGTCCAGCCAGAGCGACTGGTCCGAGGAGTCGCCGACCTCACCGGGGTCGAGGTAGAGGTGCTTGAGCCGGTAGGAGTCGACCTGGTCGAAGGCGGCGGTGGTGAGTTTGGTGTTCCAGAAGTGGGTGTCGACGCTGGTGAGCCGCTTGCGGGTGAAGAAGGTGGGACTGGACTGGCCGGTGCATGCGTCGCCGTCCTTGCAGATGGCGTCGTAGGGCACGTCGGGCCAGTTGGTGCGGTGCGCCTCGTCGAGTGTGTCGCAGCCGGAACCGGCGGCCAGGCAGCGTTCGGCGACGTTGAAGGTGGCCTTGTGGGAGGCTGCCGGGGTGCCGGTGAACAGTGCGGTGGCGCGCTGGCCGTAGCGGATTTCCTTCAGGTAGCCGCCGCGGACGTATTCGGTGCCCGGGGTGTCGACGCCGTTTTTGGCGTAGAAGTTCTTTTCCTGGGTGTACCAGTAGGTCATGGCGTTGCCGTGGGTGTCCTCGACCATGTCGAGGTTCCATCGCCATGCTTGGGTGTCCCATCGGCCGGCGAAGCTGGTGCCGCCGGAGTAGCCGGGCTCTCCTTCATCGTCGCCGAAGACGGGCACGGTCCACACGGAGTTGGTGCGTTCGCCGGTGGGGGCGCCGGGCAGCTTGTGCAGGCCGAAGGTGTAGGCGGTGCCGTCGCCGGTTGTGACGCGCCAGTACTCGCCGCTGCTGTCGCCGTTGCCGAGGCTGGTGTCGGTCAGGTGCTCGATCTTGGAGGCGTCGTCGTTCTTCAGCCGCCAATCGCCGCTGGTGTCGTCCTTGACCAGCTCTGAGGCCTTGCCGTTGAGGACGAGGGAGGCGTTGGTGTATTTCCAGCACAGGTCGTACTTGCCGCTCTGACCGTCGTCGTCGCAGGAGTGGTACTTGCGCTCGATGTAGGAGGAGGTGAGGTCGAAGCCTTCTCCAACCATGGAGCTCTGGTTGTTGGTGTTGGCGGTGCGCCCGTCGACGCTGCTCGAGTCGTAGGAGATGGCCAGGTCCGGCGCAGGGCCGGCCGCGGGGGCGGGGACGGCTAGCGGATAGCTCCAGGAGAAGGAGCCGGAGGAGTTGCCTGCCTGCCACGTGGACGATGCCGCAAGCGGGGTGGCCTTGTAGTTGCCCAGGCCGGAGCCGGCGCCTGCGGCGACGGCCAGCACGGTCATTTGGCGCGTCTGTGCTGCCCCCTCAGCCGCTGGCCGGTCGGACTTCGGCGCGGGGGCGGTCGGCTTGGGCAGTGTGATGTCGCCGGTCACCTTGGCCGCGCCGCGGTTGTTTGTGGAGGGCAGTTCCTCCTGGATGCGGCAGGCGCGCTTCTTGGGCGTGGTCAGAGCGCAGGCGGGCAGTTGGACCAAACGGAGCCGGCCGGCGAAGTCTGCGCCGCCGACCGCGAACTTGCGGTAGTCCACGGCTAGTCGGGCGCTTCCCGGATCGCTGCCGGTGACGGTGAGCAGAACCCCGTCGACGCCGGCCGCCTTGGCCTTCTTGTGGTCCAGAACCCTGACGGTGACCTCGTCGGCTGCCGTGGCGCGCTTGGTCCTGGGGGCTTCGATGGTGAGCGGTAGGGAACCTGCCGTGGCACGGGCGGTGCCGGTGGCGGGAACGTCCACGGTGACGGAGCCGGGCTTGGGCCACACCGGTTTGGCGGCCTGCTCTGCACGGGCGCGCCGGGCTGCGGCCTTGTCGGCGGCTTCCGCCCTTTTCAATGCCGCGGCGCTCTTCTTGTCCGGCTTGCCCTTGGCGGGGTGCAGGTCGGCTTCGCGTGGTGCGGGCAGTTTCGGCCGGCCGAGCGCCTCGTCCTTGGCCTCGGCCTGGAACTCAGTGGGCCCCAGCAGGCTCGGCACCATGGCCAGCGCCAGTACCGCAGCCGCCCGGCCCATCCAGCGTCGCCGCCCTGCTCGGTGTGCAGCCTTCATGGCCTTCTTCCGCCCATCGTCATCGTCGAACCCGCACCACGGGTGCACGTTGGAATCTGCGTCGTTGCCCTGCTTACTGAGGTGGGCGGCATACTGGCGCCGGTCGGCCGCCCTTGAGGGGGCCGGCTAGCCGGCCGGTTCGCCGAGGACGCGCTCGGCGATCTGGCGGCTCTCCATCGCGCCGACCCAGATCCGCAGTTGCTGTACTGCCCCCGGCAGGTACTCACCGGGCGTGCCATTGGTGTGGCCGCGGCCGATGGCAAGTTCACCGGTGCCCTGCTGCGGATCTCCGAAGTTGGGCTCGGTGGCCTCATCCACCTGCTCGTCCGCGCCAACGAAGAGGTGCAGCTTGCCGAACCGGGTCGCATCGCCGTCGGCGAAGGGGTCCGCAGCGTTGTACACGCCTGTGACGTGCACCAGTTCGTCCAGCACCGCCACAGCGGTAGCTGATACCTGCGTCGCGGAAGACTTGTTGCCGGCTCCGTCCACCCGGGTGCGTTCGAAGCGCCACAGGCATTCAGGTTTGCCGTCATCGTCGATGTCATCGGCCAGCTTGATCAGTTTCAGGGCCCAGGAGGCCTCGTTGCCGATCTTCTGCTTGGCGACGGTGACGGTGTGGCCGTCCGCCTTGCCGACCAGCTGGGCCGAGTCCACGCGGGCCAGGGCACTGACGGTGAATGAGCCGGTCTCGTCGACCACCGGACCGGTGGTCCAGGCATAGCGAGTGGTGCCATTCAGCGAGAGCACCTGCGGCGTCTCAGCCAGCGTGGCGCCTCCGGCCAGGACCATGCCGGCAAGGGGATAGCCCGATTTCTCCGCCAGGGTGGTGCCGGTCGATGTGGTGGCGTCCCAGCCCGCCATCAGCTCGGTGGCGGCGGCCTCGTTCTCCTTCAGTTCGCCTTCGCCGCGGATCTCGGGTTCGGTCAACGCTCGCTGCCATACGGCCGTCTCATCGAGCCGTCCGCGGAAGAACTCGCTCCCGACACCGGACTTGACCGAACGGGCCCACTGCAGACCCCCATTTGCTGACCAGGGCTGATAGGTCGAAGCGGCACTCGTCAGCTTGACCGGCTGGCCCTGAGGCTGGCCGTTGACGAACAGTTGGATGGTGTCGTTCGTCGGGTCGGTGTCCGGCAGGCCGTCATCACCTTCGGTCTTGAACACGCCCGCCACATGCGTCCAGACCTTCAGCTGAGGCTTCTGCTCGGCGATGGATCGGATGAATACCGGGCTGGCCTTGTCCTGGTCGGTGCGGTTGAACACCCAGGCGTTATAGGCAGTCGAGTAGTACAGGGCGAACGCGTTCGCGTTGCTGCCCGGCTGGGCCATGACAACCCTGTTGACCGAGGTGTCGGTGAGATATGCCCACGTCGAGACGGTGAAGGAGTCGCCGGTGTTGATGGGCGGTGTGGAGGTTGCCGCATACCCCTGCTGCTTGGCCGGGTCGGTGCTGTCCAGCCACAGCGACCGGTCCGTGCCGTCGACACCTCCGCCGCGGCGGGCCAGTGAGGAGAAGCCGGTGCCGTCGGTGTACATGGTGGCGTTGTGTCGCACGGTGCCTTCGGTTGCCGCGTCCCGGGCGAGCTTTTCCTGCGAGCCGGCTGCGTAGTCGTCGAAGTGCCAGCGGCCGATCGCGCCTTTTGCGGTCTGCACCTTGATCTTGACGTAGGCCCATTCGCCCGAGCCGCCAGAATCCCAGCCGCGGACCTGCAGGGTCTGTCGGCCGGCCACCAAGGGAGTGATTGACTCATCCGCGCTCGCACCGGTGGCGAAGTCTGTCTTGGTCATGCCCGGCAGGAGCCACTCGTACTTGACGACATCGGTGTCTGCAGCGTTCTGGGCGAAATGCAACTTGCCCTGGATGCCGGGGCCGCCCTGCGCTGCGCAGTCCTCAGTGACGCACAGGGTGTAGATGCCGCCTGTCACGGCCGTAACCACGGGCGGTTTCGGCCGCTCGAGGTCGACCTTGAAGTAGCACCAGGGCGTGTACGAGGAGAACAGGTCCCCTGACGTACCTTCATAGGTCCAGTGCGACTGTGTACGGGCCTTGACCCGGTACAGGGTCTTGTCGGTTCGCGGGGAAACCTTTGCAGTCTCCACGGTGCCGTCCGGGTCCCACCCGGTGTCGGGCTTGTGGGTCCCAGCCCAGGGTGAGTGTGTGGCTGTTGCGGTCCCCGATCCGGATCAGGTCGCCACCGGCGCCTTTGCCGGAGAAGGACAGGTCCACCACAGCGGCCTTCGGCGCGATGCGGCCATCGGCACGCTTGGCCAGCGTGACATCGACCGGCTTCCACGACCCGTCCGACGCCCGCACCCGCTGCGGGGCGGTCGACTGCGTCAGCTTGAAGCTGCCGTCCGGCTGAGCGAACACCTCGGAGTACTCGGTGCGCTCAAACAGCACCTCCACCGGCTCGCCCGTCTGGGCAGCAAGAGTGGACGCGGCCTCAGCCTGTGCGGGAACGGCATCCGACGCCTGCGCAGCAGGCGATGTTGCTGCGCCGGCCGCCACCGCGTGAGCCGAAGCGCTGGACGGCAACACACCCCCCACGACGGCCACAGCGACCGCGGCCATGAACGTCTTCCCGACGCCGTGACGCCACATGGACATGCTCATCCCATGCCTCCCCCGACTCCGCAGAATCCCCACCGGGGAGTCACAAGATGATCAAAGTGGAGGCACTTTACCCGCGTGAGATCTGCACATGTCAAGATCCTGGCCGCAGTTTCCGCAGGTAATCGGGAGGACGCCGCCCACACGGAGCCCGTCGTCAGGAGGATGGGAGGCATGCGTGACACGGGAGGCCACAGCGCGGCCAGGACCCGCGTTCGCACCTTCTGCGGCTCTTCAGCATCCCGCCAGGACTGCGATGCCGGGTTGGCTTATGCTCTCGACCCAATTGTTCGGGAGGGGCTGGGGTGTTTCGCAGATCGCGTAGGGGCAGCGGGCCCATCGGGCTTGTTCGGCGAAGACTTTGGGCAGCGACGTCGGTGATGATCCTTGCCGTGTCGGCCGTGAGCGGATGTGCGTCGCAGGCATCCAGCCCCAAGCCTGCCGCCGCCCAAGCTCGCACACTCAGTCAAAAAGAACTGGAAGCCGCGAGACTGACCCAGGGCGAAGCGAGCGGCTACGGGGTAGCGCTGGGCAATGAAACACCGGCGGACATGAAGCCGGTGGTGACCACCACCACGCCGGAGATCTGTCTGCCCGCGATGAAGCTGCTCCGCCACGGCTGGGCAGACGGCGCAGTGGGCTACACACGGTTCCACCTGAGTGACCCCGCGAACAGCGTAGGGGCCAAATCGGTGGCACTGACCAGCTATCCCCCCGGTCAAGCCAAGCAGGTATTCGCTTCGGTTGAAAAGTCACTCAAGGCGTGCCCGTCGGTGGTCTACAAGTCCGTCCACTCGGTGCGCGCGAAGCTCACGCTCGGAGGACCACTGGAACCAGGCGATGAGTCGCTCAGGGTGAACATGGATTTCTCAATGAACGGGATTGAGAACCACACGGTGTACGGGCTCGTCCGCAGCAGTGACGTTCTCGTCTGGTTCAACATCAATGAAACGTTCGGCAGCACTCTGCCGAAGCAGAAGAAGGCGGATTTCATGCCGGTACTCCCGACAGATCTGGTCCTCCGGCAGGTGGAGAAGGTGGAAGCCGCCCTGGAAGCGACAGCCACCCCCTGACCACCGGGACCGAGCGCGCCGGGCAACGACCGCTCCGCCCTGGCCAAGCAGGACGGTTGGGTGCCCCACAGTGCGGTCATGGAGGGCTATTTCGAGGAGGGCGAAGATGGCGTGACAGTGCCGTGATCGGCGTGCTGTAGTCCGGAGAGCCACAGCTCCGTGACCCACCAACATCTTCCCCCTGTCGCGGCTGCTGATGTGCTCCACCGAGTTGGGTGTGCTCCGGCCGTCGGGGCCGATGCGTCTTGCTGCGCCGCGCCGGTCTGCGGTGCGACCTTTCCACCCCCACGCGGGCGGCACCCTCGGGAACCCGCTGATCACTCCGTCAGGGGGCGGCTATCAACGGCACATGGTCAACGCTGTCTTGTGCGGCTGCCGCTGCCCTTTCCATCGTGCCCGTCATCGCTCCCGCACCTGCTCACGCCGCCGAGACTCTGCCCCTGGCCGACGCGGTCGGCGGGCCTGCCGCTGGCCACCGAGTTCCGCGACGGCTGCGACCGGAACAAGTTCCGCCACTGGAACAGCGGCGACAACCCTACCGACGGCTGCAACATGCGCGCGGAGGTCCTCCTCCACGCAGCCGTCGACCCGCCCAACGTCGGGCTCGGCTGCCGCTTGGTCGGCGGGAGTTGGGTGGGCGATGCCGAGCATGGCCTGGTGAACGCGTCGCCCTGACGGACGTGTTGCGGCCGGTGCGCAGAACCACACCCCGGACGCACCCTTTGTGCCGGCACGTGCCACGACCAGGACCGCCGCGCACCGGGCCGATAGTCTGACCGGCATGAGTGACGGCATCGCGTGGATAGGCGCACACCACCACACTCCTTCATCGGCTGTGCCTGGCATGCTCGGCGGCATCTCGCTGACCTTGGCCCGAGGCGTGGAGTCGGACGAGTTCCTCATCAACTTGGGGGCCGACCTCGACGAGCTGGCCGCGCGCACCCCGTGCAGGGAGCTGAGCGCACCGGCCGGGCAGCCGGGACAGCCCTCCCCTCGTCTCAACCGGGCCATGTATGGCACGTGCGGTGAGTGGACGTATGTGCTGGAGGACTGGGGCATGGCCACCTGGGCGACTGGCTATCAAGGCAAGGTCGAGTCGATGGTTCCCTGCGAGGGCGAAGAGATCCTCTGCCTGACCGCCAACCGTTTCAGTCCCCCGGCCCTGATCATCCATGCGCCCGGTGCCTGCGCGTACCGGGCTGACTTCGGTACTGACACCGGGCAGGGCTCGGCCCTCGATGCCGCCCTCAGCGCCGCGCGCGCGGTGTTCCCCTCGATGCCGGAGGCCAGTGAGGCCGAGGTAGTCGCACACTTCGAGGAGCATGGCGAGCGCCTGCCCGAGCTTGTGTTCACCGCCGCGGGCGCCTACACGGGCGTGGCCATCGACCAGGACGCCGTGAAGGCCGGCGACCTTCCCGGCGTCCTCATCGCCCCGGCCTGACCGTCTGCCGCGCACACGAGAGCGGCCCCCACCCTGAATCCTTGAGTTCTAGTGGTCGTCGCAACACCCCGCCTGAAGGGGTGCGATGGACTTCGAGATCCGGGAGGGACGGGCTAAGTCTCCGGGCCGTAAGACCCTGGTCCGTGAGCGGGAGGAATACTTCCGGCTCATGGACCAGGGGGTGAGCAGCCGGGAGGCCTGTCGGATCGTCGGGATCAACCGGCGAACCGGCAAGCGCTGGCGTAACGGCAGGAACCCGTCCGGACGGACCAGGGGAGCACCGCCTGTGCGGCGGGAGGTGACCCGTTCCGGTCCGTCCCGTTACCTGACGACAGCCGACCGCATCCACATCGCCGACCGGCTGCGCGAGAAGGCGTCTGTGCGGCAGATAGCGGCCGAGCTGGGCCGCAGCCCATCCACGATCAGCCGGGAGATACGCCGCAACGGCATTTCCCTGCGCGGCGACGACTCCCGCTGGGCCTACCGTCCTTACGCCGCTCAGGCCCGCTCTGACGCCCGCAGGCCCCGCCCGAAGCCAGGGAAGATCGGCCGGAATCCGCAACTGCGGGACTTCATCCAGGATCGTCTGAACCTACGGTGGAGTCCCGAGCAGGTCTGCCAGGCTCTGCGGGCCCAGTTCCCCGACCGGCCGGAGATGCACGTGGTCCACGAGACCGTCTACCAGGCCCTCTACGTCCAGGGCCGTGGTGAGCTGCGCCGCGATCTCGCCAAGGCTCTGCGCACCGGCCGGGCCCGGCGCAAGCCCCGGTTCCGCGACCCCATGGTGATGATCAGCGAACGGCCCGCCGAGGCGGAGGACCGGGCGGTGCCCGGCCACTGGGAGGGCGATCTGATCATCGGTAAGGACGGTGCCTCCGCCATCGGAACGCTCGTCGAGCGCTCTACCCGCTACGTGATGCTTGTGCATCTGCCCGACGGCCGCGGCACGGAGCTCGTCCGTGACGCCCTGGTCGAGACCGTCCGGACGCTGCCGGCCCACCTGAAACGGTCGCTGACCTGGGACCAGGGCAGCGAAATGGGACGTCACCGCGAGTTCACCGTCGCCACGGACGTGCCGGTCTACTTCTGCGACCCGGCCAGCCCCTGGCAGCGCGGCTCCAACGAGAACACGAACGGCCTGCTGGGCAGTACTTCCCCAAAGGCACCGACCTCGCCGTCCACACCCGCGACCACCTCACCGCCGTTGCCGCTGAGCTCAACGGTCGGCCCCGCAAAACGCTCGACTGGGAAACCCCAGCCGAGCGCCTCGCTAAGCTCCTGACAACAGCCAGCTGATCACCTGTGTTGCAACGACACCTGGAATTCGCCTCGCAGGGTGGGGGCCGCTGCCGTTGAGGCCAGGGGTGTTACTTCGCGGCCAGTTTGCAGATCACCGGCTGACCGCCGCCGGCGCCGTACGTGCAGGTGCCGCCGTCATCCATTCGCGTGTCCAGCCAGTACGCGTCCTTGTCCATGATCCGCATGTCCCGCATGAACGTCGCGAAGTGGTTGCCCATGGATTCCTGGTTGTGCATGCCGGCCGCACCCGTCGGTGTGGTCCCGCCCGGGAGCAGGGCGGGGTTCAGGCCGCCCTCAGCCGAGGACATGCCGCCGCTGTTGTAGGAGGAGGCGAACGCGAACTCGTCACAGTTCAGCGCGTCGGCCGCGTCCACCAGGGCGGAGGCGTCCCCGTTCGCCGCGGCCCACCCGGTGGGGCAGATCCGGTTGCGGTTACGGGAGTTCTGCGCACTGTCGCCCATGTAGTACAGGGGCTTTTGATCGGCCATCGAACCCGGGTGCTTGGGAGTGGCCTTCTGGATCAGCCACGCGTGCGCTGCGGCCTGGGGGAAGGCCTTGGCGTTGAAGATGTAGGTGGGCGCGTGGTTGACGAACACACAGCCCGTGCCCGGCCCGGCGTTGGTGGTGTCGCATCGGATCTGGTCGAGATCCTCCGTGCCGCCGTCGTAGTCCAAAGACCACTGGTAGCCGGTCATGAACGGGCGGATCCTCCCGTCCGCAGGCAGAATGTTCGCGTCGATCTTCACATCCGGCTGGTACAGGTACGTCTTCCCGGCAACCGAGGCGTCCCACGTGTACGGGGTGGTGAGCGACGCGGAGTGCATCTCGCCCGGTACCCACCACGTCTTGCCCTTCCACGCGCTGCTATCGGGCTCATGCGGTGTACACGACCCCTGGCACAGGTGCTCCACGCCCACGAAGTTGATTTCACGGAACGCGGGGGGAATCTGCTGCGCGGGTTCGATCGTCAGGTGCTCGGTGAAGCTGTTCTGCCCATCGACCTGAAGCATCCGCAGGAACATGAAGTGAGCAGTGGCCTGGATCGCGCCGTCCATACGGATGTAGATCGGCACCGACCTGACATCGCACTCGATGAACCGGGTAGCGAGGATGCTTTCGAAGTCGGTGTTACACCACTCCACCCCGGCCGTCGCCACACCCGCGGCCTTCGCCCCGCTCTTGGGCGCCTTGCCCTTGGCCACCGGCGTCGACTTGCCGAAGCACACCTGACGGCCGTCCGCATCCGCCTCGCTGCACTGCTCCACCGCCGACTTCGACGAGCGCGCAGACAGCGGCGAACCCGCCGTGCCCAGCGGCTTCGTCTGGTAGTAGTTCGGCGGCGTGTTCAGCGACGTCGGATCGGGCGCACTGTAGTCGGGCGTCGGCAGCGTCAGGTCAACCGGCAGCTCGATACGGAACTTCGCCCACGGGGACCACGACGTTTCGTACAGGGAGCCGTCGAACGCCGACGTGTGAAAGACATAGTTCGTGTTCAGCGCCAGCTTGCCCACCGGCACATCCACCGTGACCGTCGTCCCCGACGCCACGTAGGGGGAGACGATGACACCCCACTCGTTGTCGGCGATGCTCACCTTCTTCAGCGGATTGCCTGCCGCATCCGCGGTCCACACCTCAAACGTCAGCGTCGACTTGTCCCCGTCGGCGTCGGTCACCTTGTTCTTGAGCTGGACCTTCTGAGACGTCAACCCGCTGGAACCCGCCCGGCGCAGCATTCCGCGACAGAGGCGCAGCCGTCGGGCTCTTCCCCGACACCGGCCGCGCTCCCGCGGCAGCCGCACGCGTGGCCTTCTCCGGCCCGGCAGCGGGCCGGGTCGAGGGGGCGGCGTTGGGGTCGGGCTGGGCGGCCGGAGCCGTCTCGACCGCACCGGCCACACCGCCAGCACTGAACAGCAGCATGGCCGCCGTACCGACGGCTATCCGCGAGAGAGCGTGCTTTCTTCTGGTTCTTAACCCTTCAAACAAGACATGTCCCTTCGGGCCCTGCCCTCCCTCGAACCGGGGGGCAGGACGTTGCTGGATGTGTCGCGCCGCCCCCTTTCCTACGCGGCGTGATCATCACCAGGCAACGAGCCCAACCTGGACAGTTCGTCTTTAACCGGAGCTAACGGAAGTGATCTGTCGCACGGTTGTACGAGACAGCGTGAAGACCCTGCAAAGGTGTCCACGCACCAGCACTGCCATCGCCCGCGCCTACGGCCACCGCAAAAACCCTCTAACCTGCCGCTGATGGCGGCCCGTAGGGGAACAGCCGGTGAACTGCTCCGCGTGCGCGAGGAGATGGGGCCCGGTTGATCGTCCGCTGGGTCACGGTGAGGTCCTGGTGAGCAAGCCGTCTGATCGGTCTGGTAAGCCAGGGGTCCGCGCGCGGTCTCCACCCTCAGCCTCGCGAGGCCAGTAGCGCAGCCGCACCGCCCCGAAGTGGACCTGTCCGCTCACCGTGCTCACGGTGAGCGGACAGGTATAGGCAACTGGGTTCAGTGTGCGCGGACTGACGCCCCGTAGCCATCGATCTGGCGGATGACAGTGGCATCTGTGGCGGTGGCTGCCGGCCATGCCTGGATGAGGTACCACTCGGTGACCTCGTCGGGAGCCAGGTCGGTGGCCGTGTCCCGGCCGCGGGCATGGACGCGTAGCCGGTAGTGGCCGGGGCCGTTGAACGACAGAACGGGGAGTTCCTCGTCCAGGTCGTCCATCATGCCGCGGACCATGAATTCGCCCGAGGCGCAGTGCGCGGAGATCTCCACGATGTCCTGCCAGTCACCGTCGTCGGGTGCGGGTTCGGAGTCGTGGAGGGTGACCGTGACGTCGACGTCACCTGTGTGGATGCCCGTCATGATGACGGTGACGCCGTCGGCGACCCGAACGAGCCCGTTGTGCCGGCGCTCGAGGTCGGGGCCGGTGAGGCCGTCCTCGTCGGTGATGTCGAACTGGTGTACTGAACCGGGACGTTTCCCCTGCCCCGTTCGACCTCGTCGCTCATCTCTCCCTCACTCTGCCGGGTGGCGGTGGCTGCCTACTTGATCCACACCAGGAACCGGTCCTTTTCGAGGATCCGGTTGTACAGGTAGAAGCGGCTCAGGGCACGGCCGCCGTCCTCGTTCTGTGTCCCGTTGATCATGCGGCGGCTGAAGTCGCCGCCTCCGGTCTTGGCGCCCTGCCAGGTCGAAGCGAAGGGGTACTCGTCGCACTGCTTGCCTGGCGGACGTTCCAGGCTCGACGGGCACGCCGTGTTCCGGTTCTCCTTGATTTTCTCCTTGTTGGTCAGGCGGGTCAGGTAGCGGGTGGTGCCGTGCTTACCGGGCAGGTTCTTGGTGTTCTGCGCGTACTCGATGTGCTTGGCGAGCTCGGGGAACTCCCCGTTCTTCGCGTAGACCATGTGCGGGATGTACGGCATCACACAGCCGGCCTTCGACGTACCCGGCAGGGCGTTGTCGCACCGCACCGGAGGCGTCGGCAGGGTGATGCTGTTGCTGGGACCGGCCCATCCGGGGTTGGTGAACCGCCATACCGCCGACGCCTGGCCCTCCCCCTTCTGGCCCTTGGTGACGTTTTGATGGTGGTGTCCAGGAAGAACTGGCCCATCGGCTCCTTGCTCGCGCTCATCGGCTGAGAGGGGAACTTGGACTCCGTCACCTTGCACTTGCCCGCACAGGTGCCCTTGCCATTGGCGCTGCTGCCCCTGGCCGCTCCCGAGCTGGAGACCTCCAGCAACTCCACCTGGTACGCCCAGGTCTTGATATCCCGCTTGCTGTAGGCGTAGGCGCGAGTGAGGTAGTGCATGCGGCCGACCACCGCGCCGGTGCGGGGATTCGTCACCGTCAGATCTGCGGGAAAGATCCCGCAGGCCTTGAACCGGTTGACGTACCACTTACCGTTCGCGCCGTGGTCGTCGCACCAGTTCGGGGCGGGCCAGGCAGCAACTGCGGCGCGCAGCTCAGGCGCCGATGCAGTGGTGCCCCAGGTGACGCACGGCACCGGGTTCTCGCCCCCGGCCGCCACAGCATCGGCCAGCTGAGCGCGGCAGGCAGCCTCATCCTCCAGTGCCGCCACCTTCGGATCGGGAGCCACGAGCTCCTCTGTCGCGCGTTCGTCCACCCCCGGAATCTCGGATACGGCTGCCGGCTCCTCTCCCTCCAGATCCTCCGGCACGTCCATATGGAGATCTCGTCGTCCAACTCCTGCGACGCCTCCTCCAGTTCCTCCGGCAGCGGTACAGAATCCTGCAAGGCCCGCGCAGCACCCCCGGCCCCGAATGGAAGACCGCGCTCGAAGCCGTCGACAAGGACTGGAACCCGTCATGGCCGGCCAACTGGCAACGCCACTACACCGCACTACGCGAACTCGTACGCAACGAAGAGAGTCCGGCGGAAGTCCTGCCCGGCTTCACCGTCCACGGCATGGACATCGGAAAATGGCTGAACCGGCAGAAGCCCGAGGTCTGGCAGGCCCTTCACGACGGGCAGCGCGAGCGCCTGGAGCAACTAGGCATCACGCCGTTGGCCCCGGAGCCGGAAGCGCCCGCGAAGCCGTCTACGACGCCCGTGGGGGCCTTCGAGCGGGGGGTAGCAGCCCTGGCGCAGTACAAAGCGCGTACGGGCTCTGTGACCGTCCCACGGGGACACGTAGAGACAATCGTGATCGACGGCCAAGAACACACCGTGAAACTCGGAGTGTGGGTCATGAATCAGAAAGGACGCCGCTCGAAGCTCACCACCGACAGACTCGCCGCGCTCGCCGCCCTGGGTCTTGAGTGGGCGCAGTAGGCACTCCTCACTGCGCAGCTGCGGGCCTCGGGGACACTTCTCTGGGCCCGCAGCCGTCGGGTGGTTCTGTAAGTGGGAGCCAGCAACGTTAGTGAGGGTTTCGGGTAGCACTTGGTGATCGCGGAGCCCGGAAATGTCGATGAGAACCAGCAACGCTTCCCGGGCCGTGGGTCGCGACGCGGGTACAGGGCCTCACCGGGGCCGGTAACGGCGTTTGGCGGCAGAGGGCGCCTTCGCCACTAAACGCCGGGAATCTCCCGGAAGTACTCAGTTGACGAGATTGTCCAGGCAGTTGCGGTAGGTGTCGCGGGCGGAGCGTACCTTCTTGGCCGTGTCCGTCAGTTCGGACCGCGCCGTGTCCAGGTCGCTCTGGCGGGCCTCGACGGTCGGGGCTTCGGTGGCCTTGCGTGCGCTCTCGGCAGCAGTACGCAACGAGGCCTTCGCCTCCTTCGCCCAGTCGGCTGGGGCCTTGTCTGCGGCGTTGGCCAGCCTCACGGCAGCATCAGCGGTGGCCGCCGGGTTGTGCCTGTCAGCCGCGGCCGACAGGTCGCGGGCTGCCTGCTTCCCTTCCCCATTCAACGGGGCGTCTCCCCCCTCCAGGACATAGACCAACTGGACCCCGATCCGGGCTGTCTTGTTGAGCGTCTCCCGGTCGGCTCGGGCCCGGTCGAGTGCCTTTTCCGCTGCGGTGACCTTGGCCTCGGCGTCCTCCTGCCGGTCCTGTGCGTCGAGGTAGGCGATGTTCTTCTTCGTGCAGGGCGGAGCCTGGGGTGCGGCGAACGCCTGGGACGGAGCGAGGGCGGCCAGGACGGAGGCGGCCACGAGGGCAGCGGCACCGGCAGTGCGGATCTTCACGGAATGACTCCATGATCGGTGGGACGGGTTGCGTGGTGATCAACGCGCCGATCCCGCAGTGGAACCGATTTCTCGCAGCGGACATCCGTTCAGCGGTACTCCACCTCGTCCCAGCTGATCCCCGCGCGGTAAGCACCTCCAGACTGCCCACCGCAAGGCCCACGGTGTTGCTGGAACTCACCATCGCCCTTCGGCGAAACCGCGCTGCCAGCGCTCTCCGCGCCGCCACGGGGTCCAGTACGCAGAGCACTCCCGCTCACCTGCCTCGTCCGGCCAGCGTCCCCGCCAGCGCCAACCGCCGCGAGGGGGAACCGGTGTTGCACGCTGCCGTACGACCGGACCACCACACAAGATCGGCAATGGAAGACCCCGGATCGGCACCCTGACGACAAGCTCCCGCTCGACAGCCAGAGGAGACCGGCCACCAGGCCGAGATGTTCATGGTGCCGCCCGGCACCATGAGCACGAACAGCAGCACGCCCGTGCTCACCGTGAATGGCAAGACGAGCCAGGATCATCACCATCGTGAACGGCAACAACACCCCCGCCGCATCTGCGACCTGTTCGGTCTCTTCATCGAGGCGGGGCTCCGTTGCACCTCCGCCGTCGACCAGCCCAGCATCGTCGAGTACCGCCTACGCAACTCCGGGCCACGCCCGTCCCCACGCGCCGATGACATCGGCTGACACCGTCGTTCAGCGGGCTCGGCACCAACGGCGTACCAAGACTTCACCTGCGCGGACATGGTCGGAACTGCCCCGGGCCTCGGCTAGACCCTCGCATGGGGAGCACCATGATCGAATGTTCGGAATGCCGTAAGCGCCACCTTTGGTGTCTTTGTGTTTCTCGCAGGGGATGTTGCCGGTGATGTCCCCGACACGAAAGGCGTGCGATGAGCAACACGTTCCTGGAGCGGAAGATCGCCCGGTGCTTCGATCTGCTGGACCGCAACAGCGATGGAGACCTCAGTAGGGACGACTGCGTGGCGCTGGCCCGCGCAGCGGCCGACGCTTCGGGCTTTGCCGCCGAGTCTGCGGATGCCCGGCGTGTTCACGACGCCTACGTCCGCCTGTGGGAGGTGTTGCTTGCTCCCATGGACTCCGACGGTGACGGCCGGATCAGCATGAAGGAGTACGTCACCGCCGTCACCGGTCTTTCGGCCGATCCCGACGGGTACGCCGACTCGCTGGGCGTGGCAGTGGACGCCTTCGTCGAAGCAGGAGACTCCGACCGGGACGGTCGGCTGTCGCGGCCGGAGTTCCTCGCCCTCTACCGGGCGACCTTCCCCTCTCTCGGGCAGGAAGAGATTGCCGATGCCTTCGAGCACCTGGACCGGGACGGCGACGGTCACATCACCCGGCAAGAACTGAGCCAAAGCATCCAGGAATACCTGCTCAGCGAGGACGTCAACGCGCCGGGCAACTGGTTCCTCGGGCGCTTGGACGTCTGACGCCGCCGGGCTGGTGCCGACCGGTTGGACGCCAGCCCGAAATCTGCTCACAGACCGCCGCTAGTCCTCGGGGACGACGCAGTCCTGTCGCGGTGAAGGGAAGCGGCGTGAACAGCGACCCAGTCGATGTGATCGCTTCCCCTGAGGAACGACGGAGCGAGATCAGAAAGATCCCCACTCGGCCGGTCACCGTCAGGACACGGAAAGAGGCAGTGATGGCGCGGCGCCCGGACGCCCGAACGATTGAGCTACCGACAGCTGCCCCCGGCCCACCCGTGCCGCGTCAGTCCTCTGACAGCCCGACGGCAGTGCCATCGCCAGCAGTCTCAGGGGATCTTTCTCTTCCCCGCGTCGAGATCGGTTTCCCCCGCAGGCTCCACCCGTACTGGCCCAAGCTGCAGGTGCGTACCCGGACGTGGCTGCTCAAGCAGCAACTCATGTCGCCGCGCACCGTCGAACATTTCGCCGACGAGCTGCGCTACACGGACCTGGTGGCCGGCTACTACCTGGGCGCGTCCGACGAACTGCTGTCGGCGATCGCGGACTTCAGCGCCTGGTTCTTCGCCTGGGACGACCGGCACGACCGTGACGTGGTGCACGGCAGGCTTGAAGCGTGGCGTCGGCTGTGTACACAGCTCCACGGGGTGCTGGACGCGCCGCACGACCACCTTCGTCACCCAGACCCGCTGGTCGCTGCACTGGCGGACTGCCTGGCGCGCATCTTCACCCATCTCACCGACACCTGGAACGCCCGCTTCATCGAACACTTCCATCCAGTTGTGGACGCCTACGACCAGGAATTCCGCAACCGCCTACACCGAACCGTTCCCACCGTGGCCGAATACATCGAGCTGCGGCGGCTGACCTTCGCACACCGCCTGTGGATCGACCTCCTGGAGCCCACCGCTGGGTGCGAGCTTCCCAACTCTCTCCGAAATGACCACGCGTTCCAGCGCGCAGCACTGGCGACCCAGGACTTCTCCGCCTGGTACAACGACCTGTGCTCTCTCCGTAAGGAACTCGCAGCTGGCGAGCTGCACAATCTCGGCATCAGCCTCGCCTGCCACGAAGGACTGTCAACGCAAGAGGCCGTAGCCGAGGTGCATCGTCGCGTCAGCCGGTGTGTCGACACATTCTTGGCCACCGAACCGGCCGTGCGGCAACTAGCAGACCAGGTCGCCGATGCAACCGCGCAAGGCGCCCGGTACGCCGCAGCGATCAGGTCATGCCTGTTCAACATGCGCAATTGGTTCAGCTCGGTGTACTGGTTCCACCACGAGTCCGGACGGTATCGGGTGGACCGCTGGGACGACCCGTCCACAGCCCCCTACATCGATGAACCGGGAGGCCGGCAGTGACGACCAAACCGATCAAAGCCTCTTCCGCATCGGCACAGCCGCCGGGTACCCCGCCGCTGGCCGCCGGTGGCCTGCCGGTCCTCGGACACACGTGGAAGCTGATGCGCGATCCACTGGGATTCCTCGCCGGGCTGCGCGATCATGGCGATCTCGTACGGATCAGGCTGGGGCCCAAGACCGTCTATGTCGCCACCGCCCCCGAGCTGGTCGCTTCCCTGCTGAAGAGCCCCGACTACATCGTCGGCGGCCCCCTGTGGGACACCCTTGAAGTCCTGCTCGGCAATGGCGTCGCCACCAGCAACGGGCCACTGCACCGCCGTCAACGCCGCATGATCCAACCTGCGTTCAAGCCGGAGCGCATCGCGCACTACGCAACAGTGATGGAGGAAGAGGCCCGGGCCACGACCACACGCTGGCGACCGGGCGCCATCATCGACATCAGCGCAGAGCTCTTCAACACGGCCGTGCGTATCGTGGCGCGTTCCCTGCTGGAAGTCGACTCCCTTGGTGAGAAGGCCGAACTGATCGGCGAGGCTCTGCAAACGGTGTTCGAGGGACTGTACCGGCGCATGATCCTGTCAGTGGGAGCGTTGTACCGACTGCCCACGCCGGCCAACCGGCGCTTTGAGCACGCTCTTGCCACGCTGCACGAACTCATCGACGAGATCATCACGGAACGTCGATCGTCCCGGCAGCAACGGCACGACCTGCTGGCGGTCCTGCTCACCGCCAAGGACGAATCAGGCAGGCCCCTCAGCGACGGCGAGATTCACGACCATATGGTCTCCCTTGTCGTGGCCGGCGCGGAGAACGTGGCCTCCACCCTTGCCTGGACGCTCTACCTGATGACCGAACACCCCGAACAGGAAAAGCGCTTGGTGGAGGAGGTGTACTCGGTCACCTCGGGCCGACCGGTCACCTTCGCCGACGTCAACCAGATGCCGCACACCCGTAACGTCATCACCGAGGCGATGCGACTGCGCCCGGCAGCCTGGATCTTCACCCGCCGATCTGCTGCCACCACCGACCTGGGCCCCTACCGCATCCCGGCACACAGCGACATCGCCTACAGCCCCTACGCCATGCAGCGCGACCCCCGCTCCTTCGCACGTCACCTGGACTTCGATCCCGACCGCTGGACCCCCGATCGGGCCGCCACCGTGCCCAAGCTGGCGATGATGCCCTTCGGCACCGGCAACCGCCAGTGCCCCGGGGACCACTTCGCCTTGGCCGAGCTCACCATCATCCTGGCCACGGTGAGCGCACGGTGGCGCCTGCAGCCCGGCCCCGGCACCGACACCACCACCAAGATCGGCATCACCCTTCACCCCAAGCGGCTACTGCTGCGGGCCGAACCGCGGCAACCGCTCAAGACTCCGGTGCCCAACGCCCCGCACCACTGATCCTCGAAAACCTCGTACAGGCCCTGTCCACCTGAACAGGGCCCGTACGAGGAATCCGGACACGGCCACGGCCACGCAAGTATTACGAGCACAAGACCGCACTCCCGAGCCGCTGCCGGTGAGGGCCCGCAGCCGCCGGACACCGCGTAGGGGAGCCCGGACGGTGAGCACTTGCCCAGGACGCGCTAGATGTGCTGGCCTGTGGCGTTGTTCTTGTTGCCGTCGGCGCGGGTGTTGGCGTTGTTGTCCTGAATGCCCTGCGAGTCGCTGTTGGTGGCCGTGTTCAGCGCCTCGACGTTGGCAAGGACGGAAGGGTTGTTGAGCGTGCCGTCGAGGAGTCCAGCGTGTGCTGGTACGGCGGCAAAGAGGACCGTGCCGACAGCGAGACCGGCCGTGGTGAGGATGCTCTGCTTCGTCATGATCGGATCAACGATGATCACTGCCCGGAGGTCACAGGCGCAGACCAGCATCGCAACCGTCCAGCTGCGGTGCGGCCCCGTTCCAACAGGTGCCGCCGCCCAGCCCCGCGAAGGATGCCCCTGTGCCGTCCCTTCCAGGACCCGCCCAGGCGTGCTCGTCTCAGTCGGCCTGGGGCGGGGAAGTAGACGTAGCGGAACTTCAGGTCACTCGGCGCCTGTCCAGAGGCCGCCGGGCTTCTTCACGGTGGCGCGGAACCTCTCGATCGTGGCCCGCACGTGTGTTGCCTGGCCCCATTCCGCACCGTACTCGCCGGTGGGTATACGCCAGTTTCGTACGAGGCGTTCGGCCACCACGGCGACGCCGTACGACGCCGAGACCGAGGTCGGCGTCACGAAGGACTTCCGCCTCGGGCGGTGGGTGCACCAGCAGCGCAAGGCACTGCGGGCCGGAGAGCTGGAGGAGCGGCGCAAGGTGCTGCTGGACGCGCCGGAGGCCGCAATGGTCTGGGAGCCCGGCGAAGAGGCGTGGGAGAACAAACTCGCCGCGCTCCGGTCCTACCGGCGAGCCGCCGGCCATCTCGCGCCGCGTCAGGACGCGGTCTGGGGCGAGGGCGAGGCGATGGTGCCCATCGGCCAGCACATCGCCAACCTCCGGCGCAAGGGCGCGAAGAACGGCTTGGGTAAGGACCCGGAGCGGGCGGCGGAGCGCGCCGCGCAGCTGACGGAGATTGACCCGGACTGGAACTGCCCGTGGCCGCTGGACTGGCAGCGGCACTACCGCGTCCTGGCGGACCTGGTTGATGCCGACGGGGTTCTGCCTGACATCGCGCCCGGCGTACTGATGGACGGCGACGACATCGGCAAATGGCTCCAGCAACAGGCCCAGCCCGGCAGCTGGACACGGCTCCTGCCCGAACAGATGGAACGGCTCCCCACACTGGGCATCAAGCCGCTCATGGCGCCGGCTGCCGCCCCCGCGGCAGCAGTCGGCGGTACGGCGGCGAAGGGCCCGGGCAAAACGCAGCAGGCGTTCCAGCGCGGTCTTGCAGCGCTCGCGCAGTGGGTGGAACGGGAAGGCGCCCACCGGCCGGTGCCAAGGGGCCACAGCGAACAGATCGCGGTCGACGGCGAGGCCGAGCGGGTGGCCGTGAAGCTGGGTGTGTGGGTCTCCAACACCCGGGCGAGGCGGGGCAAACTCACCCAGGAACAGCTGGACGCACTACGGGAACTGGGTGTCGAGTGGGCGTAAGACAGGGCAGGAGGAAGCCGGTCGTGGAGCGCCTGGCGGCCGGCCCCTCCTTGTCCAGATGTGGCCGTCAGCTCTCGGGTTCGCCGATGTAGGTGTTCGGCATAGTGATCTGTTCGATGCCAGGGGAGAGACGTGGCACTGGTACGGCTTGCGTGGAAATTACCTGTGCGCCGGTGGCTTGGGCGGCATCGGCAATGTCACGGAGAACTTCGTGAACGACGTCGCTTGCGATTCCCTGCTGGAAGGGGTTGTCGAGCATGAGGAGTCCCGGGTACGGGCAGTCGTCCCCCAGGTCCCTGGCCAGGAATAGCAGGGCCCTGCTGTAGGCGAGGAAGAACAACACTCGCGCTTCGGCTCCGAGAACCTGGTTCCAGGGGCGGGTCCCGACGTAGAAGGTCAGGTCGGGTCCCAGCCGACAGCGCGCCGGTGGTGTTCCAGCATGCGGGTAAGGCCGATCTCGCTGCTGCGCAGCATGTTGAACTCTTCGCCGAAGACCCACAGTTCGCGTTCGAGGATCTTGTGGAGGTGATCGCGTTCCTTACTCGAGCACCGCATCGTCGTTGAACCGCATGACTCCATACGCCAGGCCCCGGGGACGCCTTTCCCCCCGGGGCCTATGGCATCTCCGCTCCGGCTTCAGCTCTCTTCGGAACTGCCTCTACCTGTGGGCACGGCAGATTCGGCACCCTATTCCCGAACGAAGGCCCAGCAGGCCAACCGTCAGTGGCGTTGCAGCCGAGGCGGTCGCCCCGCCGGGTTCGACCGGGCGCTCTTCACCAGAGGAACGGAGTTGAGCCGGCCACGCAGCGCTCAAGGGCTTCCGGGCCGTGGCAACCCTGTACGACGAAAGAGCGTTCGTCTTTCACGGCACGGCACGGTCACCATCGCCGCGGTCCAGCTGTGGATCCCGTTAGTGATCTGCCGGACAGTCCCTAACTACCGCAGGTGCGGCATACCGACGCCGTCGATGCCGCCAGTCGTCGACTGGGGGGCAAAGACGTTCACTCCGCCGTTCATGAAGGAATCCCCGATGACGTTGACGGACTGGTTAAGCGACTCGTCGCGGTTGTTTCCTCCAGTGTCTCCGAGTCCCAGGATGCCGGAAGCGTGGGCCGTGCCTGTGATGGTCAGTGTGGCCCCGGCGAGGGCGAGGGTCGCAAGTGCACGCTTGGTGGTGTTCATGCGCTGATAACGGCCTTGCGCATGTGTAGTGACGACCATCCGACAAGCACCCCGAACTCACACGGGACGGGCGATCCATCGCTAGGCCTGTCACACGACCCGTCGGACAGGCCCTACTTGGGCACCGGGCCGAATGCGATCGCTGCGGCCGTGGCGCGATCGGTGGAGCTGAACATGTCCCGTACCGTCTGGGCCCACTCGGTGGTGCTGAACAGTCCGTCGCCGTCACGGTCGAGGCGCCGGAAGGTCTCCTCGCTGAAGTCCACGTCGACGTCGAAGGCCTTGTAGATCAGGTCGAGCTCGCTTCGGTCGAGCATCCCGTCTCCGTCCCGGTCGGCGGCATCGGCGACCGCCTGGGCGACCCGCACCATCTGGTCGATGTAGGCGGGGTCCTCCTCCAGCCCGGCGTCGATCGCCGCGGTGAATTCCTCGCGGGTCACGCGGCCGTCTCCGTCGCTGTCGGCGGCGCGGCGGATGATCTCCCACCAGGCGTCGAAGGTATCCCGGAGTTCACAGGCAAGCTTTTCGTCCATGTCCGGGCGCAGCGTCCGCAAACGGTCGACCCGCACGCGGAAGTCGTCCTGGTCGATGTGGTCGTCGCCCGTTACGTCCAGTGTGTCGAAGGCCGCGTTGATGTTGCGCCGCTGAAGGTCACCGATCATGTCTTCTGACTCACTTCCTTCTGATCAAGTTCGGGCCCCTGAGCGCAGTTGTGCGATGCAGAGGTCCAGTTGTTGGCGTCGATGGCGGCGACCCCGAAGGACTGCTTCAGAGAGCCGTTGCTGAATGTGATGAGGTACTCGCGCTGGTGCCAGCCTTCGCCGCCTTGAAGGCGGGGTCAGCGATCCGGTTGCCGTGACGTGCATGTCCATCGGGGTGGCTACGCATGCACCCTTTGCGCGAAGTAGCTTGCCTGGATGAATGACCGAATGTCTGATCGGAGCTGCTTGGCTTGTCAGCTGTAGGCAGCCGGTCGTTACACAGGTCATGATGATCACCTCCCGCATCCTGACCGTGGCTGCTGCGAGCTGCGCCCTGCTGGCAGCCACCGCCCCGGCACACGCCACCGACGTCCTCAATTTGGTCAACGTCAAGCGCATCCCGTTGTCTGTCCTCTCTGAAGGCAACACCAGCGCGGACAACATCCAAGTCACCAGCGTCGAGCAGAGCGGCGTCGAGTAGGGCGACGACGGACGGGGGCCGCCGCCGCGGGCGGCGGTACCCGCACGGGCGTGCCACTCTGTGCACGGTCGATCGGTGGCACAGGACAGCGGGTCCTAGCGGTATATCCGTAGGTACGTGACCTTCACGCCCCACTCCGGCTCGTAGAACGGGACGTCCACCACCGTGACTGCCCGGTCCTCGGTGGGCCCGTTGTAGCGCCGCCGCATTGCGCCCTGATGCCAGCGACCCCGGCGCGCACCTCACGTGCACCCGGTCCGCTACCGCGGGCTGGACGGTCGTTCCTGCAGCACCGGTTCACCGCGGCCCGCCATCAACCTGTCCAACGCCGATGGCTGGATCACCGAGGTCCCCGTGCTGGCACGCGAATCTCCCACTTCGACCGTCTGAGACAGGCCCCTGACGGCCGCCCGCGCGGCGGTGGTTGGGCAGGCGACGCCGATAAACCAGGTGTCCCCGGATCGGATGATCGCCGGCCCAGGCGGGGCGTGGTCGCGGCGACCGACTGCGACTGTACGTACGTCAGGAATCGCGCTTCGCGATATGCAGCGACGGGGGGAAGGCCATGGCCAGCGAACTCTGGGTGCGGAAGCGAGCCAGTTCGTCTGCGGCTGGTACGCAGCGGCGTTTCGACCGGCTTCGCCGTATTCAGGGTTTGGATCCGGAGCGGGACTACGAGGAGATCTTCCGGTTGGTCACCGCGTACGAGTTCCCGTGGGATTACTGGCAGTCGGTGGCCCTGGCGTTCTTCCGCACCTTTGCGATCCCGTCCATCAGCGCCCTACTGGACGAGACCGGCGAGATTGTCGGCCACACCCAAAAGCGCACGGACGACACCCTGCTGATCATGTATGAGATGGGCCGCATGGGCCTCGAGAGCCCCGAAGGGCGGGCCTATCTGCGGCGCATGAACCAGATGCACCGGCGCTACGTCATCAGCAACGACGACCACACCTACATCATCGCGCTGTTCATCGTCGTGCCAGTACGGTGGATCAACCGGTTCGGTTGGCGCCGGCTGACCCTGCACGAGCAGCGGGCACTGACCCACTACGGCAGGCGCCTGGCCCAGCTCATGGGCATCAAAGACGTCCCGGCGACCTTCGCCGACTTCGACCAGTTCGCTCAGTCCTACGAGCGCCGGCATTTCGCCGTCACCAGCAGCAGCCGGCGCCTGGCCGAAGCAGCCATGGCGATCACCGCGGACATGCTCCCCAAGTCGCTGCGCGGCCCGCTCAAGCCGGTGATGCGCCGCTTCTCCCTGGCCATCCTCGACGACGCCCTCCTGCATGCCGTCGGCCTGCCCCTCCCGTCTGAGCGCGACCGGCGCCTGGCCACCTGGCTGGTGCGTACGCGCGGCCGCATCCTGCGGGTGCTGCCGCCGCGCCCGGACAACCGTCCCCACCGCCCGGCCCTGGCCACCTACCCCAACGGCCACCAGATCTCCGAGATCGGACCCGCCTGGCTCACAGACGGCACGGCTGACGAGCACAACAACACCGTGAAAGAAGACCGCCCGTGACCGACACGGGCCGCGTGGCCATCACCATCAGGGAAGGCCGCAACGCCTGGCAGGGCAAGGGACGCTGCGCGGCCCCGGCCGCCGCGATCCCCGCCACACGGCAGGAGACGGCCGCCTGCGGCTACCGCCCGGCAGCGGCTGCTGCAGCAATCCATCCACAAGAGCGAAAGGGCCCGGCCTCGATGCCGGGACGTGATCTGACCAACCCGCGGGCACCGACCGACGGCCCGCCAATGGTGCACCGACGAACTCCAGTAAAGCGGGAGGCGCTGATGCTGATGAGTCCTGCTGGTCCGGGGCGGACGCCCGAGGAGATCCTCGTCGCCGCCCGCGCGGTGCTCGACCCGGCCCTTCGGGCTGCCGTGGGCAGGCTTCCGGAGCCGCTGCGCGGTTTCGCGGAGTTCCACTACGGGTGGGCCGGCTCCGGTAGCGCGGTCCCGGAGGGCTCGTTGTCGCGTCTGCGGATGCCGACGCTGGTGCTGCTGTCCGCCGACGTCAACGGTGACGGGTGGGAGGGGGCGGTGGAGGCGGCCGCGGCATGGAGCCTGATGGGCAACCACACCCTGATCCATGACGACATCATGGACCGCGACAGCCACCGCCGTGGCCGCCCGACCCTGTGGACGGCATTCGGCACCGCGGCAGCCCTTCAGACCGGCAACGCCCTGCTGGCCCTCGCCATCGAGTTGCTGTCCGAGCTGAGCGGCCCGAAGATCCCGGCGGCCATCGGCCTGATGGGACGAACCGTCCAGATCATGGGCGCCGGGCAGGTCGCGGACATGGACCTCGAAGAACGCACGGACGTAGCGCTGGAGGAGTCCATGGCGGTCGTCGAGGCCAAGGCATGCCGGGTGATGAGCTACGCCTGCGAGCTGGGCGGCCTGTGCGCAGGCGCCGCGGACGACCAGATCGAGGCCCTGTCCGCCTACGGCCACCACCTCGGCATCGCCTGCCAGCTCCAGGACGATCTGGAAGACCTCCGGCCCACCGCCAACTGGGCTGACGGCGTGCACGGCAGTGATATCCGCCGCCGCAAGAAGACGCCCATGCTCCTGGCGGCACTGCGCGCGCAAGGTGCCGGCCGCGACCGCCTCGCCGACCTCTACCGCTCGGCTACGCCCCTCAGCGACATCCAGATCCGGCAGGCCGCCGAGCTCGTCGAGTCCTGCGGGGGGTGCGGCTGGGCGCTGCGGACGATCGAGGAGCACATGGACCTCGCGGCACAAAGCCTCGACCGCGCGCGGCCCACGCCCCGGGTGCACCGGGAACTGGCGGCCTTCGCCTCCGTGTTCGGCTGCCCCGTCACCGGCGACGACCACGCTCTCCCCGAATCCGTGCCGGTCTGCGGCTAGAGCAGGCGTCCCTGCCGCGGCGGCGCCCCCCGGGATGAAGCAGGCGCCGGGGGTGCACCTCCTCGCGATACCTGACCGTCCCCCATGCCCTGCGAGAGAAGGACGACCATGAGCACCCCCTTTGTCGGCTCCGGTTCCACGGGGCCGGCCACCATGTTCTGGCATCTGTTCCCCGCCCGTTCCAATCCCCTGGGCCCTGAGACGGACGACCACACCGCGGCCTGGCTCGACTACCACCGCCTCGTCGATGACGCCCACGAGAGCACCCGGCTGAAGGCCACTCGGGTGGGCAGCGGTACGGGATTCCTCTTCCCCGACGCCGGCCAGGACCTGTTAGCCCTCGCCGCGGACCTGTGTATCTGGCTCAGCGCCTTCGACGACCTCCACGTCGAAGCCCCCCAGGCCACGGCCACCACACTGGCCCCACACATCGCCTCCTTCACCCACGTCCTTGACACCCGCACCACGCCCCCGGCCTCCCCCTCCCCGCTCACCTGCGCGCTGACCGATCTCACCCGGCGGATGCACGACCTGATGACCCCCACCCAGGTCGCCCGCACCACCGCCCGGCTCCACCAGGCTTTCGCCGCCACCTACTGGGAGACCACCACCCACGGCCGCATCGTCGGCCTCGCCGAGTACGAAGCCATGCGCCCCCACACCTTCTTCGGCCACGTCATCGCCACCCTCATCGAGCCCAGCGCCGGCCTCGACCTGCCCCACCAAGTCCACCACTGCGAACCGGTAAGTCAGCTGATCCACAGCACGGCACGACTGTGGGCGTGGATCAACGACGTGTACTCCTTCCCCCTGGAACAACACCAGCTCGGTACCCCACCCCAGACCCTGCCGCTCATCCTGGCCCAGGAACACGACCTGCCCCTCCCCGAGGCCTTCACCGCAGCATGCCGCCTATGCGACACAGAAGCAGCCACCGCCCACCGCCTCATCACCGAGCTGACCGCATCACCCATCCCCCAGCTCCCGGACTACGCCAGCGCCATCAGCCACGCCATCGGCGGAACCCAGGCCGTCTACCAGGTCAGCAACCGCTGGCACACCCACCCCACACCCACCTGATCCCGAGGGCCCCACGCCCGCACCCGCTGGCAAGCCAGCCCGGCGCTGACCACTCCGCCGCCGATGCCGACTGGGAAGTGCGGGCCCCTTGGCACGGATCAAAGCGGCCACTGACGCACGCATCGGTGCACCCCTTGTCCATCGAAGCCTTCGAGCGTGGCCTTGCGGCTCTGGCGCAGTACAGGGCCGGGACGGGCCCCGACGCCCTGGAAGTACCGCAGCCTGCCACTGCGTGACGCCAGCGTCGCACCATCGTTGAACCGTACGACTCCATACAGCGGGCCCCGGGGACGTCTTCCCCGGGGCCCGCTGCATGTCCGGCCCAGTCGGGCCTCCCCCTGCCGCCGTCGCGGCGTTCACGGACTGGCCGGCTCCTGACGCAGCAGGCAGGTATGGCCACGGCGGATGCCCCCTGTGCCAGTCGTGCCTGGCACCGGTGATGGAGCAGTGGGGCCCCTCCATGCGCTACGTCACCACCCGCACGAAGCGCGACTAGCGCCAGGCAACATCCCCGAAGCTCAGCGCCCCTAAGCGCGCCACCTGGCCGAACTCGGGTTGCAGTGGGCGGTCGCGTGACTGCCGCGACCGATCGCGAGACCGAGGCGGACGCTCGGCCTGTCGGAGGACCCGCCTTCTCGCACGCCGGTGTCCGGCCGCGCCAGGAAGGAACTGGACAGCTTGGCCGAGAGGGGTGACCCGTTCTGCCCGCGGACACGCACCATTCTCGGATGGACGCCCCGGAGTGCACCGGCGATACCCGCGGCTTAGCTTCGCAGTGCTATGCCGCGGGCCGTCCGGCCGCGGCGTGTCCAGGCGGTCGAAAGGGAAACTCCATGGCAGTCGTGATGACCTTTTCCTGGCCCGAGATCACACCCGACGTGTACGACGCGGTGCGCCAGAGGGTGCGCTGGGAAGAAGACGCACCGGACGGGTGCGTGCTGCACGCCGCCTGGTTCGTCCACGGCGGCCTCAACGTGATGGACATCTGGGAGTCGGAGGACCACTTCAACCGGTTCATCGAGGCCAGAATCGCCCCCGTACTCAAGGGCGAACTGGGCGTGCAAAGCGACCCCGAACCGAAGTTCTACCCCCTGCACCGGCGCTTCGTCGCCCCCGGGGTCAGCGGCGCCAGCTCCTGAGGTACACCTTCCCCGCAAGGGGCCTCGTCAGCAATGCCTCGTCGGCCTTCGCCCCGCAGAACCGCACCAACACCACCGCCACCGCCACCGCCACGGTCTTCGCCACCGCCACCGCCACGGTCTTCGCAGACTCCGACTGCCACGACGTCAAGGTGCGCTCGGTGATTTTCTCCGCATGCCGCACGCCAGCCGCCCCGGTGCGAGCCTTGCAGTCCTGGCGCCGGGACTTGAACCAACTCGTGGTCAGCGCAGCCAGAGCTGAATCGCGGCGAGGGGAGATGCGGCAGGCGGGCCGGCAGCCCGTGGGCCCGCCTGGCGAGCCCCGACCGCCGGAGCCAGCCTGGAAACGAGACACACCGCCGCACCACGAACGAAGCGAGGCAGCAATGACAGGGACAACCCGGCAGGACACACCAGTCGCAATCGAGGGCGGAGGCGTCGAACTCCGTACACGAGCGGTCGGCGGAGACCTGTCCGTGGCCTTCGCACAACTGCCTCAGGGGACAGATCTGCGGCCGGCCCTGAAGGGACTGACCGATGATCTCTGCCAGTGCCCTCACTGGGGGTACATGATCAAAGGCCGGCTGAAGATGGTGACGAAGGACGGTGAGGAGGTCTACGAGGCGGGACAGGCGTTCTACTGGCCGCCCGGACACGCCCCCGTGGCCCTCGAGGACTGCGAATACGTGGACTTCTCCCCGACAGATGAGTTCACCGCGGTCATCGACCACCTCACGTCGCAGGGCTGAGCCACCCCTTCGGCAAAAAGCGCTGCCGTGGGCCGGTCGACGGGTGTGGACGCCCGCCCGACGCGCGCAAGCCCCAATCAACTCGTGCGATAACCACCCATCACCGTACGATCCCGGCATGTCGAATATCCAGCTCGTCAGCAGCCGTCGCGGCAGCGGCCCGGCCCTGGTCGTGATCCGCCAGCTGGACCGGGAGGGCTGGGCACCCGTCATCGACCTGCTTGCTCGTGAACGCGAGGTCGTGGCCGTCGACCTGCCGGGATTCGGCGACAGCCCACCGCTGCCGGACAGCACCACCCCCACCGTCCACGCACTGGCTGCCGAGGTCGCCACGTGGTTCTCCACAGTCGGCCTCACGCGCCCGCCCGTCGTCGGCAACTCGCTCGGCGGGGCCGTCGCACTCGAACTCGCCCGGACAGGCGCCGTCAGCAACGCTGTCGCACTGTCCCCCATCGGCCTGTGGACCGGCCCCGAAGCGGCCTACGCCCTCGGCTCACTTCGGGTCGCGCGCATGATGGCGGAGAGCCTCGGCGGACGTACGGCACGAGTGACCGGCAATCCGCTGGGCCGCACACTCGCATTCTGGCAACTCGTCGCACGGCCCTGGCAGATGACAGCAGAGGCAGCCGACGGCGCCCTTCGCAACCTGGCCCGCTCACCCGGCTTCGAAGCCACACGCCGGGCAGCCCACAACTACCGGCTCCGCGGCTTCGCCCCCGATGTCCCCGTCACCGTCGCATGGGGCACCCGCGATCTCCTGACACCGCTGCACCAAGCACGCCGCGCGACTCGGCTCCTGCCCGGGGCCCGTCATCTCCGACTGCACGGCTGCGGGCACTCACCCATGTCCGACGACCCCAGCCGCGTCGCCCACCTCCTGCTGTCCGCGAGCAGCAGCTGAGGTGCACCGGGATGGCCCGGGCTAGCCCCCAGGGCCGCGTGCGCACGCTGTGCGGAGCCGCCCAGGAGCTGACGCCCTGGCTGCGGGGGCTTCAACCACATCACCGAATCCGCCCCCGACAACTCCCGGCCGTCGCGCCCGTGCGCGCCCCGAGCCCCGAGCCCCGGCAGCGGCCGCGCCGCCCATCCCGCCCTTCCTCTCCTCAACTCAAGTCAGGGCATGCGCAAAGCCGCCGACGGGGATGTCAAAGGCTCGACCACGCCGAACCCATGTGGTGACCTGCACGGGCACGGCGCCGGCCCGCCGGGTCCCGCAACAATAGGCGCAACCCCTAGCGCAACCAGATGCGCAACCGTCGGGTCTCTTGCCAGGGCAACAGCGCCCGTGCGTCGTCGCCCGGTTCGTCCAAGACATGCGCGACCGCTCGGCCTGTTGCAGATATATCCGGGTTGCTAAGTTCGCTAGCTTTGGTTCATGTTGCGCACAAGATTCACCGAGATGTTCGGTCTCACCTATCCGGTGATGGCTGCCCCCATGGGCTTGCACAGTGGCGGGACACTCGCCGCCGCGGTTTCCGCTGCCGGCGGGCTCGGCTCCTTCGGCGGGACGCATCCGTCGAAGGGGCCAGACTGGATCCGTGCGGAGATCGCGACCATCCGCGCCACGACGGATCGGCCGTTTGGTGTCGGCTTCATCACGCCATTCCTCTCCTTCACTGGGCCGCTCTTCGACGCCACGCTGGAGGAGCGGCCAGAGGTCGTCGCCCTGTCGTTTGCTGACCCCCAGCCGTGGCTCGCCCGCGCCAGGGACGCGGGAGCCCGGGTGATGTGCCAGGTCCAGAACTACCAGGACGCGGAGATGGCCGTCGCCGCGGGTGCCGATGTCCTCGTGGCGCAAGGTACTGAGGCTGGTGGCCATACCGGGACGATGGGCCTGTTGCCGTTCCTGGCCGGGGTGGTGAGACGATACCCGGATGTTCCGGTGTTGGCCGCAGGCGGCATCGCTGACGGTCGAACGCTAGCGGCCGTCCTCACTGCTGGTGCAGACGGTGCCTGGCTTGGCACGGCGTTTCTCGCCACACCCGAGGCGGTCGAGGTGCACGACATCCACAAGCGCCTGATCGTCGAGAGCGACGGCAGCGACACCGTATGGACGCGGGCCTACGACATCGTGTCGGGACTGCCCTGGCCAGCGACCATCGGCACGCGAGTCCGCCGCAATCGGTTCACCGACGAGTGGTCAGAACGTGAAGCAACGCTGCGGGAACGCAAAGAGGAGTTCGCACCCCCGGAACACGGCAACCCCTTCGAGGCTCCGCCCGACCCCGACACGGGCGCGATCCTCTACGGTCAGTCAGCGTCCTTCGTCGACGCCGTCCGCCCCGCTGCGGACGTGGTCCGCGCGATCAGTGACGAGGCCGAGGAAATCCTGGACTCGCGGCCTCGATCGCTGCTGAGCTGACCGACAGTGTGACCGGCGAGGCTGGTCCGAAGCATGGGCCCGCATGCGCCCAGGCGATCAGGCGCGGACCGGAGGGGGACGCGGTGCCGCGCTCCCGGATCTCCCCTGACCATTCGAGGCCGCGATCCGGGCGAACCTCATGGGCAACGTGGCCGCCTGCCGCTGATCTGTTCACGTGCGGTCGGCGGCGGACTCGGCAGCGTAGGCGGCGCTCGACACCCTGAGGATAGGAGCGCGACCGTTACGGCACGCCGAGGACCGACTCACATGCCAGAGCGAAGTCGCCGGTGCCCGCTTCGCCGTCGCACTCGTCGGTGTCGCGTCCTCCGTTGAGGAAGTCGTTCGCCGGACCGGCCCGCAGGGTGTCATCGCCCGCGTCGCCCGAAAGGACGTCCCGCCCGCCTGCGGTCCCGACGGTGGTGGAGGCGCTGAAGTCGACGTTGTCGCCGAACAGCGTGTCCGCCCCGGCGCGTCCGGTGAGCTGGTCGTTGCCCGCTCGCAGGGAGTTGTTCGCGGAGCTGTCGCCGACCAGGAGATCACCCGCGGCGCCGCCTCTGATCACGTCGTTGCCCGCACTGGCCGACGTGCCGCCCGCAGTGACCAGGTTGTTGTCCCCGATGGCGAAGAACCCGCCGTCCGCTCCGAGGTCCAGGACGTCGTTGCCTGCCCCGGTGGCGACGGTCGCCGCGTTGCTGTCGCCGCGCATGTCGTCAACGCCCGGACCGCCGTTGATGACGTCGTTGCCCGCACCCGTCGCATTGCCGGTGAAGGAATTGTTGTCCCCGGCCAGGCTGTCATCGCCCGCTCCGCCCTCGATGCGGTCGTGCCCGGCGCCCGAAGCGTTGCCGTTGAAGGCGACGTTGTCCCCGGAGGCGCGGTCGTTCCCATCGCGCAGCAGCAGGTCGTTCCCACGTTTGGCGACCGCGTCACCGGTGGTGCGGAAGACGTCACCGCGCACCAGGTCGTCACCGGGGCCTGCGTCGATCTGGTCGTTGCCGGCACCACCGTTGATGGAGTCACCTCCAGCGAGTCCGCAGATGAGGTCGTTGCCGCCGAAGCCGTCGATCGTGTCGACGCCGGCAGACCCGACGATGACGTCGTTGCCGGGGGTGCCGTTGAGGGTGCCGGAGCCGGAGATCGTGGCCGGGGTACCGAAACAGGTGGGCGCCGCCGCGTGGGCTGCTGCGCCCGGAAGCGCCAGGGTGAGCAGCGCAGCCGCGGCCAGCACGGAAACGACTCCGCGGCGAACCGGCCGGCGTTCACGGATCGCATACGGCGGGTCGGTCAGGCAATGACGATTCATGTGGGGCCTTCCGGTCCGGTTGCCGCCGTCCTGGCGGATGCGTCAGGGCGAACGTGACACGGCGGACCGGACACCAAAAGGCGCCGGAAGCGGCACGGCCTGATCCGTTTCGGACCGTATGCCAGGCCCTGTCCAACCGCGACCAGTCCCTCGCGTTCGGGTGAACGGCCCCGCCGACCAAGCGACCTTGCCGCCGTTAAGGCCTCCTTGAGCTGCTCCGTCTCCTCATACAGCCGCTCGGCCTATGTCGCTGGCGGCAGCACGACGGCAGCGAATTCGTCGCCTCCGAAGCGCGAGGCGAGCCCGCCGCGCGCCGCGGCCCACGTGCCGAAGCGGCCTTACCCTCGATGCCGTCCTGGTGCAGCCGGAGGTCGTGATGGAAGTCGGCGTCGACGTCGCCCGCGACAGCGCCGGACGTGGCGGCACCCGGCCCGCCCGCACCGCATCCCCGCGGACGTCGACGTCCAGGAGGTGCCGCTGTTCGGCGAAGGCGGCGCCCTGTCATGAGTCAGGGCCGGCCCGTGGTCGGCTCCATGGTCGGGTCGACCACGGCGGCCGCGGCGAGCTGCTGGCGCAGGTTCAGGTAACAGCGCAGCCGTACGCCGGGCTGACCGGCGTCCCGCGTTGTCTGCCCCGCTGCGGCCGTCGCCCACCGGACGGCGAGCAGCTGCTGGAAGGCGAGCGCGATGGCGTCGTCGGCGGCCGTGACGTCGACGACGAGCAGGCCCGGCTCGCTCACGTGCGTCTCGTGGATCAGGTCCATGTACGGCACTTCCGCTGGGGCAGCAGACCCCGGGCAGCGCCGGCCTGATGGCGGCCGAGGGCTACGGCAGCACGGTGCGGGAGATCGATATTGAGTCCCGTGACCTTGACCTCTACCGCAGTTGAGGTTGAAGGCTGTCACCATGGCCAATGATCTTGAGCTCGCCGCAGTTGCTCTGCCCGATCCAACCCGTCCGGACGCGGGTCTCGTCCTCATCTCCGAATGGCACACCCAGGGCCGTGAAGAGCAGGAGAGAGTCATAAGCGGTGTCATGGACGCCTGGGAGAACACCCGGCTTCCCACCGCCTATCTCTCACGCTACTGCCTCGAAGGATCCGACGGCCGAACGATCCTCAACTACGCCCAGTGGACCAACAGCGACGCCCACCGGGCGTTCGCTGCCAACCCCCAGAACCAGCAGACCCTCGGCAACGCGATCCAGAGCCTGTTCACAGCCGGCCCGCCCGGCCGCTATACGCTCCATCGCTCCATCGCCCTGCGCGAGGCCGCCGTTCGATACTTCACCACGGCGTCCTACGACACCGAAGATCCCGCAACCGCCCGTGAACTAGCCGACGAGTTGGCCGCCCGGAGCACCGCCGCCGCACCATCCGAGCTGATCGCTGAGCACTTTCACATCAGCGAGGACGGGCAGCGTCTCTACGTCCTTAGCGCACACGAGGCCGAACCGGCCGAAACCACTGCGCGCTTCCGCCCTTACCGCGGCCTGGCCCGGCGGTGGCCCGTCGCCACCTGAAAAACTCACCCCACAAAGGCAAAGGCTGCAGTCCCTCACGCCCACCGTCCACCCCGGCGAACTTTGCCGGTCACAGCACTAGCCTCCGGTGGCGGGAATGATGTGTAACCTCCCCGGTTCAAAGCTTGCCAAGGAAGTCCAGGAGCATGCTGTTGATTGCAGCGGCCCGGGCGAACGGGACGCTGTGGTGCGACAGGCCGGGGAGTACCGCGGTTTCGACATGTGGCAGGTGCAGCCGCGCCGCTGCCTCGACGCGCCGAATGTCGTGCGCCCTGCTGTCCCCTGCAAGCAGCACCAACGTCGGGATTGTAGAGCTCCGCAGTTGCCGGGGCCCCGGGCGTTTGCCCACAACGGCCTTCGTGCGCGGGAATTCGGCGGCGAGCCCGTACAGGTCCAGCCATGCGGGGTCGACTTCCGCGCCTCGGGTTTCCCAGGCGAGGAACGCGCGGGCCCGTTGGGCGGTGGGCCGGATGAGCATGGGAAGGGCGCGTAGCAGGTACCCAGCCTTGAACCCAGCGAAGCACTGGGTGGGATCGAGGAGAGCGAGCTTGCGGACCCGCTGCGGCGTGCGCAGCGCATAGGTGAGGGCAATCCATCCGCCATAGGAGTGCCCGCACAGGTCGGCCCGGCCCAGGCCCAAGCCATCGAGTACACCGTCCAGCCAGTCGAGAAGGTCGTCGACGGATCGGACGGGGCGGCCCCCGCGCAGGCTGCGGCCTGCCTCGCCGATCCGGTCGACGGCGTAAACGCGCCGAGTGCGGCTCAGATCGGCCACGTTGGCGAACCACACTGCCGAGGTGGCGTCGCCACCGTGCAGCAGCACCAGCGGTTCCCCGTCCACGGGGCCGCACGCGGTGACCCGAGTTGCGCCGTACACGGATGTCAGATCCATCCGGTCGAAGGGCACGGGCCACCGGTCCAGGACGGCGTCGTACGCCGCCAGAAAGCGAGTCAGGTCTTCTGCCATGGGACGCCCCCCGCGAAAATAGTTGCTGAGCAAGTATCTCGTCGAACGAGATACTATAGATGCTGGATCGATCACGGAAGAGCGGAACGGCATGGATGAAAATGAAGATGAGCCTGGACTGCGGGTTGTGCATCAGCTGCGTACCATCACCATCGAACTCGACCTGCTCGCAGCCGAGTTCGCCCATCGCAACACACTGCATCCGACCGACCTGCGTGCCCTGATCTGCCTGTTGGATGCCGCTCGGGCGCACACGCCTGCGACGCCGGGCTGGCTCGGGCGGCAGCTCGGCCTGAACTCCGCGGGCACCACGGCCCTTGTCGACCGGCTCGAGAGGCTCGGCCACGTGCAACGCACACGAGACAGCCGCGACCGACGCCGCGTGCTGCTCGAGGTTGATGACCAGGCAGTCACCCTCGGACAGTCATTTTTCGGGCCGCTGATCACGGAGGTCGTCGCTGCGACGCGGACCTTCTCCGACACCGAGCTGGCAACAATCCAGCGCTTTCTGCTGAACGTGCACGAGGCCGTTGCCGCACAGCGCGACCCTTCGAGCTCGCTCACGCGAAGTCCCGTGCCTCAGAAGAAGCGAGGGCCTCAATGACCTGTCTGTGACGACAGACCTCGAGACCCTCTTGACCGCCCGGTATGTGGAGATCGTCGACGACGACACTCGAGGGCCCCCGATGGATGGGGCGACCACCCCGACTCAGTGGCTCCGAGCTCGTCTGCCTTACGGCTCGTCCAAGCGCTGCGCGGCCACGTCCGCGAGGCGTAAGCCCTGCCTCGCAGGTGCGCGCTGCGCCGGTGCTCGTGCCTGCCTTCGCGGGCGCGTCGGCTTCGTCATCTCGTCCGGGTGCTCCTCGATACCTTCCTCGCCCGCACCTACCTCGTCACCAGTGCCAGCGTCGGCCTCTGCGGGAAGGTGTGGTGGCCCGACCCGATGCCGAAGGCGCCGGATTCCCAAACCCCGGCCCGGGAGCCGGTGAAGGTAGGACTCCTTCCCGATCCGCGTGATGTCCCTGGGCGTCCCTCCATACCGGACGGGCGCCCTCGATACGGAGGATGAGCCCGTGCCCGAAGCAGAACGCGAACCTCTTATCGGCGAACGCATCATGGCGGTGATCAACCGCGACCCGCGCACCGCCCCGCACGCCACCCGCAACGACCTCCTGCTCGCCATCGTTGTCACCGCCCAGGCCGTCGCCCTCGCGCTCCTCACCGACCCGGCCCGGCGACCGGACACCCTGGGCTGGCTGTTACTGCTCGCCGGACAGATCCCGATCGTGTGGCGGCGGCGCCATCCGCTGCCGATGCTGGTCGCGGAAGCCGCCCTGCTATTGCCGTACCACGCCCTTGACAACAACCACACCGCCCCGCTCCCCGTCTCGGTCGTCACGGTGTACAGCATGGCCGTCACCTGCCGGCCCCTGCGCTCCCTGCTCACCAGTGGCATGGCCCTGGCCGTGGCGCTGAGCACCATGATGGTGGTCAACAGGCAACAGGCCGCCGAGGCGCTGCAGGCCGCCGGCTGGGTGATCTCCGTGGTCTTCATCGGTATCGCGCTGCGCTTCTACCGGCAGTACGTCGCCGCCGTTGTCGAGCGCGCCGAACACGCCGAACGCACACGCGAACAGGAGGCCCGCCGACGGGTCGCCGAGGAACGGCTGCGCATCGCCCGCGACCTCCACGATCTACTCGCGCACAGCATCACCCTGATCGGCGTGCAGACCTCCGTCGCCGCGCACGTCCTGAACGCCGATCCCGAGCGCCTGGACCGCGAGGCCGTCGCCAAGTCCCTCGACGACATCGCCGAGACCTGCCGCACCGCCCGCGGTGAACTGCGCACCACCTTGGAGGTGCTGCGCACACACGACATCCACGATGACCGTGACCTGCTGCTCAACCTGCACGGACTGGAAGGCCTCGCAGAGGCGGCCCGGGTCTCCGGGGCCGAGGTGGATCTGACAGTCACCGCCGACGACGTACCGCCCGACGTCGGCGCGGCCGCCTACCGGATCGTGCAGGAGGCCCTCACCAACGCCGTACGGCACGGCGGCCGGCGAAACGTCGGCATCCGGGTCGGGGTGCGCGCCGCGAAGGGCGCCCTGCAGGTCACCGTCACCGACGACGGGATCGGCACGGGCGGCGGCACGCCGGGATTCGGTCTCGTCGGCATGCGCGAGCGGGCACGCAGTGTGGGCGGGACGCTGGACGCCGGGACGCTTCCCAGTATGGGTTTCGAGGTCCGTGCCGTACTGCCGCTGAGAGGGAGCCCGTGACCATCCGCGTACTGCTCGCCGACGACAACGGTCAGTCCTACTTTCCTCGCCCCGTGAGCCTGTCTCGGACTCGGTCGACCATTCCCATTCCGGGCGCAAGGATCTTGTTGAGCGGTGGAGTATCCGGGGCAGCGGGGTGCGGGCGGGTGGGAGCGGACTCCTTGGCCAGGCGGACCTTCCCCCCGAGCTCATCGAGTGTCTCGGCAGGGCAGGAGTCGGCCAGCAGACGGAACAGGCGGTCCTCTTCGTCCCTGACATGCGCGGTGACCGATGACTTCAGCTGGGCGATGAGTGTGTCGAACCGTGCCTCTTCGGGCTGGCAGCCCTCCAATTCCTTCAGCAACCGCTCGACCTCACTGTGGTCAGCGATCTCCTTGTCGGCGAGGTCGTCGCCGCCGTCGACGTACCGGCGGACTGCTGGGTAGAGGTGCAGTTCCTCAGCCACCGAATGCCGTACCAGCTCCATCGTCAACTGGTCGGCGAGTTCTCGGCGGGTGGTGGGGTTCGCGGTCTCGTTCTCGATCTGCTGGAAGAGCTCTTCGACCTCTCGGTGATCGGTGCTCAATTCCTGGATGACGTTTCCTCCGTGGCCCATTCCGGGCGCTCCTTTCGTTGGTCGATCAGCGGAGCCGCCGGGGCGCCCCCTCCGGAAGGCCCCGCATCGTCGCGTGTCGCACGCCATCGCCCGTTGTCGTCAGGCTGCTCTGCATCTCTTCGAACACCATGAGGATCGACATGTCACTAGTGGCGGCCATACGGTCTAGCGGAGACGAAGACCGGCCGGTGCGAGCCGTGATCGGCAGAGATCCGCTCGAATGCGGGCACGGACGAATTGACCGCATCCATTGACCGCATCCCGAGCCCATATCTCCCACCCGAGCGCGCGGGCTTCACCGCCACGACATGCCGCCCACCCAAACGGCCGATCGGTGGTCGCGGTTGCGCATGCCGACGACCATGTCCAGGTGGCTCATGAAGCCGAGGACCTCGCCGGGGCTGTAGGAGTTGTGCAGGACCCGGCCCAGGTCCGGGCGCTCCTCCGGGATAGCACCAGCGGTGTGCCCGCCGTCGTACAGTGGCCCGCCGCCGCCGAGGGTGACAGCGAAGGTCAAGCCTGTGTCACCGACGATTGAGCGAGACCGGCACTACCCTTGCAGCGAATCGAGGTCCAGGATCATGTCGAGCGACCGGACACCATCCGCCCCGGTGAAGGAGCCGGCAGAGTGGAAGCCGTTCTTCTGGTAGTAGCGAATGGCGCGCGGGTTGTCGGCGAGAACGCCGCCCCAGAGGATGACCCTCTTCTTGCCAAAGCGCCGTGCGACGTCCGTGACGAGCGGGAAGACCTGCGTTCCCACCCCTCTCCCCTGGTAGTCGTCAGCCAGGGTGGGGCCGAATCGGCAATCGGTCGGTGCAAGGTGGATGCCGGCCCCGCGATAGCGCGCTATGTCTTCAGGGTGGAGATCGAGGCTGAACTCAAGTAGGCCGACGATCCTGCCGGACGGCACTTCCTCAAGCACAAGCCTGAGCTTGTCGTAGCGCGCGATCGCGTCACACAGCTCCTGGGCAGTTGCGAGATCGTACCCATCGAACATACTCAGCCGCCTCGTTTCAGGCGACAAGCCCACGAGAAAACCTGCCAGACGGTCCGCGTCGGTGCGGACGAGAGGGCGGAATACCACGTCCGAGGCGTCATTCAGTGCCAGGCGGCGTGTCAGGGTCAACGGATCGTCGGCGACCTCCGTCAGCGTGAGCACCCAGCATCCCCCACTAACTCAGGTAGATCAGACTTCGCTGGCACGAACCTACTGGTGATCAATCTTCGGTGGCAACGATCAAGCTTCGACGGCATGGGTGGTCAGGCCGCGGTTGTCCCGTCTCTGTCGATCTGGTCCCTGTCTCAAGTGATCTGGTCCGATGCTCGTCGTGTCAGATGATCTGGTTCGCCGCGAGCGGTGGAAAAGGCGGTGGACAAAGATCGTGCGGGCGGCAGACTGGCCGCATGACCGTATCAGATGCCAAGGCTGACCTTCACTTTTACTTGCAGTCCGCCCGTGATGCCCTGCTGTGGAAGCTCGAAGGGCTCTCGGAGTACGACATCCGCCGCCCGCTGACGCCGACCGGCACGAATCTCCTGGGCCTGGTGAAACACGTGGCCAGTGTGGAACTGGGCTACCTCGGCGACACCTTCGGGCGCCCGTCCGGCGAGCCGCTGCCCTGGCTCGATGACGGTGCGGAGTCCAACGCGGATATGTGGGCCACCGCCGATGAGTCACGCGAGTACATCGTGGAGCTTTACCGCCGGGCGTGGGTGCACGCGGACACGACAATTGACGCGCTGGGGCTGGATACGACTGGCAGGGTGCCGTGGTGGCCCAACGGCAAAGACGAGGTGACGTTGCATCATGCCGTGGTGCGAGTGATCGCTGATACGCACCGGCACGCCGGGCACGCCGATATCCTCCGGGAGCTCATAGACGGTGCCGTCGGGATGAACAAGGGCAACGACAGCATGCCGCCGGGCGACTCGGCATGGTGGCAGAACCACCGAAGCCGGCTGGAGCGTGCAGCTCAGGAAGCCGGCTGAGACGCGTGACCTCGAACCAGGCCGAGTAAAACAGCGACCGGCTCGACTCTGACAGGGATGTCGCTCGGAGGATGGGTCCACCCCCTCACCCAGCAGGCCGACACCGCAGCCGTGACCACGCTGCACCAGCTTTTCAGCGAGTTCTTCAACGAGCGAGAACAGTCCGATGGCCGGAAGGATCTTCCGGGACTACCAGTCGTGGCTGACGACCCAGGCGTGGTATCAGTTCGAAACAGCACAGCCGGACCAGATCAGCTGAGACAGCATCCGGCATCCATCCGGCCAGGACCACATCACCCGAGATTCCCGGCATCCCCACGTCTCAACTGAACTGGTCGCCGCACGTCAGCGACCCGATGCCGAACCAGATCATTTAAGACGGGACAGCGGTCTGCAGGGGGGCTGCCGCCCCAGCAAACGCCTTTCTCACTGCGCACGCGGGCGCGTTCGCATTGTCGGGCGGCCAGGACGTCGAGGTGGCGGGCGTTCTTGTTGCGCCAGCGCAGGTAGGCGTGCAGGGCTCGAGTCTGGACGGTGTGGTTCGGATGGCTGGAGTTGGCCAGGGTGAACTGCCGCAGCGGTCCGAAGTGGGCCTCGATGGAGTATCCACGTCAACAGCACGACAGCAGTATCGAACGAAGACCCCTGGAAGCGCGGACGATTCGGTGGATCACGTTTGCCGCCACGGACCGGACACCGCCGGAACGCCGACGGACGACGCCTGGCTCACGCTGCTGCGTAGTCGGCGAGCGAAGGCTCCAACAAGCCGAAGGCGCTGTCCGCCTCCGCGATGACGGTGACGGAGATCCGGGCGTTGTCCTGGCCGGCGAGGGTGAGTTCCTGGATGCGCTGGAACAGGGTGCGGTGCACGGCGCCGAGCAGGGCGGCGGCGGTGCGGGGGGTGATGTCGCCGCGGGGTGCGCCGGTGACGTCGGCCAGGGTGTCGGCCAAGGCGGCCTCTCGCAGGTCGTGCAGGTCGCGCAGTCGGGCGGAGAGGGTGGGGCTGTCGGCGATCATGCGGGCGAAGTCGGGGCCGGAGAACCCGGCGACCGGGTCGGCGGCCGCGGCCGCGTCGACGAAGGCGCGACGCAGGGCCGAGAGGGCCGACTCGCCGGCCTGACGGCCGGTCACCGTACCGGCCAGGGAGGCGGTGAAGGCGTCCTGGTGATCCAGGGCCAGGTCCTCCTTGCGCGGGAAGTAGTTGGTCACCGTCTTCTTCGCTACCCGCGCGGCGGCGGCGATCTCGGCGATGGTGGTCCGCTCGAAACCCTGGGCGAGGAACAGGCCGGTGGCGACGTCGGAGATGAGCTGCCGGGTCTCCTGCTTCTTGGATTCCCGCAGGCCGGCAGGGGGTGCGGACGAGGCGGCGTCAGTAGTCATGAGGCAATCTTACACTCGTAGCATTTTTATGTTGACACCCTAGGTATAGACGGGCTAAGTTTACATCCGTCGTATGTTTTCTGCGGAGCGAAGAACGGATGCGCCCATGCCCGAACCACGCCCTGTCGCCCTGCTGATCGCACCCGTCGAGATCGGCCCGGTCCTGACCGGGTGGGACCACCGGACCCCGGCTCTACCCCGTGGCCATCAGCGTCGCGCCCGCTCTCTCCCCGCGCCCGCCCGGCAGGTCCCCCGGAAGGCTCGCAATCTGCCGCGCCGCTCCAGCTATTGACCTGCACTCACCCGGCACCCGTACTTCCGCCTCCCGGAATCCACTGAGGAGAAGCATTTTGCAGGTCACCGCGTCCACCGTCTCGCTCACCGTCGACGACGTCGCCGCGTCCCAGCGGTTCTTCACCGCGCACCTTGGCTACGTCGAGCAGGCTGCTGCCGATGGATTCGCCTCCCTGTCGCGCGACGACGCCGCAATGGACATCGTCCTTCTCGCCCGTGGCACCGAAGTGCTGCCGGCCGACCAGCGTGATCAGCACGCCTCCGGCCTGATCCTCGCCTTCACCGGCACCGGCATCGATCTCGAGGAGAAGCGGCTGCGCACCGAGGGCGTCGAGATCACCATGCCGCTGCGCGAGGAGCCCTGGGGCGAGCGCCTCTTCCAGGTCACCGACCCCAACGGCGTGATCGTCCAGTTCGTCGAGTGGGTCACCCCGCCCAGCCCCGAGAACGCCTGACAGCCCACCGTGTCAGGCCGGTCCGGGCCACGCCCCGGCAACGCCAGGCCCGGGCGGTGTGCGCCATCCCGCAACCCGGCAAAGGACCCCGATCGTGTCACCTGATCCGACCACCGTTCACCCGCTGCCCGCCCACGACCGCGTGGTGTTCCTCAACCCGCTGGTCACCTCTCCGAACATCGCCGTGGGTGAGTACACCTACTACGACGACCCGGACGGCGCCACGGACTTCGAGCGCCGCAACGTCCTCTACGCCTACGGGCCGGAGCGCCTCATCATCGGCAAGTACTGCGCGATTGCCTCGGGGACCACGTTCCTGATGGCCGGTGCCGAGCATCCGGCGATGGGGGTGTCGACGTACCCGTTCACCATGTTCGGCGGCCGGTGGGCCGAGCAGACCCTGGACATCGTCACCGCCATGCCCAGCCGCGGTGACACGGTCGTCGGCAACGACGTCTGGTTCGGGTATCGGGCGACCGTCATGCCCGGCGTGCGGATCGGCGACGGCGCCATCATCGCGGCCGGAGCGGTGGTCACCGCCGACGTTCCGCCCTACACGATCGTCGGCGGCAACCCGGCCCGACCGATCCGGCAGCGCTTCGACGACGCCGGTATCGAGCGGCTGCAGCGCGCCGCCTGGTGGGACTGGCCCGCCCACCTGGTCACCGAACACGCCCGCACCATCATGGCCGGAACCCCGGACGACATCGAACGCATCGCCACCGAGCGCGGATTGGGAAAGCCCCTTTGAGCCATGTGACCCAGGTATCCATCGAAGAGTACGCGGTGGCCGATAGCGCGGCCGGACCGTACGCCCTCACCACGGGACCGGACGGCGCGCTGTGGTTCACCCTCGTCCACAGCGGCCGGATCGGCCGGCTCGTCCCCGGCGAGGAGCCGACCGGTCACCGGCTCGACCCCACCTGTGGGCCGACCGTCATCACACCCGGACCCGACGGCGCGCTGTGGTTCACCGAGTACCGGGCGGGCCGGATCGGGCGGATCACGACCGACGGCGTCATCGACGCATTCGGCGTGCCGACGCCCGGCTGCGGGCCGTTCGGCATCGCGGCGGGACCCGACGGCGCACTGTGGTTCACCGAGACCGCCGCCGACCGTATCGGCCGTATCACCATCGACGGTCACATCACCGAGTTCCCGCTCCCCGTCACCGGCGCGTTCCCCTCAGCGATCACCGCCGGTGACGACGGTGGGATGTGGTTCACCCTCAATCAGGCCAACGCCATCGGGCGGATCGACATGGACGGTGCGGTCACCCTCCAGCCACTGCCAACAAAGGCGGCGGCTCCGGTCGGGATCGCCTCAGGCCGCGACGGAGCGCTGTGGTTCGTCGAGATCGCCGCCGGGCAGATCGGACGGATCACTCCCGATGGGCAGATCACCGAGTTCCCGCTTCCCGACCGCACCGCCCGACCACACGCCGTCACCGTCGACGGCGGCGGCACTGCCTGGTTCACCGAATGGGGCGGCAACCGCGTCGGCACGATCACACCCGACGGCTCCGTCACCGTCCACGACCTGCCCACACCCCACTCCGAACCACACGGCATCACCGTCGGTCCCGAGGGCGCTGTGTGGACCGCACTGGAGATCGGCGCACTCGCCCGCATCACCCCAGCCGACAGCACCGCCTGACCAGGCCCCCCTCACATCCCATCAGCGGCGGTCGCCCGTACGGCGGCCGGAGAGGAACCTCCATGAAATACGCACTCGTCATCTTCGAGACGGACGCCTCACGCCGTCGGATCCAGGCCGACCGGGCTGCATACCGCAAGGAATACGAAGGCTGGATCGGCAGCCTCGCCGCAACCGGAAAACTGGTCGGCGGCGAGGCCCTGGAGACCGAGCACATCACTCCCGCGACGGTGCGCACAACGGCCGACGGGACATCAGCAGTGACCGACGGGCCCTCGCAGGCCGGCGAGGAGACCCTCGGCGGCTGGTTCATCATCGACGTGGCCGACCGCGAGGAAGCCGTCGAACTTGCCAAGAGCCTCCCCACCCCGGAGACCATCGAGATCCGCCCGATCCTCGAATCCGCCTGAACAACACTGCGGACCGTCCCGATGGCACAGCGCCGGCCGCAGGGACGTTGCAGTCGTGCCGCCCGGCTTCGTCTGATCACGCCGCCTGGCCGTAGCCGTCCGGGGCGGGCGGGCCATCGCCGCGCACCGAGCTGAAGTCGACGTCCAGGTGCGGGTCGTACGCCCCGGGCTGGAGGCCGAGTTCGTGGGTGGAGTACTCACCGAAGCGGCGGATGTGCTCGGTCAGGTACGGCGAGATTGTGCGCCAGGTCCTCCGGGTCGATCTCCCCGACTTCTTCCTGGAGCTGGCGCACGCTCTCAGATGGCCTCAACGAGAGATCTCCGAGACGGACAAGCTCATTGAGGCCGGATTCGCGAGCACGAGCTCGCCGAGGTGATCCTGTCCCTGCCCGGCATCGGCGCAGTTCTCGGCGCCGAGTTCCTCGTCGCCGTCGGCGGAAGCCCGGATGCGTTTCCCAGTCCTGACCGCCTCGCAGCCTTCGCGGGAGGGACGCCCGCACCACGCGACTCGGGCAAGATTCAGCGGGAATCTCTACCGTCCTCAGCGCTACCCCCGGCGCCTTCAACCCGTCTTCTACACATCGGTGTTGGTGAGCGTCCAGTTCGACCCCAACGCGCAAGTTCCACGACCGCAAGCGCGCCGAAGGCAAACGACACACCCAGGCCGTGCTCGCCCTTGCCCGCCGGCGCGTCAACGTTCTGTGGGCCTTGATCCGTGACCGACGGTGCTATCAAGTCGCACCCCCAGTCACTGCGGCGGCTTGACTTCAGCATTGGGAAGCACCAGTCGTTCAACAATCCCCATGAATTGTCGCGCCTACGCCTTGCTGGAGCAGACGGTCTCAGTCCAGATCGCCTGGAGGTTACGGCAGACAATGGTGAGCGTGCCGTCCCAGCAGGCGATCTCGTGGCTGCAGCCGTCCCTGTGCGGCAGGATTTCGTCAAGGATCACAGCCCCGAGGCCCGTTCCTAGGTCCTCGTCGGCGGGATTGATGATGAAGCTGGACACCCCTGTGTAGCGGATCAGCAGGTCTTGGTCGTGCTTCCAGCAGTTGTGCTGGAACTCGACCTCCATATCCTCACCGCCGGCGCCCCGGACAGCATGAAGCGTCAGGTCCTTCACACAACGCCTGCTGCGGAAGTCGTAGTGGTCCGTGTCAGTGGCGAGAGCCCAGGCGCCAGGCGGCAGATCACCGGAGATCGAGGGTAGGTGGCTCAGGTAGCGAGCCGGATCCAAGACCCCTGACAGGTCGCCGACCTGAGCATCGAGATTGACGTACTGCATCGGCCTTCGCCCCCATCCATGGCTTCCTACTGGCCGACGAACGTCGCACATACTCACGACACTCCTATTGGTCAGCTAGGGCGCGTATCGGGTCGTGATCAATCTGACTGCCCCCGCCACCGCCGCCACGCGGGTGGAGGCGGCCGGCGAGGAAGAACGCTCCTGGTTAGCTACGTAGCTCCTTGAGACGCTCGAGGTCGTCATGCACCGACTCATGCTCCTGCGCGGTCAGGTAAACAGCGGCAGCCTTGGCATGCGCGGACGCCGCGGTCTCCTCGTCACCGAGGCGCCCAGCGACATCCGCACGCAGCACCAGAAGGCGAAGCAACTGCACGGACGTGGGTCGCTCGTCCTCGATGCGCAACACCCGGTCAATGACCTTCGCTGCGCCCGCCGGGTCGTCCCTCGAGTCCGCGAGGAGGGCGGCGTGATGCAGAGCTCGGAGAAAGGTCTCCTTGGGCGCAGGCCGGTGGTGGTGGTCCTGGCTTGTCTGCTGCCCGATCCGTAGGCAGTTGCCACCCGGATCGGTCACAAGGAACTGCCGTACACCGTGTGACGTGTCCTTCAGCGCCCCTATGCGCGGCACCCCGCGGGTCGGGACTCTGCCGTACGCCGCCTTGAGTCTGGTCCGGAAGGCCTCGTGCAGCCCATCGACGTCATCGGTTTCGATGTAGCACGTGCTGTAGGACGCGCCCGGTTCATACCCCTTCATCCCGAAGAAGTGAAGATGGATGCCGCCGCGTGCCACGACTGCGTACGGATTGGGGCTCCTCTGCTGGAAGGTCACCTCGAACCCGAGGATGCCGTAGAAGTCGAGAACAGGCTGGATGGTGCGGCACGGCAGGATCGGAACGGTCTTTTCACCCATGCCCACAGTCTAATCAAATTTGAATAGTGGGAGGAGGTTCATCCGAGAACCACTTTCGCAACAACCCGCCTAGGGACGTGAGTGCGGTCGTCGTCACCGGTCAGAGCGGGCGCTTCAACCCTTCACGCCCCTCCTGTGCTGCCATGCCCTCTCGCCGCAACGCGCTTCGCGCGCCCGCGCGGGGCCTCGTCCGGGAGTTGGCCGTGAGGTTCACGTTGCGCTCCGCGCGCCTGCGGGCTGCGAACCCTCGCATCGCCAACGCGCCCCATAAAGCGGCGATTTAAGTAGAATGCCGAAGTCAGTGAAATGCTGGGAATCTCGCTTTCCTCCCGGGAAACTCGCTGGTGATGCAGTCTGCCCCCGCGCGTGCGGGGATGGTCCCCGCTGGTCGACGATCGCCCCGGCAGGCCGGTGGTGCTCCCCACGCCCGCAGGGATGGTCCCGATGCCATCATCACGAGCGTGACCAGGTAACGGTGCTCCCCGCGCCCGCTCCGCCGGCACCGACTTCGAGCAGATCGTGCTGACGATCCGGGCTGCACTTACCCGGATCGGGCGCCCGCTGCCCCCCTTCGACTTGGCGCTGCATCGCTACTGGGACGCCAACCACTCGGGCGAGCCCCTGGAGGAGTACCTGCGTCGCGCAGGCCTCGGCTCCCGGTTCGGGCAGGCGCTGCCGCAGCAGCTGCAGTCCGCGCTCGCCGACGTCGCCCAGGCGCTCCTGCTGCCCGGCACCATCGGCTCGGCCGTCGGCCAGGTCACCGGCGCCCTCATCGGCGCGCTGCGCGAACGCCGCCAGACCGTACGGGCCCTGGCCGGCTGCGCCCGGCTCGCGGACCTGCTGGAGGCCGAACCCGACCTGGACGCCCTCTCCTTCTACCCGCACCTGCTTTCTCGACGGCGTCGCCATCAGGACCGGCGGTAGGCCTGCGCAGGTCAAGTTCGTCGTGATCGTCCAGTACACGCGAAAGACCAAGGACGGGAAGTACGAGCCGGGCGGGGGGAGAAGATCGGTGTCATCAACGCCTTCTGCCGCAACCAGCCGACAACAAGTGCCCCGCATGGATGAATCAGTGACCGATCCCGAACACCGACAGCAGCAGGCGGCCGTCACCCGCCTGCTGCTGTACTACCTGAACGCGCCCATCGCCGAAAACTGCCGCCTGCGCGGAGTCCTGCCGGCGCCAGGCGCCGTACGGGTCGCCGTCCATGCCGGAGATGACGAGGAAGGCGCCACCTTCCACTACGAGATCCCCCACGACGCTGTGGCCCCGTACTACATCCCCGGCCTCCTGCGCACCGTTCTCGCCGGAACCCAGCTCTACGGCAGCGACGACATCAGCGAGGCCATGGGGATGACCGTCATCCATCTCCATCCGGAGAAGATCACCCCTGACCCGGAGCCCGACCAGGGCCAAGCGCTCACCGCCCTGCGAGCCCTGTCCGACCCCGGCGAAGACGAACACCCCTTTCTAGTCGGGTTCCTGATGCTGGACAACAGCCTGATGCGCCTCTATGTGCAACGACCCGACCAGCCCGGCATCATCGGCGCCGACACCCCTCTGACCGGTGCGCCCACCGCGCTGATCGCCTCCCTGCCCACCCTCATCGACGAAGAGCAGTACCAGCGGCCAGCCGCCGACGACCCACACTGCGACCTCCTCGCCGACTTGACCAACTGGCAGGACCGGCCCGGCGATGCCAGCGGCCGGATGGCCGGCGGACACGCAGTCCGCCAGAGCGCCACGCGCGGGGATCGGGGAAGAAGGCGGCGGCAATGTCCTGCCAGATGGGTGGTGCGTTGCCGATCGTGCTGCCGAAGGCGTTGTTGTTCCCGTCGTTCTTGAAGAACATGGAGTAGATGTCACCGGCGAAGTTCCGGATCATGATGTTTGTTTCCGGGTGCGCCTTGACCTTGTCGACCCATGCCTTGACGTTGTCGTTGATGTACTTGTGGGCGATCATCGGCCGGTAGCTGTGGACACCGCCGCCGACGGCCCGGAAGTCGACACATGTGTTGTCCGAGTTCAGACGTGCTCCTCGGAAGTGCGGGAAGAAGACCTGCCCCGGGGTGTCGCCGTCGGTGTATGGATGTGCGCGCACGTCACGGCCGTACTCGAGCGCGTCATACGTGGTGTAGTCGATGTCGGGTTTCGTGATGCCGTAGTCCGACTCGATCGCCTGGATGATGTCCGTCACGAAGTGCGGCAGGTGGGCGTTGCCGATCCGCAGCTGGTAGTCCGCCGACTCGCTCCCGGAGATGATCTACTCGTGGAGGTGTCGACGATGTAGCTGACTTCCACATCGCTCTTGATCTTGTAGCTGTTGTCGCTCTGCAGAGCGACGCTGGCCGACTGCGACGGGTTCGGCCGCTGGTTGGACATGGCCATCCACACCGGTATCGACATGGAGGGAGCTGAGCCGTCCGATCGTGGTGTGTATCCGCCTGACTTGATGTCCTCGTACCACTTCTGGGCAGCGTCGTAGGTCTGCTGACCGCTGCACTCGCCCACGGGCACGACGGTCGGACAGCGTGCGGCACCGGTGATGCCCACCGTGTCCGCGTCGGGGTTGTCCCATCGCGGCCCCTTGTACGCCAGGCCCATGGCCCAGTCGTGCAGGGTCTTCATGGTGCGCAGCGGTGTGTAGAGCTCCTGCGGCATGTTGGAGTTGAGGTCCTGGTTGGGGTCGAAGATTGCTGCCGCAGTCAGGGTCCGCTCGACGAACCTGCCGTCGATCGGTTGTACCGCGACGGCGTCGTATGCGATGTCCTTGTCCCCGGTGCCGTTCTGCGTGATGGTCGACAGCGTCACTTTGGGCTTGTCGTCGAACATGAACGCGCCGATGGAGACCCACCGGTTCGAGCTTCCGTTCTGGTTGACGATGCGCGTCTTGACGCCCTTGGCGGTGTGGACCTTGTACGCCGCGTATTTGGCCTGCGCGCCGTGGTCGGGCAGGTGCACCCAGATCTTCGCGGGTCCGTTGACGGCCTGGTTCAGTGTCCAGGTGCCGGTCATTTTCAGACGCTCACTCTTGGCGCCCTGGGAGCGGTCGTGGCCGAAGTAGAAGTGGCCGCCGAAGCCGGCGCCGAGCTGGTGCAGGTCGACCTTGGCCGGCCACACGGTGGATATGGTTTGTCCGTCGTGGGCCAGACCCGCTTCACCGTCACCGAAGTCGAGGGAGAAGGTTCCCTCGTTGGACCAGGTGCTATTGGAACATCCCGGCCGGATGGACGGCGTTCCCTGGGGAAGGTCGTCGATGATCAGCGAGCCGGATGGCAGGCCGGTACGCGCGCAGTTCGGCGCATAGGCAGTTCCGTCCGCCTGCTCGGCGTCGTAGTCCGGGGAGGCAAAGCGGAAGAACTCGTTGCCACACGAGTAGTCGCAGTCCGTCTTCCACTGTGCTGACTGGTGCCACCAGCACTTGAAGTCGTCGCGCGTGCAGGGCCCGCTGCTGACGTCGTCGTTCGAGGCGCCGTCGTTGATCTTCGAGGGCTCGCACCAGTTGTACGGGCCGCAGAACAGGTCCTCCGGCGGCTTCACGCGCGCGCGGTTGTACTTGGCGGAGCCTTCGACGGTGGCGTCTTCGCTTGTGCCGTTCCACCAGGCGGAGCGGAACGCGGCCACCATGGTGCCCGGCGACTCGATGAACGACGGCGGGTGCGCGGCGAACCCGAGCACCTTCTCCGGGTAGGGCCAGTTCTGCGGGCGGGCGGCGTCGGCGGCGTTCTCGTTGCCGAGGCGGTCCTCCATGAACGGTGGACGTCCGGCGTCCCACTCGGGGTTGGTGGGGTTGTTGGCCCAGCCCACGCCCCACGGCTCGTTGCCGTTGACGTTCTCGTAGAAGCCGGAGTTGTACGCCCACAGGGCGAAGAACCGGTTCTCCAGCTTGCTCGGGTCGCCGTCGTGCACTACCAGCCCGGCCTGCTTGGTCTGATTCCACTTGGAGACCAGGATCTGCAGTCCGGCGGCCACGTTGGCGGCGTAGTCCAGGGCTACGGCACGCTGCTTGTCATAGGCCCACGCGGTGCCGCCCTTGCCGTGCTCCCGTCCGGCCAGTCGCATATGGTCGGTGACCTGCGTGACGCCGTACCCGCAGTCAGCCTCGGACCAGTCCACGTCCCAGTCGTTGTCAGAGTTGCCGTCGTAGTAGTCGATGCCGTAGTAGTTCCCGATCAGGGGGCTGCCGGTCACCCCGGGCACCGCGGAGCGGGGAGCCTGCCACATGTTCGACTCCTGCGTGGTGATGCCCAGCAACACCTGGGCAGGCACGCGGCCGCCACCCTCCAAGGTCGGAGGCGCGAAGAGAGTCTGTGGCGCGTAGGCCGGCATCCCCAGGTTCTTCCAATTCGCCGGGCGCGAGGCCCCGATGTTCAGCTTCCCGGTGACCGCCTTGTTCACGGCCCATTCCACCTGGCGCGGCTTGGGCTGCATCGCCTGGTTGCGAGGATCGTTGCGCGGAACGGAGCAGGTCCGCTCCGACTCCACGATCTCCGTACGCGTTCCCGTGACATCGCCCGGATCGTCGACAGCCGGCGCGCGCGCCCCTATGGAGTTGGTACGCATCCCTCCCCCACTGTCCGCCGCGCTCTTGGCTGTGGGCAGTAGTGGCGACGGAGTACGGGACGTCTCCCACTGGGCAGACCTGTCCTTGAGCGGGGTCACGGTGAACCCGGTCTTCTCGCCGCTGTCGCGGATCGTCGCGGTGATGTTCACCGGCCGGGCGTCGGCGGCTGTGTCCGGGTGCAGATACTTCGGGGAGCCCTTGCCGTCCGCCCACTCCGTGTGTTGGATGATCGCGGCACCCTTGGTGGACAACGTGGCGTCCTTGTCCGTGCCGGCCAGCCGCGCGACCGTCTTCGGCAGACTCTTCGCCGCCTTGACGCCGCCGGTGAGGTACACCTGGCCGCCGCGCCGGGTCAGGCCGATGTCACCGAGCGGGCCGGAGCCCAGCTTGGTCACCTTCCTGTCCGCCCAGCGGCGCACCAGCGCTGTCTCTTTCTGCTTGAGACTGTCGCGCTGCATCCGCTCCAGGTACACGTAGCCGCCGGAGCTGTCTTTGCTGATGCGGTACGGCACGGTCCCCGTCGCCGCGAGCTCCTTCTTCTCACCTCTGGCGTCGATCTCGACGAGCGCCCGCCCAGAAGCCGCGGCGATCTTCCCGCCACCGGCGGGCACAGAGGAGGTTATCTGGCCGTCGACCTCAACGGGGTTGCTCAGTTCGGCATTCGCGGCGTCCACCCGTATGAGGCGCGTCTGCTTCTTGTCCTCGCCCGGGGACTGCGTCAGCACGGCCTCCTCACCGACGCCGCAACCGGGGTTGTAGTACGACAGCGAGGCGTTGACCTTCAGCTTCGTCACCGCGCCACTGGCCAGGTCGACCACTGCGGTGAAGCCACCGCGCGCCATCAGCTGACCTGCGCCAGGTCCCTCTCCTTGCAGAAGGAGTAGCGGTCGTTGTCCAGCGCGGCGGCGAAGAGACCTGCTTCGGTTGCTGCTTTGACCAGGGGCGAGGACCATTCCTGAGCGGTGAGTTCGGTGCCTTCGACCGCGTCGAGGTAGCCGGGCGTGGCGTGGACGCCGACGGCGCCGAGGCGCACGGCCAGGTAGTCGTTGACCGTCAGAGGGGTGCCGCGTTCGCTCAGGGCCCTCTCCCAGAGCTCCGCCTGCAGCCAGTCGGCCTGGGTGGTGGTGAACCGTCCGTACTGGACGTCGCTCATGCAGGCGCGCAGGCGCTCGAAGACGTTGCGCAGCGCGTCGTCGAGGTGGGTTGTGTGGCTCTCCCAAGAGTGCGGACAAAGCATGGTGCGCGCCCAGCGGTACACGGCGTGGAGGACGTCGTCCCTGGCGTCCGGGTCGGGCACGATGAAGTCGTCGGCCATGAACGCCCAGCTGCTGTAGTCGGCCAGTGCCTGGGCCAGTTCGGGGTTCGTGGTGGCGTGGGGGAAGGCGTGGGTGATCAGGGTGGCCCCTCCCGCCCCGTACATCGCGGAAAGATCCGCATCGCCGCGGCCCAGGTCGAACTTCTGCGCCCACGCGGCACTGTTGGCACTCAGGCGTTCCGCATCGGCGCCGGTCTCCTCCTCGAGCGGGCAGTAGAAGGTCCAGAACCCCTCGGGGAGCTCGGCAGGGTGCATCTTTGAGTTCTCCCTGTTCGGATGGGTCGAACGGCGTGAGAGCGGTGGGGGCTTCGGGAACGGGGTTGCCCCACCAGGGTTAGTGGTCGCGGCGGGTGATCAGATCGGCGAGGGCCGCCAGTTCAGCGGGCCGCCACCGGCTCCGGCTCCGCCTGGTCCAGCAGGTGCAGGGCATCAGCGGTGTGACGGCGGGCGCGGCGTAGCGTGGCCTCCCGCGCGCCGGTCTGCTCGATCAGATCCCTGGCCCGCGCGGCCTCCTCCTCACCCAGCGGCCCGTTCCCGCTGTAAAGCGCGCGCAGGGACCGGGCCTGTGGGGTGTGGCCGGCCATGGCGGCCGCGACGGGAATGATGACCTTGCGCGAGCGCAGATCCAACAGGGCGGGCTTGCCCGTCACCGGCTCCTCGCCCCAGATGTCGAGAACGTCGTCGACGCACTGGTAGGCGATACCCAGACGCCGTCCGAAACCGTGCAGGAGCTGGGCACGCTCTTCTGTGGCGCCGCCCACGATCGCGCCGAGTTCGCAGGCGCAGGCCAGCAGCGCGCCTGTCTTGCCCGCCGCAACCTCCGCGGCACGCTCCTCACGGACGTCGGTGCCCGACTCCATGAGGGTGTCGAGGTACTCGCCCTCGATCAGCGCTTGCACGGCGGCCAGCAGCACCGGCACCGTCCGGTCAGCGGCCGGCGCCCCAGCCAGGCTCTGGACGGCAGCGAAGAACAAGGCGTCGCCTGCGAGGATCGCCGCCGGAACGCCCTTCGCCGCCCAGAGCGCGGGCCGGCCGCGGCGCAGCGGATCCTGGTCGATGACGTCGTCGTGAAGCAGGCTCGCGTTGTGGACCAATTCCACCGCAACAGCCGCCGCCCGCGCGGCATCCGGGTCTGCCCCCACTGCCCGGCACGCCAACAGGACAAGGGCCGGGCGGACGCCCTTGCTGACGGCCGGAGCGTCAAGGACCGTGCCGTCGTCAGTCCACCAGCCGAAATGCAGCCCCGCGACATGCCGGACCTGAGGAGGCAGCGTGTGAACCCGAGACCGGACCAACGGCCGCACCATGGTCGCCGCCTGCGCGAGAACCGTCTCGCAGTCGCGAAGTGAGTCAGCCACACAGACCCCTTCCAGGGATCAGGCCATGTCCACGCCAGCATCACGGTGCCAGCGGCCCGAGGGGCAGGGAGTGACGACCAGCGCCCGACGCACACCCTTTGGGCCGCTCCGCTCCCGTGCACGACACACTGCGCCGCACACGCCCGCCCCATACCGGCCAGCCCGCACTACACCGGACCGCGACCGGGTGGGTCGTGCCGGCGCTGCACATTCCCCTTGATCACCGAAGTTGAGGGGACCAGATAAAGCGCAAGGCCATCATGCAGACCCGGGGCAGCAAGGTCGCCGGGGTGCTGGAGGTCCGCAGCCGGCACCCGCGTGACGGTGGGGTCGCGGCATCGTTGGACGGTGCGAGCCGGGCTCTAATCAGCGCAGCTCTCGCCGCTGTTGCTCCACCACTCCTCGTCGGAGGCTTCTTTGTGCCGTGACCGCGATGCGGACACCAACAGCTCAGGTGACTTCGTCTTCTCCCCTGCCCCGCGCCACGCTGGCGCTGACCCGGCTGCTGCGCAGACAGTCGTACGGATCCGGGTGCACCGGGAGCGATGCCGTCGGGTCCTGGAGAAGCGCCACTGCGCGGTGCTGGGGCTTTCCCCGTTCAACTCCTTCTTCACCCCACGGACCATCCGCCTTCTGGTGGCCTGGGCCGACGACTGGTTCGACCAGGTGGAGATCCTGTTGCCCGGCTACGAGGCAGCGTACGGGCAGATCGCTGCCGGGATGGCGCCGCGCGCCGCGGTCCGTCACACGTTGCACGCGGTCAGGACACTGCGCGGGGCCGCCAAGACTGCACTCGCCCGGGTGGGCCGCGAACCGCGGGTCCACACCTGGACGGCCAAGGCCGCCCATCCGCACTACCAGGCTCTGCACCGGGCAGGCATCGACGCCTTCCACCGCGATCCCCTCTTCCGTGACCTGTGCGAACAGAACGCCCGTGCCTACCTCCGCACAGTAACCGACCGAGTCCCCGACGCCGATACAGTCGCCCGCAACGTCGACTACATCCTGGCCGAAGTTCCCTACTTGCTCGATGTCGCAGGCATCGTCGACGCCGAGAGCGCTGTCTTCTGCTACCCCAAACCCTGGCCTCTCCAGTTGGCCCTCTTCGACGGCCACGTGCCCACGCTCGTTCCCGCAGACCGCCACGGCTACGCCCAGGTCACCTTGGATGCCGTACAACCGGAGGGTCCACATGTGCGCTGACATCCTCGACTGGCCTCTCCCCCCTGGCCCGCACGGCACGCCACCGCCCCTGTACGAGACGCTGCGCAGAAAACGACCCGTCTGCCCGGTGCGCATGCCCTCCGGCGAGGTCATGTGGCTCCTGACCCGCCGGGAAGACATCTGCGCGGTCGCCACCGACCATCACCGCTTCACCCGCAACCTCACCTATCCCGGCGCGCCCCGCATCGCCGGCGAGGACTTCAACAGCGTCAAGGGCGGCATCTTCAATCTCGACCCGCCCGACCACACCCGCATCCGCACCATCCTGACCCCCTACTACACACGTACCGCAGTCACCCGCTACGCCGACACGATCCGTGCCCTGGCTCACGCCCTGCTGGACGAGATGATCCAGGGCCCCAACCCGGCGGACCTGATGACCGGATACGCCGAACCGCTGGCCCTGCGATTCAACTGCGACATGCTGCGCATCCCTCTGGCCCTGCGCACCCGCTACCGGGACTGCTTCCGTACCCAGACCTCCCAGACCGCCAGCCGCGCCGCCATCGCCGACGCCACCGCACAGATCAGCGCCCTGGCCCGCACCGTGCTCGACGCGCACAACGGCTCCGCCGCCGATGACCCCATCGGTGCCCTGCTCGCCGCCCACCGCCAGGGCACCATCAGCGAGGAGGAGCTCATCGGCACCGTCGACTACCTCATGGTCACCGGCGTCGACCCGCTCATCTCACCCACCGGCACTTTCGTGGTCACCGTGCTGCGCCACCACGGCCACCGCGACCGTCTGATCGCCGACCCCGACCGCTGGCCCGCCACGATCGAAGAGCTCCTGCGCTACCACCACAACGGCTACCTCTCCAACCCTCGCGTCGCCACTGAAGACATCACCCTGCACGGTCAGACCATCCACGCCGGACAGGCCGTCATCACCCCGTTCCTGGCCGCCTGCTGGGACCCGGACCGCTATCCCAAGCCGGGCAAATTCGACCCCGGCCGCAGCACGGACGGCTCGCTGACCTTCGGCCACGGTGCCCATTACTGCCTCGGCTCCAGCCTCGCGCGCCTCTACCTGGACATCGCCCTGCGCGAACTCTTCGCTCGACTGCCGGATTTGGTCCTCGCCGTCGACGACATCCCCTGGGACGAGAACATCCTCTTCACCCGCCCCGCCCTACTGCCCGTCACCTGGTGAAGCCTGCAAGGAGACCGCTGTGGACAGCGCATTCGACGACCTGGCCCCGGCCTACGAACGCACCGCCCAGCACATGCCGTTCCGCGAACATGTGGAGGCCCACAGCCTCCTTGCCGTCATCGGCGACATCACCGGCCAGGCCGTCCTCGACCTGGGCTGCGGATCCGGCCTGTACACCCGCCGCACCAAACAGCTCGGAGCTGCCCGCGCCGTTGGCATCGACAGTTCCCGCGGCATGCTCGACCACGCCCGCCGCCTCGAACAGCAAGCCCCTCTGGGGGTGACCTACCTGCACCGCGACGCAGCCCACCAGGGACCGGACCCGATGACCGATCACGCCTTCGATCTCGTCATCGCCATCCACCTGACCCCCTACGCCACCACGCACGACGAACTCACCGGCATCTGCCGCACCGCCCGCAGGGCCCTGCGCACCAACGGCGGCCGTTTCGTCGCGGCATGCCTTAACCCTGACTTCAACACCACGCCCGGCTGGTACCACCCCTACGGCTTCGACCTGACCTGCACCAGCACCGCAGAAGGCGCCCCCGTCACCCTCCACGGTCACCTCCCCGGCCAGGAATTCCGCCTCACCGGCTACCACTGGTCCACCCACGCCCACGAAACCGCCCTGGCAGCCGCCGGCTTTGACCACACCACCTGGCACCGCCCCACCGTCTCCCCCCAAGGCGCCCGTCTCCACGGCGCCCCCTACTGGAAGCCGTACCTCGACTTCCCACACACCCTCATCACCGAAAGCACCGTCCAGCCGACACCACGGCCAACAGGCACGCAACAGCCGGCCAGCACCGAAAACCTCGGTTCCCGTGTCTCCGCCCGGACGCCCCGCGGTTGAAAGCAGCTGCCAGGAAGCGAGAGACGGCATCTGCGGACCAACGTTGTCCAGCTCGGGCCTCATAGAAGGGCCGCCTGGCGGCATTTCGGGGCCCGTTCTGCGTCTGAGGAGCAGGGGTCAGGCGGGGAGTGCGTCGATGGCGACCTGCCACGGGTAGGCGTCGAGGTCGCCGTGTTTGGGCTTGTGGGGGCCCGTACGCTGCGGGCACTGTGCGAACGGCTGGACCGCTCCAAGCCACCGCTCCCGCCGCGGAGGCGACCACCACGGCCTCCCCCTGATCGTCTCCCGGCGCCGCCTCCCCCCGTCGGCTCCGGGCGGCCCCCGAAGCTCCCGGTGAGCTGGTCGAGCTTGTCGTAGCCGTAGGCGGTGGCGCGCTTGTCGGCGTCAGTGCGCTTGGTGACGTTGCCGACCGCGTCGTAGGCGGTGGTGGTCACACCGCCGAGCGGGTCGGTGACGGAGGTGAGGTTGCCGGCCGGGTCGTAATCGTAGGTGGTGGTGTACTGGGCGGGATCGGCGCCGGTGGCGTTGCCGCGCGGGTCGACCGCGGTGGCCTGGCGCCCGTCGCTGTCGTAGGTCCAGCTTTCCTTGCTGCCCAGCGGGGAGGTGCGGCTGAGCAGGTGGCCGTCCGCGTCGTAGCCGTACGTGGTGGTCTTGGTGAGCTGATTGGTGCTGCTGGTCAGCCGGTTGTTCTTGTCGTAGACGGGGTGACCGTCTTGCCCTTGGCATCGGTGACCTTGGTGACGTTGTCGTTGCCGTCGTAGCTGTAGCCGGTGTCACCGTCGCGATGGCGCCCAGGGCGGTGTACGTGTAGGCGGTCTTCCCGCCCAGCGGGTCCGTGGTCGTGGTGAGCTGGTTCGACGTGTTGTACGCGTAGGCGGTCTTGTTGCCGCGGCCGTCGGTGTGGCTGGTGATGTTGCCTGCGCTGTCGTAGGTCCAGCTCTCCGAGTAGCCGAGCGCGGAGGGCGCGCTGCGGGTGAGCATCCGCCCGGCGCTGTCGTACGTCATCGACGTGGTGTTGCCGCGCTGGTCGGTGATGCCGACCGGTCGCAGAAAACGGTCGTAGTCGTAGGTGATGCGCTTGCCGTACGGGTCGATGGTCTCGATCAGGACATTGCCGGAGTACACGTCGGTCCACACCCCGCCGTCAGGTGCGGTGGTGTGCGACTCGCGGCTGCCATCCCAGGTGAACGAGGTCTTCTTGTTGTTCTGATCGGTCTGCGACGTGATGCGGCCGCTGGTGTCGTAACTGTTGGTTACCTTGCCGCCCGCCGGGTCGGTGTAGGACGACAGCCGCTTGTTCGCGTCGTACGCGTACGACGACGTCTTGCCCGCCGGGTCGGTGACGGAGGTGAGCAGGCCGTCCGTGTAGCCGTACGAGACCGAAGTGCTCTCCGGCAGGCTCACCTTGGACAGCAGGTTGTCGGCGCCGACCGTGAAGGTGGTGGTGCGGCCAGCGGCGTCCTTGACGGAGGCGAGCTTGCCGGACGCGTACGTCAGGCTCAGTCCCTTGCCGGCGGTGTCGACCACTGTAGTGAGCTGACCGCTGCTGTTGAAGGTCCTCTTGGTGTGGTCGGGCGTGGTGAGCGTGTAGTCACTGGTGCCGTTGACCAGCTTCGCCGCCGACCCTGCGGGAGCCGTATATGCCCCGTCGCTCGCCTTGGTGAAGGCGAACTTCGCCCCGTCGTCGGCCTGGTAGGTGACCTTTTCGGTGGCGATCGTCAGCTTGGCGTCGAAGGGGGTGGCCCAGCCGCGTCCGAGCAGGCCGGTCGTGGTGGAGTCGGAGCGGTAGGTGCGTTCCAGAGACACCTGCTTGCCGACGCCGACGTGTTGAGCGTCAGTGAGCTGCTCGAAGAACATGCCGGTCGCGGTGTTGACCGGGTCGGCGCGGTGGGCCTGCGCGTAGCAGGTGCAGATGCCGGCCTGAGCGCCGGGGATGTCCGGGGTGTAGAAGGCCTCCACCAACGGAGACGTGGTGCCGTTCGAACTCCAGCTGCCGTCCGAGCCCTTGAGGAAGATCCAGGAGTAGTACTACTTACCATCCTGGAGATGGCCGCCGAGCTTGTTCGTGCTCCACCAGAAACACTGATCGGCGGGGTAGGATTTGCTGCCCCACCAGCCATAGCACCAGGCTCCGTTCTCCAGGAACTTCCCCGTAGGGTCACCGATTGCCTTGCTGACTTCCTGGTCGAAGACGATGTTCCCGGCCTCGTCCAGGACATACATCCACAGTCCAGAGTACGAGGAGGCCGTGCCGGTAGAGAACTTCAGCTGCCCGCCGATCGACAGATACGCCGGATAAGCGGTGGCATAAGCGCTCACCCACGCCGGATCCGCAGTCGCCGCAGTGGCTAACGGCGCGGCTTCGCCACTTCCCGATTTGGCCGCCGGGCCTCGTTTGGCAGGCTTCTCGGGGCGGGCGTGCGCTTTACCCGACGCTCTCTCGGCGGGCGGGTCCACGAACTGGCGCATGGGCGAGAGTTCGCCCCGGTCACGCTTCATCTGCTGACGCCGCTCGGCCAGCGTCATCGCCTTGGGCACCGACAGGTGAGATGACGTGAACAGACCCACGCATGCATGCGGCGGTGTACATGAACGGGCCGCCAGCGGCAGGTTAACGTCAGCGCGCTGGCCCTTTCCGATACCAGTCTTCTACCCGGGCGAACCCGGCACCGCGGGACTGCTCCTGGTCGGCCAAGTCGTCGTCATGGACGGCTCACGGTAGGCACGCCCCACCCCGCCAGGGCCGGCGCAGTCTCCCCGCTGGCAGTTCGAAGGCCCCAGCTCCCGACTGACGGCGCGCGGCGCCAGGCGCCCATGTCCCCAGTGTCCGGGACACAACAGGTCGCTGTGACACTGAGGTTGGACGCGCTGCGACGTGATCGAGCTTCACGACAAGGTCGCACGAGCCCGGTCAGCTGGGCCGCGCAGCGCCGCCCCGGCGCCGTCGAGACGCGCGTGGCAGTGAAACACCCCAGCATGCAGCCAGGTGCGCATGGTGCTTACTTGCCGCGGAGCTCATCGATCCGACTCTGCTCCCACCAGTCCATGATCATGTCGAGGCGCCTGACGGACGGTTCGATACGGCTCAGCGCCCGATCCAGGTTGATGAACGGAAGCATCAGTACCGTCAGCGACGACGCCTTGGACTAAGCTTGTTCCGCTTTGACGGACACCGTCGGTGTGGTGGTCAGGCTGCGAGTGCGGTCTCGTAGTCGGCGGGACTGCGGTAGCCGAGGCTGCTGTGCAGTCGGTGCAAGTTGTACCAGCCCTCGATGAAGTCGAAGATCGCGGTGCGGGCAGCGGCCCGGCTGGGCCAGGAACTCGTGTCGAGCAACTCCTGTTTGATGGTGGCGAGGAACGACTCGGCGAGTGCGTTGTCCCAGCACTGACCGGTGCGGCCGACGGACAGGCGGACTCCGAACTCCCTTGCCGGCTTGGCGAATTGCTGACTGGTGTACTGGCAGCCGCGATCCGAGTGAAAGATCACCGGACGCGCGGGGCGACGCTCGCGGCAGGCCGCCGTGAGGGCGTCGGCGACCAGTTCGGTCCGCAGGTGGTCGGCGGTGGACCAGCCGACCACGCTGCGGGAGGCGATGTCGATGACGGTGGCCAGATAGAGCCAGCCCTCGTCGGTGGCAGCGTAGGTGATGTCGCCGCACCAGTGGGTGTCGAGGCCGTCCGGGTCGGGAGCGAAGTTGCGGACGACGAGGTCGGACCGGGCGGCGGCCCACGGGTCGGGGATGGTCGTCAGCCGCCGTCGCCTGCGGTGGCGGCCCTGCAGCCCGGCGTCGCGCATCAGTCTGGCGATGCGGCGCCGTCCGCAGTCCTCGCCCTGTCGTTGCAGGGCAGCATGGACCCGCGGGACCCCGCAGGTTCCGAGGGACCGCTCATGGACTTCCGTGATCTTCTCGGTCAGCTCGGTGTCCCGGACCGCCCGCGGCCCAGGCTTGGCGGTGCGGCGGGCGTAGAAGGCGGTTCGGGAGACCTGCAGCAGTTCACACGCGCGCTTGATGCTGTGACCGCCATGCTTTTCCGCCTCGATGAACGGGTGCACCGTCACCGGGTCTCCTTCGCGAAGAAAGCTGTCGCCCTGAGGACCTCGACGTCCTCGCGCAGCCGGCGGTTCTCCCGCCGCAGCGCGGCCAGTTCCTCGCGTTCACTGCTGGTCAGTCCGTCGCGCTCGCCCGCGTCGACCTCGGCCTGGCTGACCCACAGCCGCACTGCCGTCTCGGTCAGATCGAAGTCCTTGGCGATCTGGCCGACCGAGCGGTCACCGCGCCGGCACAGCTCGACAATCTCGGCCTTGAACTCCGGCGTGAACGAGCGGCGAGGGCGTGGCTTCTTCTTCCCCATGCTCTCCATGATGGACATCCTCCCGGGGCAGAACCCCTGATCTCGGATGTCCGTCAAAGCGGATCAAGCCCACGACACCCTGGGGTACAGCGCCATCGGCAAGGCCCTGAAGTCACCAGCTCGACCTGCAACGTTCGACCCCCACAGGTCGTCCCCGAACACGAATGTCGCCCTGGCGGTCAGGCCGCCACGAGTCCCTCGGCGACAAACTTTTCCACGAGCTCCCGTGCACGCCGGTCGAGATCGGCGTACTGCGCCTCTCGCTCAGCGCCCGCGACCGCTTCGCCGATCAGGAGGTTGCCTTCGGCGTCAACGCGCTGCGGGCGCTCCTCCGCGTCGGTGAGCAGACCGACGGTGGAATGGGAGAAGCCGCAGTAGTAGGCGATGCCTTTGCTCAGATTGGTCTCCAGGAGGGCTTGCATCCCCTCCACGATGGGGTCGTCGGCAGTGGCGCCGGCGAGGCCCAGCCACAGCATGCGCTTGTCGGCGAGGCGGGGCTTGCTGCGGCCGTAGGCGAACCCGTAGTTCCATACACGGTCGATCCAGCCCTTGAGGATGGCGGGCACGTTCTGCCAGTACACCGGGAAGACGGCGACCACGACATCGGCGTCGAGTATGCGCTGCATGTGGGCGTGCGCTTCGTCCGAATACGCCTTTTCCCTGTTGCCCCAGTCCGGCTGGTCCGACATGTTCATCCGTGGGTCGAACCCCTCGGCGTGCAGGTCGAGCAGGTCAATGCGGTATCCGGCGGCTTCGAGCCGGACAGCAGCACGGCGAGCCGTGTGCGTGGTGAGGGAATCGGTGCGGTGGTGTGCGACGACCACGAGGGCGGTCCTGGTGTGGCTGTCGTGCTGCGTCACGGTGTCTCCCGGCTGCTCTCGATCGATTCGATGAATCCAGTACAGCCGCGGTGACGTAGATGATCCATGGGAGAAGCGCTCCGGAACATAGGAGATCGTCTACGATATGTCTCGTGGATCCGCTGAGTTCGCTACTGAATGGCATCCGGGCCGAGGGCTCGGTCGTCAGCCATGCCGTGCTTACGGCGCCTTGGACCATCCGCTTCGCCGACGAGGCACCGCTCACCATGATCAGCGTGCTGCGCGGCGGGGGCACCCTGCTGCTGCCCGACGGCATCGAGCGAGCCGTCGGCGTGGGCGATACGGCCATCGTGCGCGGCCCCGCACCGTTCCATCTCGCGGACCATCCCACCACGGTCCGCAGCTCCCACGCCGCGTACGAGATCGCCTGCTTCACCAGGGACGCCGAGTGCACCGCCCAGGAACTCGGCGGTATCCACTGGGGCACCGGCTCGCAGGAGGCGACCGCGCTGATCGTGGGCGCCTACCGCGCCTCGGGCCACCGCCACGAGCGGCTCCTGCGTGCCCTGCCGCCCGTCCTGGTGATCAAGGAGGACGTGGAGGTCTGTGCCTGGCTGGAGACGGCCGCCGCCGACGCCGCCCATCTCTCAGCCGGTTCTCAGGCGCTGATGGACCGGCTCCTGGACTGGGCCCTGGTGTGCACCTTGCGCAGCTGGTTCGAACAGGCCGGTGCCGACGCGCCCAGCTGGTACCGGGGCCTTGCCGACCCAGTCCTCGCCCCCGCCCTGCAGGCCTTCCACGACCGGCCCGCCGAGGCGTGGACGGTGGCGTCGCTGGCCGCTCGAGCCGGCGTCTCCCGGGCGCTGTTCGCCAAGCGCTTCACCAAGCTGATGGGCCGCCCGCCCCTCGCCTACCTCACGGAATGCCGCATGGACGAGGCCGAGGCGCTTTTGACCGACACCGACCTCAGCATCGCCCAGATCGGAAGGTCCGTCGGCTATGCCGACGCTTTTGGCTTCAGTGCCGCGTTCAAACGCCACAAGGGCCTGAGCCCAAGCACGTTCCGCGCCGCAGCGGCCTAATTTCCGGTCGGCCTGAGCCTGTCGTTCAGCGACCAGCACCCAGCAGCCTCGGCTTCCTTGTAACCGTCACCGTCGCTCGGCAGCGAACACAGGTCATGGATCATGAAATGGAGTTCCACGTCGTCCGTCGACTCCACCCACAGCCCCTCGGCGTCGAGCACGAAGGCCGCGACCATCCCTGCCTCAGCGACGAGTTCGGAGTGCTAAGAGCTCGTAACACGATCATGGTCGGGCCTGCTTGAGGCGCATCCAGCAGATGAGGCTGCAGGCGAGAGAGACGATTGGAGCCCTTCGCCGTCCCGCGCAGGGCTCCGCTGGCGTCGCGCGGACCGCTGGCGAAGCCGCGGATCTGGGAGACCGCCGTCGAAGTTTTCCGGAACCGCCCGCCGCCTCGCCGACGATCGGGGGCAGTGCCGCGCAGATGAGGAGCGACTACATCACCTGGTCCTACGATCCGGTTCGGTCGGAGATCCAACAGCCCACTGTGGGGCGGTTCGACGAGCTGAGTGAAGATGCTGTCTGTGTGGCCATGTTGCATGCGGTGGCCAGTTCCGCAGTGCGGCGAACGTCCAATCTCACTGCGGCTCGGGTACCTTGCAGAGTGCCGCCCACTTTCGCTCAGCCTCGTGCAACCTCTCCAGCGCTGCCCCGCTGTTCTGTTGTCTTCGTAGCGTGGCCGCCCAGTCCTGGTGGGCGTACGCCGACTCGCGCAAACTCCCACTGAGTTCCGGCTCCTCGGTTGCCTCCGCAGCCGCGAGCAACCTCTCGGCATACGCCAAGGCATTCGCTTGCCATTCCTCTGGCGTCACAGTGATCGTCTGGACATTGCGAGCAGCGACTGCCAGGGCACAAGCTTTGGACCGGGCAGATTCCTTGTCGTTCAACAGGTCATCGAAACTCGTGATGCCGAAGAACGCCAAGACGGCGATCACGGACACCGCGACCCCCAGGCCCGTAGCGAACTTCTGCGCATCAGAACCGTCGCTCACCCCTGTGCCCCTCCGATACCCGAAAGCGTTGCTACCCGAGCATAGGGTGAAGGTGAAGGCGGCGAGTGGCTGAGCCTTGTCTGGTACTGGGCCTGGCCATGCCAACCGACAAGCTAAGAGCTCGTAACACGATCTTCTGCGTTGACCTGGGTGCAGCCAAAACGAAGCGGTCGAGAGATCTTCGAGTGGTGGAAGCTCACGGAGTGGCCCTCTGCGCTACTCGCTCGGCCGCTTTCCGTAGTAGGGACTGACGGTCCGGGCCAGCTTCCGCTGGATCACCCGCAGCATCCTGATCGTTGCCGCATCGTCCCGCCCTGTGGTCGTTGACCATTCGACGCCCGAGCCGGCGAGGTCGCTGACGAAGACGATCTCTGTAGCCAGCAGTGTCCGTGCCCAGTCCGCTGTGCCGAGTGGGCCGTCTTCGCCAAGAGTCTTCCGGAGCCTTTGGCACTGGTTGAGTAGATCCTGCGTGTCGGTGAACCCCATGGCAAGGGCGAGTTGATCGCTGCAGTGTGCGGGGCCGCCCCTCCAGGAGCGCACGAGTCAGCAGTTCGACCTCGTGCTGGATCAACAGCTCGCTAGCTCTCACCCATGTCTTGCGGCACAGGTTCGCCCTTTCCCGTACTCCGCCGACGTGGCCGGGCCCGGCGCCTGGCCTGTACTCGAAGCCTTTGGGTGATCACGCTACCTGTCTCTTGAGCCGCCTCCAGCAGATGAGGCCGCATGCCAGCGAGACGAGTGCATCGTGCAGTCCAAGACGTCGCTCCCAGCGGACAGCGAGGCGCTTGAACTGGTGAAGCAGGGCGAAGGTCTGCTCCACGACGCAGCGGAGCTTGCCCAGCCCCTTAATGTTCGGCGCGCCCTTGTGGGAGATCACCGGCATGACGCGCCGTCGTTGCAGCTCGCGCCGCACGGCTCGGGAGTCGTACGCCTTGTCACCCAGGACGGATTCGGGGCGGCGTCGTGGACGGCCAGGACGTCCGGCCACCGGCGGGATGCCGTCGACCAGGTTGAGTGTCTGGGTGATGTCGTTGACGTTGGCCGCGGTCGTTATGACGTGGAGCGGGATGCCACGTCCGTCGCTGATCAGGTGGTATTTGCTGCCCGTCTTCCGCCGGTCGACCGGTGACGAACCAGTTGAGGCACCCCCAAGCCTCCCCTGCAGTGAACAGAGCCGGCAATCCGCTCTCCTGGAAAGCGGCTCGCACCATTGGGGTGCCCGGATCCATGGCGCTGCTCGCGACCGGACGACAGGGGCGTCGTACGCGAAAGACTAGAAGAGCGCGGGCGGGAAAGGACCCTGACAGATGTCAGGATCCCCAGGTCATGCCCGGGGCCTGCGGATCAAGGGCCGACCGGCTTCCGCCCGGTCACCGCTCCGCACAAAAGGGAAAGGCCCACAAAAGGGGGGCCCGCCAGCGAGCTGACAAGCCCTCACGCAACATCGACCGAACGAGAACGCCCTTTAGAAGCCGCCCGTACCACCGCAGCAGGCAGCCGTCGAGGTCTGGTCGGCGCCGGCGAGCGGCGGGCAGCGCGGTGTCAGCGGCGAGGCGCCATCGCGAGCGCGACCGCCGCTGCCCCTCGAAGCCGGCCCAAGCCATAGCGCGTACCGCTTACCCCTTGCCGACGTGCTCGGGCGAACAAGGCACTCTCCCCGGCTCAGCGCACAGGGTGGGCGGACAGGGTCCGCAGTGAACGACTGAGCCACCAGTCGTTCGACCCGCGGTGCGACATGGACGCCACCGGTCACGCTCGCCACCAGGCTTCCCGGCGTCGGGACCTGACCATGCGCACGGTGCGCCCGGACCGAGCGGTCCGGGCGCACCGTGGGTGACTTCTACTGCTCTGGATCGAGTCGGTCGTGTCACTGGGAACGGATCAGCGCATCGCGTGCACCCTATCGTGGGGGCCCTGCGCGCGGACTCGGCTGCACACTCGCCGCCGCGGGCGTCCCGGCTGTCCCACCCCCTCTCGACCCGTGAGCAGACGGCCAGGGTGAGAGGGAAGGGAGAGCGTCTGCCCCCGTACCGCGGCTCGACAGTCAGGACCTGGCCTTGAAAGCGGCGGTGCCGGGGCCCGCCTGCCAGGCGGGCGGGTCGTCGCTGCCTCTGCGCCGGCGTGGGGGTCAGTGGTGGTCGTGCTTCCTGTCGACTGCCCGGAAGCTGCCGACGAGCGCGAACGGCACCACGCTGCCGTCGAAAACGACCGTTCCGGGGATTGCGCTGCTGGAATCCCCGCGCCCGATAGTCGCAATTGCAGCACCGTTGTCGCACGTGATCCCGGTGAAGAATTCGATCCTCTTGTCAGTTTCGTTCCGGACGTTGAAGCTGGTCGCCGGACTACTGATCACAGCGATGCACTCGCCCCCCTTGACGGAATACGTCCGCTCGTTGACATAGACCCGTTCGCGGCCGTCGTCGCCCCTCCAGTCGCGGTGATCCGACCGCCCGTCGTGGCCCGTCTGCCCGTTCCCTCCCGTCTGGCCGTCCCCTCCCATACCGTCCTGCAGCGAGGAGGCAGCGGCCTCCTGCACCGACGCGGCGGACTCCGGTACGGAATTCGAAGCCGACGCATAATTCACGGTGGTTGCAGCAACGACGGTGATGCCCACCGACAATGCGATCCCGACCACGGTACGCGTACGCATTCCGGTTCTCCCTCTCGCAGGCATTTCGTTTTCTCCATCTCTCAGGGATGCCAGCCGACCCGGCCGCCTACGAAAGAACCTACTCACGCCGAAAACTGTCGCCACTTCAGAAATCCATGACAGACACCGCAAAGGGGCCGATCGGGCGTTCAAGAACCCGGAACGGCACATGTGACGAACCATCAAAAAAGTGGAAGCAGAAGCGACTTGGCCGCACCATGGGGCCATACGGGTGACCTGACTGACACCCCGTCACACTTCTGCGCGCGTGTCGGGCATTGACAACGCGCCGCACAACGGCTAATACGCCTTCGGACATCGGGATCTGCCCTGATCAGCGCGCCTCACAGCAGGAACTGTAGCGGGCACACACAGCCACCACGGACAGACTTGCCGAAACCACCGCACGAAGGCCGGATCGCGCGCGGTCCAGCCGCAGTCACAGGCGCCGCAGCCACACAAGGGGAGCTGCCAGAAACCAGGACCACGACACCCCAGACAGCCGACCACAAGTCAAAACCCGCAACCACCACCACAGCGGAGTGCCACCACCCCAGGCCCGACAAACCGCGCCGTCGAAACCCCGAACCCAGCCCTTGGCCCAGAAGCGACCCGGCACACAACACAAGCCCGCACTGCGCGAGCAGCTGGTGACCTTCCCGGGCAAGCCGTACGAGGCCCGGCAGCGGGTCAGCGGTACCGTGCTGGGCGTGCTCGCGGCCGAGGGCCTGATCCGCCGGGCCCGGCCGGCCGGTTCGTGGACCTCCGCGCAGTTCCGCTGGACCCTGGCCGAACCACTGCCGTCCGTACCGGTCGCACAAGCGCGGGCCGACCTGGCCCGGTACTACCTCGCGGCCTTCGGGCCGGCGACGGCCCAAGACCCTCAAATGGTGGACCGGCTGGACCCTCACCGACACCCGCAAGGCCATCGCGGCCGTCGGCGCCCAGGCCGTCGAACTCGACGAAGGCACCGGATACCTGCTGCCCGAGGATCTCGATCCTGTCCCCGCTCCCGAGCCCGGCGCGGTCCTGCTGCCCGGCCTGGACGCCACCCCGATGGGCTGGCGGCACCGCCACTGGTTCCTCGACCCGGCGCTCACCGCCGCGCTGTTCGACCGCAACGGCAACATCGGCCCCACCCTCTGGTGGCACGGTCGGATCGTCGGCGCCTGGGCACAGCACCCCGACGGGCACATCAACACGGCGTTCCTCACCGACCCCGGTACGGCTGCCTGCTCTGCCGTCGCAGCTGAAGCCGACCGGCTGGCCGCGTTCCTCGCCGCCACCCGCGTCACCCCGTGCTACCGCACTCCCCTCGAACGCCGCCTCACCCAGGCAAGCCCGAGCTTGCACGCTCAGGGCCAACCAGAGCGTGCAAGGGCCAAGTAGAACGCTCAGGCACACCGGGCTCGAACGTCAAGGGCAGTCCACGCTCACCTCGCGACGTTCGATTTATGTTCGATACATTGATCGGCGCGCCTCGCGCCAGGCGTACCGCCCGCCGAGCGGGGCGTCGTCCTTCGGCTTTCTCGCGGGGCGCTGACCTGACCGGGGAACTCGTTGCGCCAGGCCCCGATATCCCTCGTCGACCTCGGCCTTCACTCTCGGATGGAGGCGGAACTGCTCGGCGACGCCTTCGGTCCGCATGGCGGTCTGGTCGTGCATTCTTCCGGGCCGGTCGACCCCGGACCACAGGGTGCGGCCCTGGCCGTCGCTGATGGTGGTGGTCTTGCACGTGTTCTGCTTCTTCTTGCCCGAGATGAACGCCCCGCGGCCGGGCCGGTGAGTGAGGGCGGCGGACTTGGGTCTCGGTGCCGTCAATCCGCAAGGTGACATCCTCGGCATCGGCGTAGGCGAACACGTCGGCCAGGGTACGTAGCCGCACCTCGGTCCGGTCGGGGACCGCGAAGCCCCGCTCGGCCAGCAGGGCGGAGCTCCCCGACCGCCCAGGTGATGGTGGACCGCTCGAGGCCGTACAACTCCGCGAGAGCGGCGTGCGGGATCTGGTGACGCAGGTGGACCAGGGTGGTGACCAGTACCCGATCGATGAAGACCAGGTCGTGCTTCGGCCCTGCGACCGGCTGCTGCTTGCGCTTCCCGCCTCGCCGCTCATGCAGCGCGGACTCACACCGCGCGGGCCATGGATCGGCCAACTCCTCGATCAAAGCGCCAAGATGCGCGCGGGAGATGCCCGTGACGGCAGGATGGGACAAGGCCGCACGGGCACATTCCTTCGCCATCACACACGAGGAACCTGTGCGGCCGTCTCCACGTCACGCTCTGATAGGGCGCGCGGCCCGGCTATTCCTGGTCTCGGTCCGCGAGCGCCACCGCACTGGCGCGGGCAAAGGCTTCCGGGTTGTCCAGCATGATGTTGTGTCCACAGTCCGGGATCGCGACTACGGACACCCCAGCCTCGGCGAGTGCGTCGGTGCCCGGGAGCGGGCCGTCGGCCTCGGGCAGCAGGTAGGTGCGGGGAATCTTCAGGTCCAGCAGAAGCTCACGCATGGTGGGGACGGTGCCGCGGGTGAGGTGGACCGCGCTGCGATGCAGGGCCTCACGGCCGGCCAGGCGCATCGTGGACCACCAGTGCGAGCCGACCCGGTCGCGGACCTCTTCCCAGCCGTCCGTCAGAAATTCCTGCTCGGAATACGCGGCGATGCCGCTGCTGCCTGAAGAGGCGGGCAGGCGCGGGATCGGGTCGAGGTTGGCGTCGACCAGTACCAAGCGGGAGACCAAGCGTGGATGCCGGGCGGCCAGGACGATGGCCACCGAGCCTCCCATACTGTGCGCGATCAGATCCGCGCCGGTGACGCCCGCGGAGGTCAGGGCCACGGCGAGTGCATCCGCGTGGGATTCCAGGGTGTAATCGAAACCTGCCGGCCGGTCGCTGATGCCGTGACCGAGCAGGTCGATCAGCAGCGAACGGCGGCCGGCCAGCAGGGGATGGACCGCAACCTCCGTGAAGTAGGCAGGCGAAGTGGCGCCCAAACCATGCACGTAGACGCGTGATGGCTCCTCCCCCGGCAGCTCAACCCAGCGGATCTGGTCGCCCTCGGGCGTCACGGCGGCATTGCGCACAGTCTGCTCCCCTGCAGTCAAGATCGATGAAGAGACGAGAGTAGCCACCAGAGCCAGGTGCACCGCCGCCGATCCCCCGGTGCAGGCCCTTGCGCGAGGGGGGATCGTGCTGTCCAGCCCGTCACGGAGCGTGGGGCAGCGTCACGAAGAGCTGGCGGATGCGCTGCTCGACGCGGTGGACCAGCCAGCCGAAAACGGGTGACCGGCTCACACGACTTGCTGGAAGGGTGCGGCCACTAGGAGGGAGCCGCACGCCAGGGTGGCTGGGTCTACTGCCCTTGGTGCGGGGGCTGTTGGGTGTAGGGATGGGGCTGCGGTGGGGTCTGGCCGGCAGGGGGCGCGTAGCCGTGCTGAGGAGCACCGTTGGGGTAGTACTGGTAGCCCGCCGGCGGCTGGGGCGGGTAGACGGTGCTGTGGGGGGCCATGCCGCCGCCGGGACCGGGGCCGCTTCCTGAGCCGCGGCGACTGCGGATGACCAGCCAGACGACGATGCCCACGATGACCACAGCCGCGATACCAGCCACGATGAGGAGGTTGCGGGAACTCGCCCGCGTCGCGGTGTCCGTCTCCTTGGCCGTGTCATGGGACGGTGGGCTGGCCATGGTCAGGTGTCCGAGAGGGTTTTCCTTGGGACCGGCGGGGATGTCCATCGTGAGCGCCGAGTAGGGACGGACGATGCCGTAGCCGTATTCCTCGTCGGGCGCCTTCAGCCCCTTGTGGTGTGCGAAGGTGGCCGACTTGATGAGCCGATTGATCACTTGGCCTGCACTGAGGTCGGGGTACTTGGAGCGGACCAGCGCGGCAGCGGCCGAGACGTAGGCCGTGGCATCCGATGTGCCGTTGGTCAAGGCGTACTGCTGCGACATGTTCATATCCGCGCCGAGGATCTCAGCCCCGGGAGCCACAAGGTCCAGGCCCTCACCGGTGTTTGAGCCCTCCCATAGATTGCCCTTCTTGTCGTGTGCTCCCACGGAGATCACGCCAGGCAGCACAGCGGGCTCGTCGACGGCTATGGATCCGTCGTTGCCTGAGCCCGCAACGACCACCACATCGTGGGCTTGTGCGTACGCGATCGCTGCGCGACCGTCGCTCAAGGTCTTGCCACCGTCGTTGCCGAAGGACATGTTGATGACCTTCGCGCCCTGGTCCACGGCGTAGCGGACCGCTGCGGCCCAGGTCTCGTCATGCATCGGGTCCTTCTCCGTCTGGAGGGCCCGCAGCGGCAGGATCTTCGCCTTCGGTGCCAGGCCCATCATGCCGGAGGCGTTTCCCGCGCCGTGGCCATGCGCAGCGATGATGCTGGCCATCGCTGTCCCGTGCCCCATGAGGTCTTCGTGCGCGTTGCCTCCGCCAGTGAAGTCCTTGCCTTCCAAGACCTGGCCCGTCAGGTCGGGGTGACTGGTGTCGACCCCGGAGTCGACCACCGCAACGGTGACGCCCTCACCTTGGGAAACGGACCACACGTCTTCGGCCGCGAAGGCCTCCAAGACCCACTGCTGGTCCCTCACATAGTCAGCCGAGGCGGTCGTGGCTGAGGTGAGGAGCAAACCTCCTGTCATCGCCATGACACCTGTCACGGACCAAAAACGCCTGCCACTCAAGTCGTTGCACTCCTAGTTCCAGGCCGGTCACGCCGGCCGCTTCGGCGACTGGGCCCACGCTAGAGGACCGGCCATCCGGGGCAATCGCCGCCCGCCCGCAAACGCGGTACCGGGAAACTGCAAACCGACCCACCGGGGAGTCGCCCGAGCCGCAACTCGGTACCTCCTGCTGCAGTGGCGCGGGCTGTCGGATGCCGACTCCATGGTCGGCCGCAGGGCAGCCGAAGGCAGGCGGGCCGATTCGCTTCTCCGGTATGAGCTTTCCGCTCACACGGGCGGCGCCCTCGTGGAACCGCTGATCACGCCCGCTGGAATCCGGCTATCAACAACGCATGGTCAACGCTGTTCTGCGCGGTCTTGCTGCCGCCGCCCTCGTGATCCTGCCCGTCGTCGCTCCCGCACTCGCCCACGCCGCCGAGACACTGCCGCTGGCCGACGCCGTTGCCGGCCTTCAGGTGGCAACCGAGTGCCGCAACGGATACGTCCGGAACAAGTTCCGTCACTGGAACACCGGCGACGATCCTGCCCACGGCTGCAACACCCGCGCCGAGGTCCTCCTCCATGAGGCGGTCGACCCGCCCACCGTGGGCGCCGGATGCCGTCTGACCGGCGGGAGCTGGTGGTCGTACTACGACGCCAGCGTCGTGACGTCGGCCGGCAGTCTCGACATCGACGATATGGTGCCGCTCGCCGAAGCGTGGGACAGCGGCGCCTCGGCGTGGACCCGCAGCGGCGCGAGGCGTACGTCAACGACCAGGGCGCCGAGGCCTCGCTCGTCGCGGTCACCGCACGCTCCAACCGCAGCAAGGCCGACCAGGCCCCCCGCACAGTGGATGCCGCCCGGCGCCGAGGTGCACTGCCGGTATGTCGGAGAGTGGGTGGGCACCAAGCCCCGCTGGGGCCTGGCCGTCGACGACGTCGAGCTCGCCGCCCTGGAAGGCGCGGGGGCCGACTGTCTCCAGGAGACGGTGACGTACGAGCCCGGCCACTAAGAACCCATCCTCTTGCTCCGCGCCCGTAGGCGCCGGCCTGGCGGCCGTCCAGACCGGCGGACGGGGCGACGTCACGCAGGGACGCCGAGCGGGGGGTGCTCGAGCACGCGGGACTTGTACTCGACCAGCTGGATGCGGCCGTCGAAGGTGCGGTGCTCGATCATCTCGAGGGCAACGTCCGGATAGCCGTCGTAGATGCGTTCTTCGCCCGTGGCCCCGGTGATCACCGGGAACATCACGACCCGGAAGCGGTCGACGAGTCCGGCTCGTAGCAGGGACCGGCACAGGCTGAGGCTGCCGATCGTGCTGAGGAGCCCCGAGCCATTCGACTTCATGGCGCGGACCGCCTCGACGGCGTCGTCGCGGACGAGCGTGGAGTTGGCCCAGGTCAGTGGCTCCTCGAGTGAGGAGGAGAACACCACCTTGGACGCTTGCGTGAGCTCGTCGACGGACGCCTCTTCTTCGGGCCTGAACTCGTCTTGGCCATCCGGGACCTCGCCTTTGGCGAAGCCCGACATCAGGCGGTAGGTGTTCGCTCCCATCAGGTAGGTGACCTCGGGCTGCTCACCGAGCCACGCGAGGTACTCCGGGCCCTCGAGGCCCCAGAACCCGGGCCATCCCTCTCCCGATGCGTAGCCATCGAGGGAGGTGATGAAGTCGACGATAAGCTCCGACATGGCGGTGTCCCTTCCTAGGTGTCATGAGCTTGGACCGGCCGGGAGCCACAAACTCATCGGCCGCGCTGCGGAGCAACGAGAAATCCCATCACGCTGCAGCCGATCAGGTCGGCGGAGCGGCACTGCTTCGGAGGGCCCGGAGGGCCGGTTCAGGATGGGTTCTGAGGACCTCATCCACGACCGCCTGCCCGACACCGTCAACCGGCCCCAACTCAATGGCCCACTGGAAGTGGATGCAAGTGGCCCAGTCGTCTGGGCTGCTTCCGTCCTAGGGTCGGAAACGTGATCACCACAGCACCTGTCAGCCGTCCTTCGTCCGCCGCTGTGTGCGGTGGCGGACACGGGCGGACGGCGCTGGGACTGCTCACAGCGGCGGTCGGCCTATCGGCCCTCTGTGGGCCGATGCCCGCGCCCGCCAGGCGCGATGCCCGCTCCCCAACCCGTCCCCCTACTCAGAGGAACCCCTCATGCAAGCCATCACCGTCAAGGACCGTGACGCCGGCGTCAGCGGCCTGATCCTCTCCGAGCTGCCCCACCCGCACGCCGCCGAGAACGACGTGATCGTGGAGGTCCACGCCGCCGGATTCACCCCCGGCGAGCTGGACTGGCCCAGCACCTGGACCGACCGGGCCGGCCGTGACCGCACCCCGAGCGTGCCCGGCCACGAACTGTCCGGCGTGGTCACCGAGCTCGGCTACGGCACCACCGGCCTCACCGTCGGACAGCGCGTGTTCGGTCTGTCCGACTGGACCCGCAACGGCTCGCTGGCCCAGTACACGGCGGTCGAGGCCCGCAACCTCGCCCCGCTCCCGGCCGATGTCGACCACGTCACGGCCGCCGCGCTGCCGATCTCCGGGCTCACCGCCTGGCAGGCCCTGTTCGACCACGCCCACCTGACCACCGGCCAGAGCGTGCTCATCCACGGCGCCGCGGGCGGCGTCGGCTCCATCGCCGTGCAGCTGGCCCGCGAGGCCGGCGCCCGGGTGATCGGCACCGGCCGGGCCCGCGACCGCGATACCGCCCTCGGCCTGGGCGCGGACGCCTTCATCGACCTCCAGACCGAGAAACTCGACGACATCGGCGAGGTCGACGTGGTGTTCGACGTGATCGGAGGCGAGATCCTCGAACGCTCCACCGCACTGGTCCGCCCCGGCGGCACCCTGGTCACCATCGCCGAACCGGTCACCGTCCACCCCCACGACGGACGAGCCGTCTTCTTCGTCGTCGAACCCGACCGGGCCCGCCTGGCCGACCTCGCCCAACGGCTGAGGGACGGCTGCCTCAAGCCGATCATCGGCGCCGTCCGCCCGCTCACCGAGGCAGCCTCCGCGTTCACGCCCGGCAAGCGCACCCCCGGCAAAACGATCATCCGCGTCACCGAAGACTGAGAGGTCCTCGCTTGACGGGCCACCATCGTGGTGGTGGAGGGCGCCGGCGTACGCGGCGCCCGGGCCCCGGCTCCTGTCCCTCCCCCGGCTCTTGCCGCCGTGGTCTGTCATGCGGATTTCGCAGGTCCCGCGGCCCACGGCCGGGCAGCGCTGAAGAGGATCACCGAACGCCGCCCCTGGTGACCCGGCCTGGCCGCCCCGCCGGTCACCCAGCTGCAGCCCGCCGCGCGCCCGTGGGTCAGCTCGTGCCAGGACAGCGCCCTCCACGACGACCCGAGAGCCGTTGTCCAGGGCATAGCGGCCCAGATCACCGACCAGATGCTCGATGAGCGCGTCGACGAGCGGGCCGGTGCGCATCGTCCGCCGGATCCAGTCGAGCCGCATCCGCCACCGCGCTTCTCAGAGACAGCGCCCCCGACGGGCTTCCCGAGGCCTGGTCCCGTCTTCACATCCCCCCGTCTCAGCCGGCTCATCCCGCTCTTACCCGGGCCGCATGAGCCGGCTGATGGCACCGACATGAGGCACGATTCCTGGACCGCTCGCGGACGCGGTCGTGGATGGTCGACGTACGCGTCAGCCGGCCCGAAGACCGACCGCCAGCGTCAGCTCAAGGACCCGGTGTGGTGATGCGAGATCCGGAAACAGCTCCCGCAGCTGCGACATCCGGTACCGGACTGTCTGGGGATGGACGAACAACGCCGCCGCCACCTCGTCCCGCCTGCCCTGGTGCAGCAGCCACTCCCGCAACGTCTCCTCCAGCCGCCGTGCGGTCGCGACAGGCAAGGTCCGCAACGGTGCGAGGGCCCGTGTACGCAGGTCTGCGAACGCGTCCACGTCGGCGCTCAGCACCAGCTCGGGCAGGTGGTCCTCGGTGTCGCGAATATCAGAGGAGAGGGAGCGCGCGCGTACGGCTCGTGCGTACGAGGCGGACGCACGAGTCCACGGCCGGGCCGGGCCGACCACGGCGGTGCGCTCGGTCAGCTGCCGCAAGAGATGCGATCGGTCGGCATCGGGGACGAGCAGCACACCGGTGGCGTCCGGCAGATCGTCGAGGACGAGGGTGCTCGGGTCGAGCGCGCGGTAGGCAGGCCGGGCCTGGGCGGCGGGCAGCAGGACCGCGGTCAGCGAGACCGGAGGCTGCCACCCGGCCCTTTGAGCAGACACCAGCAGCACGTCCGGGCTCGCACTGGCGAGGAGGTCGCGAGCCAGGTGCTCCAGGTGGCGCTCGTGATCCCTGCCCCGGGCGGCCAGTTCGTCGGCGTGGCCCGCGGCGCTCGCGGCGGAGAGCTCGTCGATGTAGGCGAAGGTCAGCTCGGCGAACTTGGCGACCTCGGCGGCGGGCAGACCTGCGGGTACGGCCCCTGCTGCCAGGCATCGCCAGGCCACGCGGGCGCCGACGCGGTAGGCGCTGAGCAGGGCGTCCATCGAACGGCCGTCGCGGACCTCGCCGCGGCCCAGCTCGTAGGCCGCGTCGCCGCCGTCGCCGCTCGTGGCGTTCCCGCTCGCGAGGTCCAGGTAGTGCCCCAGGGCGGTACGGACGGCTCGGCGGATGGTGGCGCCCATGTGGCCCGAGAGGGCGTTGGCGTAGGAAGGGACCTCGTCGATGATCGCCTGGACGACCTCGTCGGCGGTGGTCTTCAGCGCGGCCCGAAGCGCAGTGACCGTCGTCTCATCCAGGGCCAGCTCGCTGGCCCTCCGGATTGCATGGCTCACGTTTTTGTTCCCTGCGAACAATTCAGCCGACCAGATTTACGTCCTTCGGTCAGGACTTTACGCCTTCAGGCGCAGCAAGCTGAAGTCATGACGAGTACAGCCCTCCGCAGCAGGGCGTGGAAACTGCTGGAGATGGTCACGACGCCGCTGCTGCCATCGGACTACCTCGACCTGGTCAGCCCGCTGCGTGCGGGCGCTGACCTGCGTGGGCGCATCGAGGCCGTGCACCCCGAGACGGGTGACGCCGCGACCCTCGTGATCAGGCCGGGACGGGGCTGGCGCGGCCACACAGCCGGTCAGTACGTGCGGGTCGGGGTCGACGTCGACGGGGTGCGCCTGTGGCGTGCCTACTCCATCACCTCGCCGACAAACCGCCAGGACGGCCGCGTCACGATCACCGTGAAGGCGATCCCGGACGGCAAGGTCAGCAACCACCTGGTCCGCAGGGCCAAACCGGGCACCCTGATCCAGCTCGACCAGCCGACCGGTGACTTCGTGCTGCCGCAGGCCAAGCCCGCCAAGGTGCTCTACCTGACGGCCGGCAGCGGCATCACGCCCGTGATGGGCATGCTGCGCGACATCGAGTTCGACGATGTCGTCATGGTTCACTGCGCGCCACAGCCGCAAGACGTGATCTTCCGCAACGAACTGCACGACCTGGTCGCGGACAAGAAGCTGCGGCTCACCGAGGTGCACACCGACACAGACGGCATGCTCGACATCTCCCGTCTCGACGAACTCGTGCCCGACTGGGCCGAGCGCGAGACCTGGGCTTGCGGACCCGCGGGCCTGCTCGACGCCGCCGAAGAGCACTGGACCGAGCACGGCGTACAAGAGCGCCTGCACACCGAACGCTTCCGCCCCAGCATCGTCGTCGCCGGCGACGGCGGCGAGGTCACGTTCAGCGCCACCGGCAAGACCGTCGACGCGGACGGCGCCACGCCGTTGCTGGACATCGGCGAGGAGGCCGGCGTGCTCATGCCCTCCGGGTGCCGCATGGGCATCTGCTTCGGCTGCATCACGCCGCTCAAGGCGGGCGCCGTCCGCGACCTGCGCACGGGCGAGATCACCGAGGCCGAGCCGGGCGTCCTCATCCAGACCTGCGTGTCCGCCGCGGCGGGCCCCTGCGACATCGAACGGTAGGAGCACCTTGACCGCCATCGACCCCACCGCCCACCTGACCGCGGAGCAGATCGAGGAGCTTGGCCGCGAGCTGGACGCGATCCGCGACGAGGTGATCGCCAGCCGCGGCGAGAAAGACGCCGCCTACATCCGTAGGGTCATCTCGGCGCAGCGCAAGCTCGAGCTGGTCAGCAGGGGCGTGCTGCTGTTCTCGTTCTTCCCGCCCGCGTGGCTGATCGGCACCGCCGGGCTGTCCGTGGCGAAGATCATGGACAACATGGAGATCGGCCACAACATCCTGCACGGCCAGTGGGACTGGATGCGAGACCCGAAGATCCACTCCACCACCTGGGACTGGGATCACGTCTCGCCGGCCGACCAGTGGAAGCACTCGCACAACGAGCTGCACCACACGTACACCAACGTGATCGGCAAGGACAACGACCTCGGCTACGGCATCATGCGCGTCGACGAGGACCAGAAGTGGCACCCGTTCCACCTCGGGCAGCCGCTGTGGAACTTCATCAACGCCTGCTTCTTCGAGTACGGCATCGCGGCGTACGACCTGGAACTCGGCAAGAACCTGCACAAGCGCCGCCGCAAGAACCCGGAGTTCCGCGCGCGGGCCAAGGACGTGGGCCGCAAGATCCGCAAGCAGGTGCTCAAGGACTACGTGATCCACCCGCTGCTGTCGGGGCCGTCGTTCCTCACCACGCTCGCCGCCACGTTCACCGCCAACCTGGTCCGCAACATTTGGACCCACTCGGTGATCATGTGCGGGCACTTCCCCGAGGGCGTGCAGGTCTTCGAGCGCCGGTCGATCAAGGGCGAGACGCGGGGCCAGTGGTACCTGCGCCAGATGATGGGCTCGGCGAACATCAGCGGCAGCAGGGCCATGCACTTCATGACCGGCAACCTGTCCCACCAGATCGAGCACCATCTGTTCCCGGACCTGCCGAGCAACCGGTACGCCGAGGTCGCGGTGAAGGTGCGCGCGCTGTTCGAGAAGTACGAGCTGGAGTACGTCACCGGCCCGCTGCCCAAGCAGGTGTTCTCCGCGTGGCACAAGGTCTTCCGGCTCTCGCTGCCGAACAAGAAGCCCAAGGTCAAGACGCCGGACCGCGAGCAGGAGCTCGTCGCGGCCTGAATTCCCGGCAATGGTTCAGATCTTTCGGCCGTACCGGCGGCACCGCCGGGTTCGGTGAGATCCGTTGCGGACAGTGGGCGGCCGCGACATCAGACCGGTCGACACGGGTCCGGGCAGCCTGGTGTCCGGCTGCGCTGCCTGGACGTGCGCCAGGAGCTCAGCACACAGCCCCCGGCGGGGTGTTGTAGTGCGCTGACCTCCCGTGGCCGGGCAGGTAGTCGGGTGCGTACGCACTCGGTTTGCCGACGGGCGGGCTGGGTGGAAGGCATGGGCTGTGACGTGGACACTGCCGGAACCGATACTCGCCGCCCCTGTGGCCGACCCCTGCGCTGCTGCCGGGGCGGGCGGGCGAGCCGGAGTAAGACAGGTGACAGGCCCTGGTTGCGGCAGTCTTTCCGGCAGCATTCAACGCGTCACAGGGAGGGAGGCCACGGTGCCGCCCTGGCTTAGAGCTTCGCGCAGGGTGGCGTTCTCCGCTTCGAGTTCGGCGTTCCGCAGGCTCAGCGTCTGGATGTGGTTGGCGTAGGGGGCGCGTGCCTCCCGCTGCTCGGCCGCGTGTCGACGAGGACACCAAGGACGGGAAGGACAGGAAGGACGGAGAGTCAGCGCCTGCCGGTTGCCGTCCTCACCCAAGCGGGCGGCCATCGGCTCCACCGACTTGCGCTGCCCGCAGCAGCAGCCCGCGCACATACGCCTGCCCCCACCGACGCTGATCCGCACGGAAGAATCCGTCGAACAACTCCGCCTCGAACGCCTCCAAGTCCTCCCGGACCGAGGCCATCTCCTCAGGTGTCACACCAATTCCAACGATGCTCATGGAGCATGAGACACGCATGCACAAGTGAAGATGACCAAGCCCTACTAGGGGCTGTCTCTAGTTGTGATCATTGGGGTTTGAGGAGGCTGCTGATCCAGATGGTCGCTGCGCGGAGGTGGAGTCCGGCGAGGTAGCTCTCGGGTGTCTTGTCGTAGCGGGTCGCGATGCCTGGCCAGTCCTTCATCCTGTTGATGGCCCGCTCGACCGTGTTGCGGTCGCGGTAGAGATCGGTGTCGTGGGTGACGGGCCTGCCGCCACGGCTGCCTTTCTTCCTGCGGTTGGCGGCCTGGTCCTTCTTCTCCGGGATGACTGCCTTGATGCGGCGTTTGCGCAGGTGGGCGCGGATGGCGCGCGAGGAGTAAGCCTTGTCGCCGGCCGCGGCATCCGGCCGGGTGCGGGGACGGCCGACGGGCAGACGGACCCGGACCTTGCTCAGGACCGGGATGAACTGGGGACTGTCGGCGGCCTGCCCGGCGGTCAGAAGGAGGGCCATCGGCCGGCAGCGCCGGTCGGCAGCCAGGTGGATCTTGCTGGTCAGGCCGCCGCGCGACCGTCCGAGCAGAGCGGCCTTCAGCCGGGCCCGCCGTCGTAATCGGATGCGTTGGCGTTCGGCGCGGACCGGATCGCTTTCACCGTCCTGCCCGCCTTGCCCCTCTGACGCTCCCCCTTTTGCAGGGCCGCCTCCTCGAGTGCGGCCAGGGTCTGTTCGCTGACCCGCATGCCGGCGGCGTCGTGATGGGCCCGCGTGGTGGTGGAGTCCACGCTGACCAGGGACATGTCGATCTCGTCCCTGCGGGCGGCCTCGGCGATCGCTTCGTCCAGCAAGGTCTGGAAGACGCCCGCGTCCCGCCATCGCATGAAGCGGTTGTAGACGGTCTGCCAGGCGCCGAACCGTTCGGGCATCTCTCTCCACTGGCTGCCGGTGCGGAACCGCCAGATCACCCCCTCGAACTGCTCACGCAGACGTTCGGGGTACGGGCCGAACCTGCCGACCGGCAGGAACGGCCCGATGAACTCCCACTCACTGTCAGTGAGTTGCGCACGCGTCACACCACAGCCTTATCGCACCGGTCCCCACCCCAAGCCACTTAATCACAACTAGAGACAGGCCCTAGGTGTATTGATCACGAGCGTTGTTGACGCGGCCGGTCTTGATCGTGGCGAAGGCCCCCGTGTGTGGTGGAGGTGTCGAAATCTTCACCGCACGGAGGCCTTCGTGTCCCACCGTAATGCCCGGCTGACCGTTCATGGCAGGCGACTGCTCGTCGAACGCGTCCGTTCCGGCCGTCCCGTCGCGCACGTCGCCGCGGAGATGGGCATCTCCCGTCCCACAGCCCACAAGTGGATCCGGCGCTGGCGGTCCGAGGGCGAGAGCGGACTCACCGACCGTTCCAGCCGTCCCCGCAGGACACCGCACCGGACCGCAGTCGCCATCGAGGCGCATGTCTGCAGGCTGCGACAGGACCGCAAGCTGGGCCCGGCACGTATCGGACCGATCCTGGGCCTGCCCGCCTCCACCGTGCACCGCATCCTCACCCGGCACGGCCTGAACCGCCTGGCCTTCCTGGACCGACCCACCGGCCGGCCCATCCGCCGCTATGAACGCGACCGGCCCGGCGAACTGGTCCACGTCGACGTCAAGAAGCTCGGCCGCATCCCCGACGGCGGCGGCCACAAAGTCCTGGGCCGACAGGCCGGCCGAGCCCGGCGCAGCAGCGTGGGCTTCGACTACGTCCACTCCGCCGTCGACGACCACAGTCGCCTCGCCTACAGCGAGATCCACCCGGACGAGAAGGCCGCCACCTGCGCCGCCTTCCTCCGCCGGGCCGCTGCCTTCTTCGCCACTTGCGGCATCGACCGCATCGAGCGGGTCCTGACCGACAACGCCTGGCCCTACCGCAAGAGCTTCGCCTGGCGCCAGGCCCTGGCCGACCTCGGCGCGACCGGCAAGCTCACCCGCATCTACCGGCCGCAGACCAACGGCAAAGTCGAACGCTTCAATCGCACCCTGCTCGACGAATGGGCCTACCTGCGGCCCTACACCACCAACCAAGAGCGGACCGAAGCCCTCACAGACTTTCTTCACACCTATAACCACCACCGCTGCCACACCGCACTCGGCGGACAGCCACCCATCAGCCGTGTGAACAACGCTTCAGGTCAATACACCTAGGGCCTGTCCGATAGGTCAGTGACGAGCTGGACCGCCGATCGTTCAGCACTGCGTGAGCGAGATGATGTGACTGATTTTGAATGGGCCCAGCTGGAGCCGGACTTGCCGAAGAGCACCGGTCGGGGCGGACGCTGGAAGGAACACCGGAAGATCATCAATGGGATCTTGTTCCGCATACGGACCGGCATCCCGTGGAGGGACCTTCCAAGGAGGTTCGGGAGCTGGCAGACCTGTTACGACCGGCACTGGCGGTGGTCCGCGGATGGCACTTGGGAGAGGATCGTCCGGGCCGGCCAGGCCGGTGCCGACGCGGATGGCCGGATCGACTGGTCCGGTGAGTGTGGACTCCAACAGTGTGCCGTGCTCATCAACACGCCGCTGGCGCACGCAAGCAGGCGCCGCGGAAAACGGGCAAGCGCACCCGGCCCGCTCAGCACCGCCCCGATGAGGCGCTGGGCCGTTCGCGCGGGGGCCCGACAACAAAGATTCCCTTGGCAGGTGAGGGCGGTCTTCGGCCTCTTGCCATGCTGGTCCGCCTTCGCGTGCCTCGGCTGGACGGCGGCCGTCCCCGCACCCGGCCGGACCATCTCAGTGGCGACAAAGCGTACTCGTCACGCCGCAACCGCCGTTATCTGCGGCGTCGGCAGATCAAGCACACCATCCCCGAGCGCCGTGATCAGCGGGCCCACCGCCTGCGCCATGGCAGCAGCGGCGGCAGGCCCACCGGCTTCGATGCGGCACGCTACGGCCGCAGAAACGAAGTTGAGCGGCTGATCAACCGATTGAAGGCGAACCGGGCAGTGGCCACGCGATTCGACAAGAGGGCGTATGTCTCTTACGGCACCTTGACCGTCGCAGCTCTGCACCTCTGGCTTTGCGCGTGACCCGCCAACAACCTAGCGCGAGCCGAGGAACTCGATCGCCCGCTGGGTCAAGAGCTTGGCAGCGTCCGGGTCGTAGGACGGCAGCGAATTGTCCGCGAAGAGGTGCTGGTCGCCGGGGTACAGGAACATCTCCGCATCAGCGCAGTCGGAGACGAGCGCGCGGGCGGCGTCGATGTCCTCGGCGAAGAACGGATCGGCTTCCTTCGCATGCACCTGCACCGGCACGCCGTCAGGCCATGCCGCGCCGAACTCCGACACGGGGATGCAGGCGTGGAACAGGAGTGCACCCCGCGCGCCCGCCCGCGTCTGCGCCAGCTTCTGGGCGGGCAGCACACCGAGTGAGAAGCCGGCGTAAACGGCGTCCTGCGGCAGGAGTTCGGCCGCGCGGACGCCGCGCTCGGTCATCTCGCCGAAGCCGAGCTGCTCGACGTAGCCCTGGCCCTCTTCGAGGGAGTCGAAGGTGCGTCCGTCGAAGAGGTCGGGCGTGTGGACGGTGTGGCCGACCGCGCGGAGTTCGTCGGCGAAAGCGGCGACTCCGGGCGTCAGCCCCTGCGAGTGATGGAACAGTACGACCGCTGTCATGCCCAAACCCCTTGCTTGTGGGTAGCGAATGATCCGGAAGTTTAGAATAATCGAAGAGTGTCGAACAATCCCCATCTCCCCGACTACGACCTCTCCGACGTCACAGATGTGACAGCCCCGGCCCAGCTTCGCGCGCTGGCCAACCCACTGCGCAACGCCGTCCTTGAGCTGCTCCTCGAACGCGCCGCAACGGTGAGCGAACTGGCCGCTGCACTCGGCCGCCCCAAGAGCACGGTCGCGCACCACGTGAGCGTCCTGGTGGATGCCCAGCTGCTGAAAGTCGTGCGGACCCGCCGGGTGCGGGCCATTGAGGAGCGCTACTACGGCCGCACCGCGCGCATCTTCCGCGTCGGCACGGTCAGCCCCACAGACGGGGCCGAGGGGCCCTACTGCAACAACGATCTCGCCACGGCCGCGGCCGAGTCGGCCTCCGCACATCAGGCGGATCAGCTCTCCTCGATCGTGCGGCATGTGCGGATCCCGCGGGAGCAGGCCCGCGAGTTCTGGGCGCGGGTGTTGGAGCTTGCCAACGACTACGCGCAACTGCCACGCGGAGGCGATGTGGTGTACGGCTTCGCTGCCGGGCTCTACCCGACCGACCATCCGGCGCTGCCAGAGGCCGAGTCTGCGGCGGACTGACCTGTACCGCAGGTCGTGTCGTCCGCAGCCACGGCCTGCAGCACTCGAACCTTCACCACCCCGGCCTCATCTCACGCAGCAACCCACCGAGTCACATGACCTGTCGGATGGACAGGTGGGCTCGTCGCAGGATCAACGAAGTCAGGCGAAGAGGAGCCACCTCTACGGGCCCTCGGGGCTGGTGTCCCCAGCTCGCGCGGATGCCGCCGGCTCCAGCAGGCACCAGCCGTCGACCTCCACCGCCCGCCGCTCCCCTGGCTGCCAGGCACCGGCCAACGCCACGTCGAGCAGAGCCCGGACGGCGCCCGGCTCGTTCAGGTTCAGGTCTACACCCCGGATGAAGCCCACGTCCCCGGAGCCGAAGGGGGCGCCGCCCGGGACGTACCGGCCGGGACCGGCGGCAAAGAGAATGCGCAGCGGGCCGCCGGTGCCGGCCGGTTGCGGAGACAGGGTCAGGATTTGGCGGCAGTCCACGGACCGGCCGTCGGCGTCCCTTCGGTGGCTATGGCGCATCGTCCACATGTACACGCGCCCGTTGGCGACCAGCCGGCGAGGCTTCTTCGAATGGCGAGACACGTAGCCGAGGGTACGCGGCCTGACCTACGAGACGCCCTCAGCATGACGGGCAGGCCCGTTGCAGCCTCACAGGGCCTTCCAGGAAGTGGAACCCGGCGGTGAATGCGCCTGTGCTCATCGCCCCTGTACGCAGCAGCCGGTTTGAGGAGCCCCGAACCTCAGCGGCACCATCGCCCGGCGTACGGGGGCTGACTGACCCGGCGGCGTCCGTTGTCGCTGCAGACTGTTCCGGTATGAAGCCCAACCCGTCGGCCGCCACAGGCTGCCTTCCGCCGGTCCGGCGTGGCTGCGCTGGTACCCCATCTACCCTCGCGTCCTTTTCGTACTCACCGGCGCCTCCCGGGTCAGGCTGAGGAATCGGATCAGCGAGCCCCATGGCATGTGTTGAGCGGACATCGTGCCGCACGGCGGCGGCGTGCGTGGCGTTCGGGGAAGGCCGGCACCCGCCCGTCCCCGTTGTGCCTGGGGTGCTCGGGGACGGGCGGACGCTCTGTGGGCGGACGCCCTCGACGGGGGTGACGGGGGCGACCGCCATGCATCCCGCTACCGGCGCGTTCGGCGACGCTGCCGACAGCGGGGATGGCTCTCAGCTCGGAGATTCGCCCTCATCGTGAGGCAGCGGGCACAGGTCTAGCCCGGGCGCGAGACGCATCATCTGCTGATCGCGGTGTACCTCGCAGTACCTCCGCCCCCGAACGCGGTTCAAGCGCCAGTCCTCATCCAGCTCGCGCCGTGTCGGCGGGCGGTACCTGTAGCTGGTGGCCATGGCCTGCTGCTCCTAGTCGTTGGGCTGCGGGGTGGGCGGGTCATCGTCGGGCTTCGGCTGGGGCGGCCAAGTCGCAACGGTTCCCAGAGTGCTGCTCATGACTGCCTCCTTTCCTTGCTCGGACCGACTACGGTCAAAGCCGGTCGGTCTCTTGACGCGGACGTGCCGCCGCGCTCCGGTGCTCGACCTGTCCAGGGGCGTGGACACCGGGGCGGGGTCTTGCAGACCCCTCCCGCTCGAGGCGTGCGGCCTCGGGTGAGAGGGGGCTCAGAGGCGGCGTTACAGCGGTCGGACGGGCGCGATGTGGGTCACGGGGCGTTCCGGCTCCTCGAATGGCATGAGCAGCCGCAGCGGCGTTGCAGAATTAGGCCGTTCCCGTGGGGCAGGGGAATGTCCCTGGTCTGGCGGCAGTCGCGGGATTCCGTAGGCCTGCAGCAGCTCATCTGCGAGCGACCTGGCCGCCCACCCGACCCAGAACGATCTGGGTACTGGCCGGCGCGTCCACGCCGCGCTGGTCGCCTGGAGGAACACGCACGTACGGAATCCGTGACACCGGCCGCACAGTGGCCAGCCGTCCCAGGCCTGCGGCACAGGGCCGCGGAGCGCACGCCGCGCACCGCCCGGACCGGCAGCGTCAGGTGGTCTCGCGCGGCGTGCCGCGGCCGCGGTCACGTGAGCCGGGGCGAGGAAGAGACGGTCGGCCATCAGGCACAGCGTGTTCCCGGTGGTGGTCCACTCGCTGCCAGCGGCGATTCGCAGCGGGAAGCAACGCAGGGTTCGGGAAGAAGATCTACGCGAGCGTGAGCGGGAGCCTGTCGCCCGGTTGGAGGCTCGGGAAGCTGCGGGCTCAGATCCCCCGCATCACCACATCCGTGACGTGCGCTGGGGCGTACGCGGCACGGTCCGGTTGCCGCGGCTGGAGTTGCAGCGCCGGTGTGCGGAGGGGGCGAGGAGGTCCATCGCCGCGGGACAGTGGCTGCTCGTTGTCGAGGGTGGGCGACGGCGGGTGACGGGCGTCAAGCTCGTAGCCAATGCTCTGGCCGCACAGCCGGCAGGGCGGACGCTGGGCTCGGAGCCAGTCGCAGTGTCGGCGGTAGAGCGCGCCCGTTGCGCGGGTTGCCAGCGACGGGCGCCCCCTCCAACAGCTCAGGGTGCCGAGGTCTCCAGGTCTTCCAGGGTGTCGTCGAGGCTGGCGTCGATGTCTCCGAGGGAGTCCTCCAGTTCCTTGCCGACGACTTCACCGGCGATCTCTTCGAGTTTCTTGTCGCTGATGCCGTCGCACACGTCCGGCCGGCTGCCTTCCTTGCCGCTGTCCACGGCGTCTTGCATTTCCTTGGTGAGTGCCGCCTTACAGGCTGCCGGGTCGGCGTTGGTGTCGCTGCTGCAGCCGGTGAGGGCGGCGATGGCGAGCAGGGCAGCGCACGCTGCTGTACGGGTCTTCATGATCCCCCCGGTGTTGCGGCGCTTCTGGATTGAGGTATCCCCGATGCTCGGCGTCCTGTGGGCCCGGTGGACTGCTGCTGATCCGAGGGCAACCACCTGGCGGGCGTCAGTTCCACGGGTCCTGGTAGGGGTCTTCACGCAGCACCTTCGCCGCGGCTACACAGAGGTCTTCGCCGTAGAGCTGGTTGCTGCCCCATTCGGAGCCCCACAACTCGGACGCAGCCTGGGCCACAGCACGCCAGGAGAAGTCCTCGTCGACCCGCCACTTGCGGATCTGAGCAGCCATCTCGGGGGTGATCGTCGCCGGATCCACAGTGTCGCGTGTCATTCCACGACCCTAGGGACGCCGCGGAGTACGTGGCCACCAAATTACGTCCTCTACCGCTCGTCGGACGGGCCCCTGGGCTTCACTCTCAGGACTCGGCAGCACACGGCGTACAGGAACTCCCAGGACCTCGGGAGCTGGGAGTGCCGAGCTGATCCCTGACAAACCCGACTCCGCCAGCGTCCCATCGATGACGCCTCCGCAGAAGTAGGTGAGACGCCGCCAGACGCCGATGACGCCCTACCCCCACCCCTTACTTGAGGGAGGGACAGTCCTGCTCGCTGAGACTCCTCACCCACCCGTCGCCGTTGGCTCCGCCGCTGAGCATCCCGGTGGCTGCGTCGCCGAGATCGACCCGACGTACATCGACGACCCGAACGGCTATGTACTTCCCGAAGCAATCCGCGGCGCGTGGTCGGTGGACAACAGCGGGAAACTGACAGGTGAGTACCCGGAGAATCCCCGTCACGGGGTGTACTCGAGCGGGCGGGTGACGAAGCCTCGACGGCTTCCGCCCCCGCGGGCCCGCCTCCGCCCAGGTCTGGTTCGGCAAACACCCGTACCGTCTGGCCCCTGGCAAACAGTCGTGCCAGGCGTCGCCGATGACTCCTGTGGGACTGCTGCCTCTCCCCCATGCGTGCGCTGACAACAATCAGCAGGTGAACGTCTGAGGTATCCATCCGACGTCGTTGTTGCGCCACGTGCCGGTTTGCGTGCCGACAGCCCCGCTCCCTAGTCTGAGATATGGACGCGCGCGAGATGGCGCTCCACCGGGCGTACGAACACGCGGTGCGCTGGCTGGCCGGACTGTCCGACCGACCAGTCCCCGCTCGTGCCCCGGCCGAGGAGATCGTCCGCGCGCTGGGCACCACCTTGCCCGACGACCCCACGCCTCCGGCCGATGTGATCGACTTGCTCGCCACGGCCTGCGAGCCGGGTCTGACCGGCTTCCCTGGAGGCCGCTTCTACGGCTTCGTCGTCGGTGGCAGCCTCCCCGCCGCCGTCGCCGCGGACTGGCTGGTCACCGCCTGGGACCAGAACTGCGTCATGCGGGCCGTCTCACCCGCCTATGCGGCGGCCGAGGACATCGCCGGCACATGGCTGCTCGATCTGCTCCACCTGCCCCACGCCTCCGGCGTCGGCTTCACCACCGGCGCCACCATGGCCAACTTCGCCTGCCTGGCCGCGGCACGTGACGCCATGCTGAGCAACGCCGGCTGGAGAGCGGCCCGGGATGGACTGGCCGGAGGCCCCGTCGTGCGCGTCGTCGCCGGCGCCGAGCGTCACATCGCCATCGACCTCGCCCTGAGCTATCTCGGTCTGGGCGAGCCCGAACTGGTGGCGACCGACGATCAGGGACGCATGCGACCCGACGATCTACGCCACACGCTGACCACCGGGGCGCCGGGACCTACCATCGTGATCCTGCAGGCCGGCAACCTGCACTCCGGCGGCTTCGATCCCTTCCCTCAAGCGGTCAGTGCTGCCCGTCAGGCCGATGCCTGGGTCCACATCGACGGGGCCTTCGGGCTCTGGGCGGCCGCATCTCCCCGCCTCGCCCACTGGACTGCAGGGTGCCCCGACGCCGACTCGTGGGCCACCGACGCACACAAAACGCTCAATGTCCCCTATGACTGCGGTCTGGCTGTCGTGCGTGACGCGGCAGCGCTCCGGGCGGCGATGAGCCGAAAGGGCGCCTACCTCATCCACGATACGCGCGGCGATCCGGTCGACACGGTGCCGGAGCTCTCGCGACGCGGACGCGCCTTTCCGGTGTGGGCAGCTCTGCGATCACTGGGCCGCAAGGGAGTTGCCGACCTCGTCGACGGCTTGTGTCGGCATGCCGCACAGTTCGCCACCGGCATCGCGGCGATCGACGGCGCGACCGTCCTCAACGACGTTGTCTTCACCCAGGTCTGCGCCACGTTCGGTGACGACGCGCACACCGACCGGGTCATTTCCCGGCTGCTCGACGAGGGCACCGCCTGGATCGGCGGCTCCACCTGGCAGGGGCATCGCGTCATGCGCATCTCTGTGAGCAACTGGTCCACCACCGACGACGACGTAGCACGCACCCTGACCGCGATCCGGCGTGCTGCGGCCGGCGCCTGACCGGCGGCGCCGGGCTCCGCGGCGCGACGTGGCCGCAGCACCGCCGTGAGCACGGTGAGAGGCCGGCAACAAACCGCCTGCCAGAGGGGCGGCAGCACCAGCCAGAGGAAGGCACGACCCGCGTCCGGGTTGCCGCGATCACGGTGAGCCAAGGTCGCCATGCCGCTACTGATGAAGCACAGGCTCTACGACGTTTCCGCCGCCGGCCCGCCGACGGAAACCGGAAACACGCCCACGTCCACGTTTGCGGCAGGTTGCGGCTTGGGCTCGGGGGACGACGATGGATCGGGGGCGGTTCCAACGGAGGGTGGATCACCAGCCGAGCCCGTGAGGCCGCAAGAACAGGGCACACCTGTGCTCGCGACATGGAGTGAACATGACCGAGCTTCCTCCGCCGATCACGCCATACCTGGAGCCCACCGCACAGGAGCTGTGCGAGGCCACCGATCCGCATCCGCGGATCTACGAGGGCCCCGGGAGAAGGGCCGTGACATCCTTCTCGGCCTGCAGAGTGATCCGAGTGATCCCCAGCCCGAGGTCGACGAGGAGTGGGTCGACGGGCCCGCTGCTCCCTGTGGTCGTGGGGAGCGGAGCAACTCACCTCGCCGACACCCCCGCGGATTGTCCCGCGGGTGCGGGGAGCAGCAGTCTCAGATCACCTCGTTGGCAAAGAAGCTTCGACCATCGGTGCCCTGGCGCGGTGTAGGAGTAGGCGCTCTTGAGGTAGTCAGCGGATGAGGACAAGTCCACAGCCATAGGCACGGGCGCGTCCGATTCCCTCATTGAGGGTGGTCACGAGGGTGTTGGGGTCGGTCACGGTGAACGTCCCTTGATCTCGGCGCGGGCTACCGTCAGGCCCTCGCGGCTGGTGCTCTTAATAACCTCCCTGAGGGGCCCGGTCCCGGGCCGACGTCGGTACCATCCTCGCGATGTCTTCTGACGACGTGCCCGCATCCCCGGCGCCGGTCGTGGCTGCAGTTCTGATCCATGCGCTGCAGGCTGCCGTCCGGCACGCACAGCCCATGGGACGGAACCAGCAGGACCGGTCGTAAGGGAGAGGAAGCTCGTGGTGCGGGAGTGCTGGTTCTGCGGGAATGCCACACCGGCGTCCTGGCACGACCGCGTCCTGGGGCTGCATCAGGGTGCCACAACCACCATGACCCCATGGATCGTTGTGCTGCGCACCAAGTGGCGCCAGGAAGTCGTGTATGTGCCACGCTGTGCCCGCTGCCACACCGGACATCAGATCGAGCAGACCGCGGCGGTGCTCTCCATAGCCGCGTTGATCGCCTACGCTGCCAGCGGCCGGCTGGACCAACTCCTCCGTATTCTGCCGGCTTCGGCCGGAGAGTGGACGGTCTCGGCGATCTGGGCGGCCGTGGCCTGCCTGCCGGGGCTCACCTGGAACGCCATCAGGCAGGGTTGGCTGCCGTGGCGGCGCCTGGCCCCCCGCCGCCTAAGCTATGCCCGCCATCACCCGGAGTTCATCCGACTCCTGGACGAGGACTGGAAACCCAGGCCGGGTCCCTTCCCCTACTGGGGAGACCCGCCCAACCCCCATCACTCTCCGCCGCCGAGCAGATTCAGGCGACTTATCGGACGCGTCACCAACATGGCGGGAACTGCCTGCGTCATCGGCATCCCCATCTCTTACTTTCAGGGCTACGAGGAACTGGCCGGAGGTCTCATCGCGGCGGCGGCAGGGCTGTTCGCCCTGTCCTCGAAGATCAAACCCGATAACTGAACGCCATCTCCGAAGCCCTTTGCAACCGTCGGCCGACCAGATCGTGGGTGGCGACCACTGTGCCAGTTCGGATCGACGCCAACAGAATCCCTGTACGACCCAACACTCCCTGAAGTGCGCTTTACGGATGAACAGCGGCCCATGCTAGAACGGGGGTTGGACCCACCTGAGCGCCGAAGAAGATTGATCACCAGTGAGCCTTGGCCCCACCCGAGAGGAGACTGCGAGTCCTCCCCCGGTGAACTCACTGGCGTAATCGGCCTATAACAGCTCACCGTGCCGGGGGGGTGGCTTTGTTGGTGAGTTTCAAGAACGTCTGATGCTCAGCGGCAGGAACGCCCGGTTCCACGGGAGAGTGATGTCGCTGAGTTTCGAGAACGCCTCGGCGCTTGCTTCGGGACCATGGTTGTGCTCTGCACGACGAGGGGGCCCGGGTGTTGCCGAAGTCCAAGGTCGATCTGTACGGGCGATCCGTCGTGACGCCAAGGGCGGCATGTGGCTGCGGGCGGTCATGCGGAAGCACGGCGCCGGCTTCGAGACCGTACAGAAGGCCCTGATCTCGGCGTTGCCAGAACCGCGGAAGATGATGGAGCCGCGGGAGACACGGCTGGACCCCTACAAGCCGGTGATCGACGGCATCCTCACGGCCGATCTCACCGCGCCGCGCAAGCAGCGGCACACCGTCAAGCGAATCTACGCGCAAGTCTCACCTGCTGATCGCGCTGGGCACCGAGGCCGCGATGGCCGACTACCGGGTCAAATACGTGCTGGCGACGAAGCTGGTCAACGAGCTCGTTGAAGCCGCCGATGAGAAGCAGCTGACCAAGACCATCGCCCGCTACGGCCGCGTCGATCTCCTCTGCATCGACGAACTCGGCTACATGGAACTCGACCGCCGCGGCGCCGAACTCCTCTTCCGGGTCCTGACCGAACGCGAGGAGAAGAACAGCGTCGCCATCGCCTCCAACGAGTCCTTCTCCGGCTGGACCAAGACCATCACCGACCCCCGCCTCTGCGCGGCCATCGTCGACCGCCTCACCTTCGGCGGCAACATCATCGAAACCGGCACAGACTCCTACCGCCGCGCCACTACCCGGGCCCGGGCCGAACACCAGCCTGCCAGCTGAACCGAGACGGACCAGCACTCACTGAGCACCGCCGCACACCCCGAAGACACGAGCGACCCACTGATTCATCCGGGCTTCGAAATCCACCGGTGAGGCGATGTCCGACGCCGGGAGGGAACCTGCGTTGTCGAGGCTGGCGATGAAGTCCACGTCGGCCCAGCCACCCCGGAACAGCACAACCGACAGCTCGGCCTCTCCCGGACCCGAGATGACCACACCAACCGAGTCGGGGTCCTGGACGCGAGCTCTGTCGGTCTCCAGAGCCTGCGGCCACGACGCCTCAGCATCCCGCCAAGTCAGCTGGCCCACTTCGAGGCCAGCCGACCTCCAGCCCACCGTCCGATCAGCCAGAACTGCAGCCACCTCATCAAGATCCACAACCCTGTCCATGAGGTGATCATCGCCCATGGACGAACCCGGCGGTCCGGGAATCCGACACCGAGACCGCGAGACAAGTGCGCCGACTCGTTCCTACTTCTCACCGAGATTTCCACCCTCTCACCGAGATTTCCACGGCTGCCGGCCCGCGGTCGTTCTCAGAATCTACCGACAACCGTTCCTGCTTCTGACTTACGCAGCCACGGGGTGACAGAGTCTGCCTTCGCCGAGCACGACGACCGCTGGTTCCTGGGTCTGCGAGGGATGACTGTCATCAGGATCAGCGTCGACATGGACACCCTCACCCGCCTGCGCGGGCACTCCCCCCAGCAGACCCGCGACCTCCTTGACCGACTGGTGGCCACACGCGCCCGGGGGCATGGCATTACGACCGGGCGAACAACGAGTGGTGTAGCACCTGCCCCAGCCTCAGCCACCTCCCGTCGCACTGCCTCACGGACACCGGGTATGACAATCATGAAACTGTTCTCCAGAGTAACTGGCTCTAACAAAAGCGGGTTGATCATGTGACTGTCGGCTTGATCGTTCGTTGATGTGGTCATGGGGAAGCGTCAGTCGCGGCCGTGGATCGTGTCCGACGAACTGTGGTCGCTCATCGAGCCGTTGCTGCCCGAGCCACCGCCGAAGCAGGTGGAAGGGCGACCGCGGGTGCCCGACCGGCAGGCCTTGTGCGGCATCCTGTTCGTGCTGCACACCGGCATCCAGTGGGAGTACCTGCCCCAGGAGCTCGGCTTCGGCTCGGGCATGACCTGCTGGCGCCGCCTGGCGGCCTGGAACGAGGCGGGCGTCTGGGACCAGCTCCACCAACTGCTGCTGAACAAGCTGCGGTCGAAGAACCAGCTGGACTGGTCGCGGGCGGTGATCGATTCCTCCCACGTCCGGGCCGCACGACGGGGCCCAAAAGCGGTCCCAGCCCGGTCGACCGCGCACGCCCGGGCAGCAAGCACCACCTCATCACCGACGGTCAAGGCATCCCGCTCGCGGTGTCGCTGACCGGCGGCAACCGCAACGACGTCACACAGTTGCTGCCGCTGCTGGACAAGATCCCCGCCGCGGCGGGAGTCGCTGGCCGGCCGCGTCGGCGGCCCGACATGCTCTTCGCCGACCGCGGCCACGACCACGACAAGTATCGCCGGCTCCTGCGGCAGCGCGGGATCCGGCCCGCGATCGCCGAGCGGGGACAACCGCACGGCACCGGCCTGGGCACTTTCCGCTGGGTCGTCGAGCGGACCATCTCCTGGCTGCACGGCTTCCGCCGCCTACGCATCCGCTGGGAACGACGCGACGACATCCACGAAGCCTTCCTCGGACTCGCCGTCTGCCTGATCACCCACCGGCACGTCCAGAGGCTTTGTTAGGGCCAGTAAGAAGACATCACCTGGCAGGAACAACCAGCGCTGTTTGTCGTTACCATCCGTACGCCGAGGCATCTTGCGGCACTTGCGGCACCCGCAGCCGCGCCGCCTGGACCTCGCCCAAGAGGGCCGTCACTTCCATGTGGTGCAGCCCGCAGGACGTTCATTCGCCGAGGAAGGTCACCCATGCCCGAGACAACGACTCCCGCCACTGAACTGACATCGCAGTACGTCGCCCAGGTGACAGGCGACCTCGAACGCAATGTGAAAGAGCAGGAACGTCTCACTACGGAGATCGCGTCCCTGCAAGAGCGGCTTGCCGCAGTGCAGCACGACCACACAGTGCTGGTGAGCATTCAGCAGGCACTCGGCGTCACCCGGGCGCCAGCCCAGACCGCGGCAGAGTCCGAGAGTGCCGCGGTGCCCTCGCCCCGGCAGAAGACCGGCGCCGCACGCGGCGGGAAGCGAAAGACTCGGACGTCCACCGCCTCGCCTCAGCAGGCAGCACCCAAGAAGCCTGGGGCCAAGCCGGCAAATGCCGCAAAGGCGGCTCAGGTCACTCTGGTCGAGCTCATTCGCCGCCACCTGCTCGAACTGAGGGAACCGCGCTCGGCTGCGGAGATCTCTGCAGCACTCGGCCAGGCCCACCCCGAGCGCCAATTCGCGGACAAGGTCGTGCGGGTTACGCTCGAGGGACTCGTGGCCAAGAGTCAGGCGGAGCGCACGAAGCAAGGAAGGTCCGTCTTCTACACCGCCCCCAAGTCGGCCGCTGCTCCTGAGAGCAAGACGCAGCACGCAGAGACGGAGCACTGACAGCCTCGCGTGGAGGGATGGTTGCCCCCGGTGCGGTCAGTGGGGGCAGCGGTACACGCACCTCGTCCATAGCGAAGAGGGCGCCTTGCTTACAGGCCTTGACGTACGCCGTTCGCAGCTCTCGCCTCCTACTCTCGGCTGCGGCCCACTGCCCATGCCCTGAGGCCGTAGCAGCACAGTGACATCAACTCTCGGGTCTGGCACGGATCTTGGGGAGCCGCCGCGGAGGAGGCGATGTCGTTCGATTGAACGGGTCGTTGTGAACCCCGGCTGCCCGACTCGGACGCTTACCTCGTAGCCTCCGGACATGACTGATGATCCGTTACAGTGCGGCTGCAGCCTCTGCCATGACTACGGTGACCGAGACGAAGCGGACCGCGCGGATCTGACGATCATCGAGAGTGTGCAGCAGCGCGGAGGGCACGTCGTGATGGTTCTCGAGGACGAGATCGGCCCTGGATTCGCCTACACGATCGGCCTCTCGCATACTCACGGCGCACCTGGACTCGCTATGTTCGGGCTTGATGTCCACGCCATGCACCTCATGCTCAACAGGCTCGGAGCGAAATCCGGGTGGACGACGCGGCGGCCGGGCTCGACCTGGTGACCGACAAGCCCCGGGACGGGTTCACCACCAGTGCGCTCAGCAGGTCCCGGCTTCGGCGGTCAGAACGCCGCCCTCGTCCTCACCTCCGCCTGACGTGCACCGGCCCCGCAGGGCCCGCGCCCCCTTCCCTACGTCACCCCAGGAGATTCGTGTCCATGGCCAGCACCTCGGCAGGCACTGCCGTCACCTCGCTCGCCGAGCTCAAGTCCGCCTATGAGAAGGACGGTTGGTGCGAGCCGCCGTTCCGCTTCAGCGACGACGCCGTCGCGCTGTTGCGGGAGCGCGTGCTCTCCATCAGCCGTGAGCAGCGGCCCGAGGTCGTGCACGAGAAGGACAGCGGCACGGTTCGTGCCATCCACGGCTGCCACGCCTTCGACGAGGTGTGTGCGGCCCTCGTCCGCCTGCCTCGGCTGGTGGAACTCGCGGAGGGGCTCGCCGGCGGGCCCGTCTACGTCTACCAGTTCAAGGTCAACCTCAAGCAGGCGCACGAAGGGGCGGCCTGGCCGTGGCACCAGGACTTCGCATTCTGGCACGAGGAGGACGGCATGCCGAGCCCCGACGCCGTCAACATCGCCGTCTCCCTGGACGATGTCCACGAGGGCAATGGACCGCTCACCGCCATACCGGGCTCGCACCGGCTGGGTCTGCTCGACCTTCCCGAGGGCGGCACGGACGGCCCGGAGTCCGACTGGCGCTCGCATGTGTCGGCCGACCTCGCCTATACCGTGAACGACGACCGGGCGCAGGCCCTTGCCGACGAGAGCGGCCGCAAGGTTTTCACGGGGCCACGCGGCTCCGTCCAGGTCTTCCACCCGAGCATCGTCCACTCCTCGTCCAACAACCTGTCGGCAGACCGCCGGGCGCTGCTACTCATCACGTACAACGCCGTCGCCAACTCCCCCGCGCGCCCCACCCGCCCCGCCTTCCTGGTCTCCCGGGACACCACACCGGTGGAGCGCCGCGCCGACGAGCGCCTCGACCTGGTGTCGTATTGAAGCGCCGAGCAGAATTGGGAGACATCTGCATGGCGACCGAACCGATCCGACCGGCGGAGCAGCAACCGCAGATCAACCTCGTGGACCCGGACACGGGCGCTGGAGCTGTCCGCACCCACCAGCGCCATGACGCGCACCCTGCTCCACATCGACGCCGCCGTCTGCTCCCACCACGCCGGCGACAGCGGCGAAGCGTGCCGCCGAACGGTCGCCGCCCTGTCCGCGCTCCCGGACGGCTACCGCACCGGCCTGGTCCGCCGCCGCGCCCTGGACCTGTACGAGGCGATCCTTATCGAGCACCACCACGAACGCGCCGTACGGGAGCTGCGGGACGTCCTCACCGTCTCAATGGCGGGCCGCGAGCAGCAACGCTGGCCCGCTTCTCTCACCGTCCGGCCGGAGGGCTGTGAGTTACCTGGACGACGTGCGCTTCGTTGAGCTGGCCATCGCGCAATGAACCTCCTCCCCCGGGTGCGCGATTCCTCGTGAGGGCCCGGCTCAGCCAACGCCCGGCCCCGGGCCCTCGCCCCGTCTCTTCGGGTGCCACCAGGCTTGAGCAACCCAAGCGCTGGCTACTCGCGCAAGGCGAGGTTCGGAACAGCCCCGGTATGCGTCCTCCGGCCTGCGGGCCCGGAGGACGCATGCGTTGCGAAGCCCGCGCCCAGCGCGGGCGACTCGGCCTCGGGGTTTCCGGGCCGGCGACGGCAGCGTGTCGCAGCCCTTGATTCGAACAGGTCGAAGGAACCGGGCCTCTCACATACTGCCTTTCGAGTGGTTGGATCAGTATCTGTGGCCGTTGGTGACCTGCGGGATCCTCTGGGATTGGCGTCTCCCGCGGTTGGCAGGGCTGTCCAGGCGGCCCACGATCCAGCCGAAGAAGAAGCCGAGGGGGACGATGACTACAGCAACGTTCTCCAACGGAAACTAGACGAAGTCCTGCTCGGGGAACAAGGCCAGCGAGGTGCCGGAGACGGTCGGGCTGAACAACTGCAGCACGCAGCAGCAAGCCGCCGAGCCGAATAGCGTCCCCAGCAGGCCGCGCCGGGTGAGTCCTCGCCAGAAGAAGGTGTAGAGCAACACAGGCAGGATCTCAACGGCCACGCTGGCGGCCCAGGAGGCGAAGAACAGGATGCTCCAGTTGTAGAGTCCCGTGGCGAGAGCGACGCTCACCACGCCGAGCGTCATCAGCACCAGCCGTGTGAGGCGTACCTCCTGCTCCGCCGACGCCCGACGGCGGCTGCGTGGGCGGGCCTAGAGGTCATGGTGACAGGGAAGCCGCGGCGGCGAGGGTCAGTCCAGCCACGGCTCCCAGCGTGGTGACGAAGACGGTGCAGGTCAGCAGCATGGCGAAGGTGCCGTTTCGGCTCTCCGGCGATCTCCCCGGAGAGCAAGAACAGGGCAGGGCTGAGGTGCCTCGTGCGTCGTCTGCAAAGATGGTCTGTCCGCCGACAAGGGCGGCCACCCCCAGTGGGCCAGCTTGACCTCGAACGGCACCGCAGCCGGACCCCCAACGGTGTGATCGTCCGCGTGCTCCAGCGAGTCCTCGAGCGGTTGATGCCGCACCCGACCGCGTGCCGAGCCTTGTCGCCCTGTGGGTCGGACTTCGGTGGCCGGCCGCCGCGCGAGCCGCGGTTCTTGCGGTTGTGGGCTTGGTCGACCATTTCCGGGATGGTGCAGCGCCCCCCTCGCCGCAACCGCAGCAGCGGAGAACTCGCCTTCTATCGCTGCTACTCGGCCAGCCCGGTGCCGCTGGCCACACTAATGCGGGTAGCCCGGCGCAGATGGACTGTCGAGGAGACGTTCCAGGCCGCCAAGGGCCTGGCCGGCTTGGACGAACACCAGGTCAGACGGTTGACGTCCTGGCGTCGCTGGGTCACTCTCGCGATGCTCTGCCTCGACCGGCAGAGCCTTCCGGACCACTCGGCAAACGTATGCCGAGTGGTCCGGATGCGTACGGGCTGGGCCCTCGTCGTTGCGTGCCTCCGACCGACGGTGGGCGTACCGGCTGAAGCCTCTTCGAACCCGCGGACCTTGGTGCAGCGGCTGATACGGGGGCAGTTCAGTGCCGCTGGGAGAGCGTACGGCAGTCAGGCGCTGGAGAATTTCTGCAGTCCGCCCACAGGTCGGCCGGCACCGTGAGCCGCCACATGTTCTGATCACAGCCGAACCCGTGAACCAACACCACCGTCGGCCCCTGTGGGTTGCCGGTGACAGTGACATTGTTCCTGCGCGATATCCATAACCCCCACCCTCCCAGACCCCGCCCACCGTCCTCGCACGGCCGGTAGTCACCTTCTCCCTGCACCCGACTTCCTCACGCTCCGCACACACAAACAATGCTGTTGCCGAAGCAGGCAGCCCGCCTGGCTCCGCCGTACACACCTTGAGCCTGGCGCTTCGGGGCAGATGGGACACCGACCCGTCTGGCCGGCCCGGGGAGAGTCATGAATGACTCATCGCGGAGGGCTGGGTTGGGCGCGCTCGCCGATGACCGGCGGGCCTACTGGCCCTAACAAAGCCTCTGGACGTGTCTGTGGGTGATCAGGCAGACGGCGAGTCCGAGGAAGGCTTCGTGGATGTCGTCGCGGCGTTCCCAGCGGATGCGCAGTTCCCTGTCAAGTTCTTCTGTTCAGACCCGCCGGCTGCTCCTGGCGTTCGGGAACAGGTATGACTGGGCGCTCGTGTTGGCACTTCTGAGCATCAGAGGTGGCGAGGCAGCTTCACCGCTATCGAGTTCCCGGCCGCCTGCCTGGCGGGACCCGCGCGAGGCCAGGACGTTCTGGCGGAAAATTCGTGTGCCTCAAAGGGCGGGGCGCGTTATTGTCGGCCGCATGAACGTCACCGGCCGAAGCATCATCGCGACCGCGCGAGCGACCAGCTCGCCGGTTGCCGCCGTCTGACCTTCTCCCTTTCCCACCGGCGACCGGAAACGGCCCGTCGGTGGTCCCGTGGCGTTCTTGGCTTCTTGCCTTGGTGCGATGACCAGCGTGGTCCCGTTATCCGGTGCCTTCCCCCGCTGTGACGCGAAGGAGCCACCCTCATGAACACGGAGAAGATTGTCCGCACGTTCGTCGAGTACTTCGAGGAGCGTGATCACCGCCGAATCACCGGCTCGACGCTGCTGCCACACCCTGGCGACTCGGTGCTGTTCACTACCTCCGGCATGCATCCGCTCACCCCGTATCTGGAGGGGCACCCCCATCCGCTGGGCCAGCGATTGGTCAATGTGCAGCGGTGTCTGCGCACCACGGATCTGGAGGAGGTCGGCGATGCCACCCATCTGACTGTCTTCGAGATGCTCGGCACTTGGTCGCTGGGCGACTACGAGGGCTCACTGAGTCTCGACTGGGGGTACAGGCTGCTCACCGATGGACTGGGTGTCGATCCGGGCTTGCTGTATGCCACCGTCTATGGCGGCGATGACCAGATTGGGCCAGACACTGCTTCCCTGCAGTTGTGGCAGGACCTCGGCGTTCCCGTCGAGCTCACCGTGGAGGACAACTGGTGGGACAACGGACCGGTCGGCCCGTGCGGCCCCGACTCGGAGATCTTTCTGTGGAGCGGTGACACCCCACCCCAATCGACACCCACACGCGACGACCGCTGGGTAGAGGTCTGGAACCACGTGATGATGCGCCATCGTCGACTCGAAGACGGTTCCCTTGTACCGCTTCCCCAACGCAACGTCGACACTGGGCTCGGCCTGGAGCGGCTGGCCTCTCTGCTGCAGGGCCAGTCGTCAGTGTTCGAGTGTGACGTTTTCGACCCCTGGCGCCGTATCGTGCCGGCTCTGTGGCCACTTGACGAACCGTCGCTGCGCCTGGTCTATGACCACCTGCGCTCAGCCATCGTGGTACTCGGCGACGGAGTGCGCCCGGCCAACACTGGACGGGGCTACGTGCTCCGCCGCCTGCTGCGACGAGTGCTCACCGTGCTGTGGCGGGACGATCCGTCGCGCGGTCTCGGAGACCTGCCGGACGAGTTGGTCTCACACACCCTGGACCACTTCCGCCAGGAAGTAGATCCCAGCGACGTGCGCCGACTGCTGCTCGAGGAGGAGGGCCGGTTCAGTCGGCTCCTTGAACGAGGTAGGCAGGTGCTTGCCCGATCCCGGTTCCAAGGCCCGCTGAAGGATGAGGACTTCCAGTACCTCCACGACACCCACGGTCTGCCTCGCGATCTAGTCACAAGCCTGCGGCAAAAGTGATGGCGGGGATGAGAGCGTGTGCAGACCAAAATGAAGGAACCGGCCTTACGGCCCGACCTTATGGACTGCGACGCGATTCCTGAGCTGAGCACTTCACAAGACTGATGGTGCCAACGGGAGGGATCGGTCACAACAGGACGGGGCCGCCCCGGTGTTCAGTCGACCGGGGCGGCCCTGTGTGGGTGGGGCTCTCAGGTGGTGGGTGGGTGAAGCGGGATGACGTTGTCACGAGCCGTGACGGGGTTCGTTGACGCGCTCTTCTCTTCTTCGGTGAGAACGGCGCTGGCAAGGGTGAGGTTGGTTACCAGTTGGCGGAGTTCTACGATCTCGGCTTTCTGGTTCGCGATGGTCCTTTTGAGTTTGGTGACGGTGTCTCTGAGTCGTTCTCCGTTTCTGGAATCTGCCTGGTCTCCTTGCGGACGCGTTCCTCGAACTCGCGCTTCAGATCGACGTGTCTCTTGTAGAGAGCCATGCGGTGGACGCCGGCTTCGGCGGCGAGGGCGCCCGCGGTCATGCTTCCGTTGGAGACGGTGGCCTGACCGGTGAGGAGCCGGTCCATTGCCCCGCGGATGCGGGTCCGTTCGTCTTGGTGGTCCTGATTCATGCCAGGGCCTCGGCGGTCTGGGCGGCAGCATCGTGGGTGTCGGCGGTGGCCCGGAGCTGGTCGGCGTTGGTTCGCAGGCGCTTGCCGATGGGCTCTGGCGTGTGGGCGGCCAGCTTGTCGATTTCGTCGACTCGCTCGCGCAGGAGGCGAGCGTGTGTGTCGGTGCGGACGGCGTTGCCGCAGCCGGGGCGGCAGTCGTACTGCCTGGGGGCGGTTGCTCCGAGGTCGGGTTCGCAGAGCGCGTTGTCTCGTTTGAATGCGGATCAGGAGAGCGTCGGGGTTGTCGAAGAATACGACGCCGTCTTGGGCGAGGAACTTGGCCGCCTTCTTGGCGAACGTCTTGGGGACGATGCGGCCTTCGAAGCACGGTGTCTGGCTGGCAGCGGTGAGGGCCCGGTGGACTTGAGTTCTAGTGGTCGTCGCAACACCCCAGCTCAGGGGATGCGATGGACTTCGAGGTTCGGGCGGACCGACGGCCACAGGGGCCGAAGAAGTTGAGCCGCGAGCGGGAGACATACCTTCTGCTCGTGGATCAAGGAATTCCTGATGTGGACGCCTGTCGGATCGTTGGCATCAACGACCGGACAGGCAGGCGATGGCGTAACGGCCGGCAGGCGTCCGGGAAGAACAAGGCGGCACCGCCCCTCGTGGAAAGGGGGCCGTGGCGCTACACCGAGGACCCAGAGCCGGTGGCCGTTCGAGAGCCCGGGAATGATGGCCCTTCGCGCTACCTGGGCGAGAGCAACCGGATCCACATAGCCGACCGGCTCCGGGAGAAGGCATCCGTCCGCACGATCGCCGCCGAGCTGGGACGCAGTCCGTCCACGATCAGCCGGGAGATCCGCCGCAACCGCACGGTCCTGCCCAGCGGCCAGTGGTACTACCGACCGCATGCGGCCGATCGGCGAGCGGTCCGGCGTCGGCCTCGGCCGAAGGTCGGGAAGATCGGCCAGAACCCGGAGCTCCGGGACTTCGTCCAGCATCACCTGACCCTGCGCTGGAGTCCCGAGCAGATCTGCCACGCTCTGCGCAGGCGCTTCCCCGACCGGCCGGAGATGCACGTGGTCCACGAGACGGTCTACCAGGCGCTCTACGTCCAGGGCCGCGGTGAACTGAAGCGAGAACTGACCCGCGCCCTGCGCACGGGACGCGCCGTGCGCAGGCCTCATCGCCACTCGGCACGCCGCAGGAAGCGGTTCCCCCACCCGATGGTCATGATCAGCGAGCGGCCCACTGAGGCCGCTGACCGAGCCGTCCCAGGACACTGGGAGGGCGACCTCATCATCGGCAGCAGCTCCCGTTCCGCCATCGCCACCCTGGTCGAACACAGCACTCGCTACCTGATGCTGGTGCACCTTCCCAACGGCCACGGAGCTGCCGCCGTCCGCCATGCCCTGGTCGACACGGTCCAGACTCTTCCGCCTCACCTGAAACGGTCCCTGACCTGGGACCAGGGCGCCGAGATGGCCGCCCACCACGCCTTCAGCATCGCCACGGACATGCCGGTCTACTTCTGCGACCCCGGCAGCCCCTGGCAGCCCCTGGCAGCGAGGCTCGAACGAGAATACGAACGGCCTCCTGCGGCAGTACTTCCCCAAGGGCAGCAGCCTGTCCGGGCACACCCGAGACCACCTTGACACCGTCGCGACCGAACTCAACAGCCGCCCACGCAAGACGCTCGGCTGGGAAACCCCCAGCCGAGCGTCTGGCTAAACTGCTCGCCACTACACGTCAGTGATCACGTGTTGCAACGACCCCTGGAATTCGCCCATGACGGCCGGGCCCGACGAGGGGTGCGCGCGAAGTTCAGATCACCATCGATACCAGCGGCCGCGGCCACCGCCGACGCTGGTGGAGCGCATGACGAAGCCGAGCAGCCACACCACCAGGACGGCAAGGGCCACCCACCAGAGGATCTTGACGGCGAAGCCGGCGCCGAAAAGGATTACCGCGAGAAGCAGAACAAGAAGCAGGGGAACCATAATTATCGACCTCCTGCCCTCCGACTGCCCGGACATTCACCACTCATTCCCGCGTAACACCTTGTTTATGAAGGCAAGGCTGGGGCACGCGTGGGTTTAGCGCGATGGTGACACCAAACGCTACCAGGAGGCATGTTCCATGACTGCCGACGAGAAGGCCAAGGCGAAGACCGAGCAGGCCAAGGGCAAGACCAAGGAAGCCATGGGAAGCGCCACCGGCAACGACCGCATGGCCGCCGAGGGACAGGCAGAAAAGAGTACGGGTGACGCCCGTGACGCGAAGGAAAAGGCCAAGGACGCCTTCAGGCACTGACGTACCCTGCAGAAGGGCCCTCCCGGTAACAATCCGGGAAGGCCCTTCTCAATTCAGCAAGCAACCGCGCCTTGCTCGCGCTCTGACCGTCCGGTGTCGACAGGTGCAGTCTGATCCGCTTGATGATTCAGACTGCCGCGACCGGCAAGTTCGAAGACCGAGTCAGCATCGCGCCGTGTAACCGGAGCGCATCATGAACAAGGCGACAGCGGGTAAACGAAATTATGCGATAGCGACAACCTCGATGAAACGACAAGGAACGACCCACGGGAAGAGTCCTATGATCACACCGCTGGATAATCGGTCATCGTACGAACGAGACCCTGCGGCGCCCCTGCGACACAGCACCGCCTGGCACACGGACACATCGCTCGCCCAAGCCCGCGCGACAGCAGCCGGGAGACGTGCATCTGCAAGACGCCCAAGCGCTCGCCGATCTGAGCCTGGGTGAGTTCCTCCACGAACCGCATGTGGATGATCTGCCGGTCCCCCTCTTCCAGTTCGGCGATCAGCGGAGCCAGGGCATGGAAGTCCTCCACCAGCTCCAGCGCCTGGTCCTCGGTACCGATGAAGTCCTGCAGGACGCTCTCGCCGTCATCGCTGGAGCTGACCGCGGCGTCCAGGGAGGAGGAGTTGTAGCCGTTGGCGGCCAGGCGGGCCTCGATGACCTCGCCCTCGGGCAGACTCATCAGCTCCGACAGTTCCTTGACTGTCGGCGTGCGGCCCAGGCGGCTGCGGAGTTCCTCGGTGGCGCGGGCCAGTTAGACGCGGCTTCCTGAAGCCGGCGAGGGACGTGCACGGCCCAGGTGGTGTCACGGAAGAACCGCTTGATCTCCCCCACGATGTAGGGGATGGCGAAGGAGGTGAACTCGACCTCCTGGGTCAGCTCAAACCGGTCGATAGCCCTGATCAGACCGATCATGCCAACCTGAACGATGTCCTCCATCTCCTCCGGCTCACGGCTGCGGAACCGCCCTGCCGCGAAACGGACCGAGGACATGTTCATCTCGATCAATGAGCATATTCAGCGTGACCACCTATCAGGTGACAGCTCCGGCGCCTCTGGCGTCAAGCACTTGCCGGGGAGGCAGTCAGTTGAAAGCGTCGGTCATGCAGTCCACCCGGCAGTCGGCAGCCTCATAGCGCTGGCGGAGGGCGGCAGCTGCTTCTTCGCGCTCCACAAAGAGGTACCCGTAGTGCTGGCGCGCCACCCTGGTCACGTCTCCGACCGTGACGATGGCCGGTTCGCCGTGTGCGGCCCGTCGACGCGCTCCGGCGATTGCCATGTCCGCAGAGCGCAGCAGGTTGCTGGAACGATCCCGGATCACGGCTGCCTGGGCGCGTTTCGCCGAGAGGGGACGCAGGACATGTCCTCTCCAGACGTAGCCGGCGACGACAAGGATGAGACCGAGCGCTACGAACAGGAGTCCGCCTGGGGCGTGAGGTCGCATCTATCCAGTCTTCACCACTCGCGTGGTGATCGTCATGCCCGCGTCGGCGGCCGATTGTCGGAGCGACTTGGTGTCAGTGAGCCCTTGCGCAACGCACGAGGCTCCCGTGCCGACTCGTACGGATGGAGGTGGGAACACGCCGGTAGGCGGCACGAAAGCGGTGGCCCGAAGCCGTCAGCGCCCCGTGGACCCTGTACACCCTGACCGGCGAACCACCCGCACGCCTGACCACACATGTGTTCCGAAGCAGCGGCAAGGCTGCCAGGCCAGCCGCACTGCGGCGGGCGAAGGCACGAGGGACATGTTCATCTCGATCAGCGCGTTGCACGCGTCCTGGTACTCCAACGGCGAGGAGCATGGAGCCTGTGACGCTCGCGAGGAAACATGCACCGGTCAGAACGGCATGCGGCCGCGGGCCCGTCGACCAGCCGAACCGCTGCGGCCGGCAGCCTTGGAACTGCTGCGGAAGGGCTTACTGAGAACGCGCCCCAGGAAGCCGGGGGCCTTCCCGCCGGCCCGTGCTCCGGCGCCGAGTGTGCGCTGGGTGCCGCGTTGCGGATGGTGAGACAGACGAGGTAGGAGGAAGGCGAGAAGCGCGAGAACGACGCACAGCGCGACGATTCCGACGATCATCATAATGCGACTCCTGAACGTGAGACGTGTCTGTCGGTTGCCCTCAGGACACGAGGCCATGCGCGACGGGCAGGGGCGAAGGCGCCGATGCCACTGACGAGCAGATGTCCATGTCGGATACCCGGGACTTCCCGGAACTACCGAACTCGCCGTGCTTTTATGCCTGGTCGTCGCGAGCGGAGCGTCGGCGAAGCCAGACAGGCAGTCCGTACCAGCACATGGCGAACCACAACATGACACCGCCGACCAGCAATTCGGCGAGAAGGCTCGGCACGACGACGTGGAGGAGAAGCAGTAGCGTGCCGCCGATCGTCAACGCGAGAAGCACCATTCCGAACACCATCAGCCTGCCTGCAACCCTGACGATGTGGTCTTTCATGCGTTGCCCGGACAGCAGCCGGTGTATGGACACCGGAGCAATCAGCGCCCCAGTAGCGGAGGCTCCGAGTATCACAGTGATCACGTAGACCACGTGATCGAAGGTTTCCAACTTGTGGAAGTGCGCAGTGAACGCCACGCTCAGCAGGAAACCGAAGAGAATCTGCACGCCGGTCTGCGCGACCCTTGTCTCCTGCAGGATCTCGTTCCACCTGCGATTCAGACGTTCCCGTTCCGGTTCCGGTTCCTGCGGTTCCGGGGTTCTGCGATCTACCGCTTTGCAGCAACAGGGGCAGCCGGGCTGTGGCTCGTTGGACAGCGAACGGTCGGTCATGCTCATGGCATCCTCTCCTCAGGGAATACCCGGATGCCCGCCATCGGCGATTTCACGTCCCTCGGAGAAGGGCAACGTGCTTGAGTATTCGCGCCATGTGCCGTGACGGGATCGCTCCGTACCCCTGCCCTGACGCACCTCTCGCTCGCCGAGAAGCAGTTTCGTAGTCAAGGGGGTTCACGGGGTACGCAGACCGGTCGGCGGGCCGTGCTGCCGCTGAGGAGCGCGGCGGTGGCACCCGTCACCCCCCTGTCCCGAGAGCTGCGACGATGGCGCCGATAACGGCGGCGAGTCCTGCGCCCTTCACGCCACAGCGGCCGCTGGCGCGCGGGCAGCTCGAGACGATGATCAGCCATCGGCGTCAACGGCCCTTGACGACCCGGCTGATCCCGTACGGAACCCCCTCGACCGGGAAGCCGTGCGCACCATGCTGCCTCAGATGACCGACGTCGTGGTGCGCAGAGGAGACGAGCCTCGACCTGGAGGAGGTCCGCGTCGAGTCGACCGCGAACCCGCCGCTCTTGGCCATCGGGAAAGCGAAGTCCGCCTCACCTCACCACCAGGCGCTGCGGAACATACCCCGGGCTTCACCCCGTCTCTTCGGATGCCACCAGGCGTGAGCAACCCAAGCGCTGGCTACTCGCGCAAGGCGGGGTTCGGAAAGAAGCCCCGGTGTGCGTCCTCCGGCCTGCGGGCCCGGAGGACGCATGCGTGGTGTCACACACCAGGCGCAGGGATGTGGAAACGGATTGCGAGCAGGCGTGCGACATGACCGTGACCCGTCGCATCCAAAGGGTTCACCCGAGCGATGCGGGCAGCACTTGGGACGAACTCCGGGCGGGCCAGTATCACCGACATGGCTGAGGAAGAAACGACGGGTTCGGAACAAGCTGTCCAACTGGGGCCTGCTGTCGGTCGTTACCACCGTCAACGCCGACATCCGCGTAGTCTCCCCCACCGGCGAGATCGATCAGCAGACCAGCGAACTCCCACGGCAAAGCCCTTGACGCCACCACTCCTCCCGGCCCCCGCATCGTCGCCGACATGAGCGGCGTCAGCTTCATGGACTCCACGGGGCCTGTCTGGCTGCCGTCTCAGGGGTGGGTCGCATCCTCACCACTGAGCCCTGAATCGCGAGCGCAGGGCGGGGCGGCGGGTGAATGGCTCCGTGGCCGTGTGCGAGGGGTTTGGCCGGTGGCACCGTGGGTGTGGGCGGTGATCTCTGCGGTGATGGAGATGGCGGTTTCTTCGGGTGTCTGTGCGCCGAGGTCAAGACCGATCGGCGGCCTGCTGGACGGCGTTCACGATCTTCGGGTAGCAGCCGCAGCGGCAGATGTTGCCGCTCATCCATTCGGCGATCTCCTCCCGGGAGCCGCTGTGGCCCTCCTGGATGCAGGCGACGCCGGAAAGGATCTGGCCCGGGGTGCAGTAGCCGCACTGGAAGGCGTCCTGGTCGATGAACGCCTGTTGCAGCGGATGGATTTGGTCGCCGTCGGCCAGCCCCTCGATCGTGGTGACCTCGGCACCTTGGGTCCGTACGGCGAGGGTGAGGCAGGCGTTCTGCCGGCGTCCGTCGAGCAGGACGGTGCAGGCCCCGCAGGCGCCCGCGTCGCAGCCCTTCTTCGAGCCGGTCAGGCCCAGGTGCTCGCGCAGCAGGTCCAGCAGGGAGGTGCGGTTGTCGACCGTGACCGTGTGGCGGGTGCCATTGACGGTCACGGTGAGGCGGCTGGATGGCGCCAAGGCGGCGGCCTTCGGGCTGGGCCAGGAGGTCGGTGCCGAGGACGCCGCCGGCGGCCACGGCGGTGCCGACGGCCGTACCGGTGGCGATGAAGGTGCGCCGGGTCGGCGCTGTACGCGACTCCGGGTCGGCGGGTACGGCGAGGGAATCCTGCGGGACGGGTTCGGTGGGCATGTGGGGAGACCTTCGCGTCGTGGAAACGGTCAACAGCACAGCGGTAGCGCCCTTGCGGGGCATGGCGGCATGGCCTCTTGGCGGCCAAGTGGCTTACGCGGGTTCGGTTCGGCTGTACGAGAGCGGGACCGGGACGGGGGCTGGTGACGGCCCGTCCCGGGGGTGGTCACTGGGCGGTGTAGCCGCCGTCGACAGGGAGGGCGGTGCCGGTGACGTAGCCGGCGCCGTCGCTGCACAGCCACAGGACGGCCTGGGCGATCTCGTCGGCGGTGCCGAGCCGGTCGATGGCCTGGCCCGCTGCGGCCTGGCTGCGGTCGAGTTCGCCGCCTTCGACCATGGCGTCGACCATCGGGGTGCTGATCGTGCCGGGACAGACGGCGTTGATACGGACTCCGCGGGAGCCGTATTCGAGGGCGGCGCTTTTGGTCAGGCCGATCACGCCGTGCTTGGCGGCGTGGTAGGCGGCGCGGCCGGGGTTGCCGACCAGACCGCCGAGGGAGGAGCAGTTGACGATCGCTCCGCTGCCCTGGGCACGCATGTGGCGCAGCTCGTGCTTCACGCTCGCCCAGATGCCGCGCAGGTTGATGGCCTGGACTCGGTCGAACTGCTCCGCGCTCTCGTCCGCGGCGTCGGTGGGCGGCGGCATGATCCCGGCGTTGTTGTAAGCCATGTCGAGCCTCCCGAACGTCTCCACGGTGCGGTCGACGGCGGCGGCGACCTGGTCCTCGTCGGTGACGTCGCAGACCAGCGCGAGGACCTGTTGGCCGTCGCCGGCAACCTGTTTGGCGGCGGCGTTGACGCTGCCCTCGTTGATGTCGGCGAGCGTGACGGCGGCCCCCGAGGCGGCGAAGGCGCGGGCGGTGGCCAGGCCAATGCCGGAACTGGCACCGGTGACAAAGGCGACCTGTTCGGAGAAGTCGTAGGTGGGATTCATGACGAGTGCTCCCAACAAAGGTGTACAGACGTGGAGTTCAGTGCCCGGTCGTCGCGGTTGGATCGGCAGCCTGCTGCGGTTCACCGGTGCCAGTGGTGTGGTGGGCGACGATCCGGGAGGGGCGGGTGGTGCCGCTGAGAGCGAGGGCGATCAGTGGCAGCAAGGTGAGTGCCGCGAGGACCGCGCCGGTCAGGGCTGGTCCGGTCAGCCCGAGCGAGGAGTCCAGCGCCTGGGCCGCAAGGGCCGAACCCGCGGCGATGCCGGTGTTGTACGCGGAGGTGGTCAACGCCGAGGTGAGGGTGGGCGCGTCCCCGGCGAAACGGACGGCGAGGGAGGTGACGACCGGGTTGACGGTGAATCCGGTCAGTGCCATGCCGAAGACCAGGGCGATCGCGGCAACCGGGCTGTTCGAGGCCGGGATCAGGGCCAGCAGGATGAGGGCGGTGGCAGCCGCCGCGGTGATGGTCGTGGTCATCGGGCGGCGATCCCCGAGACGGCCGCCGATGGCGGTGCCGCCCAGCGCGCCGACACCGAAGGCGATCAGGACCAGCGGCACGGCGCCGGCCGGGATGCCCGCCCGGTCGGTCAGCAGCGGTGTGATGTACGTGTACGTCGCCAGCACTCCGCCCATGATCAGCACGGCAGCGCCGAGCGCCAGCCACAGCCGGCCCTGCCGCAGGGCCCGTGCCTCCGCCCGCACCGACACCTCTGTCCGCCGCTCGATACGGGGGATGAACCGCCCGACGAAGACGGCAGCCAGGGCGGCGAGGACGGCCAGGGCCCAGAAGGGGCCGCGCCAGCCGGTGTACTGGCCCACGAACGAGCCGATCGGCACGCCGACGACGTTGGCCAGCGTGAGGCCGCCCATCATCACGCCGACCGCCCGCGTGGCGCTCGCGGGCACGGCGGCGATGGTGGCGATCACGAAGCCGACAGCCCAGAACGCGCCGGTGGCCAGGGCGGTCACCACGCGGGCGGTCAGCACGACCGTGAAGGACGAGCTGAGCGCGGCGACGACGTGGCCGAGAGCGAAGACGGCCAGTGCGCCGACAAGGGTGTGGCGCTGGGGCAGGCGCAGGGTGGCCATGGCCATCGCGGGCCCACCGACGATCATCCCGACGGCGAACGCGGTGATCAGCAGACCTGCGTGCGACACACTCACATTCAGGTCGACGGCCATCTCGGGCAGCAGGCCGGCGATGACGAACTCGGTGGTGCCCATCAGGAACGTGCCGGCGGCGAGCACCCAGACGACGAAGGGCAGTCGGTCGCGGGCGCGCTCGGTGGCGGAGGGCATGCGAAAACTTCTTCCCGTACGAAGAGTGGTGGTGGGCGAGGTCAGGAGGCAGCCTCGATGGTGATCCGGTCGGCCCCGGACAGCAGGTCGGTGTCGGCGTCGATGTGGCCGAGGATCAGCAGGTCGGAGGAGGCGGAGGGGCCGTCCTTGTAGAAGATGGCGAGGTTGCCCCAGGGGGCGTAGTAGGTGAGGTCCCCGGTCTTCGGTGTTTGCGGTTCGGGGGCGTCCTCGGTGGTCAGCTTCCTCGGCGGGTCGGCGATCCGCTCGGTTCCGTGGAAGTCCTCCAGGTCCAGGGTGAGCGGGAGCAGGGAGGCAAGGTCACGGGCAGCAGGACTGTCGTTCAAGGCCGCGTCGACGGGCCGGCCGTCGATGGTGATGCGGATGTCCATCGGGGTGCTCCTGTCTGAGCCGGACGGGCTCGCCGAGGCCGAAGGCTGCGGCTGCCCGGACGCCGGGGCGGACGATGAGGCGGAGGTTGTGGAGGAGGACTGCTCGGCCGGTGAGTCGTCGGAGCAGGCGGTAGCGGACAGCAGCAGTACGCCGGTGGTGGCGGTGGCGGTCAGGGCCCGGCGAAGGGTGGATGTCAAGGGGTGCCGTTCTACGGCTCGGGCATGGGCTCGGCGTAGTGGCGGAAGCCCTTGCGGTCGGTGTGCAGGCCGTGCAGCCGCTCGGCGAGGACTTCGGGGCTGGAGTGCTCGGAGGCGGGGCTGATCGCCCCGGGGACGATGAGCTGCGCGGCGTGGATGTTCTCCGGCGCGAGCGCGGTGTGGAGCATCGCCGCATAGGCGCTCTCACCCGCGAACGCGATCGAAGTACCGGCCACGCTGGGCTTCGGGTGCACCGCGCTGCCGCCGTTGACGAACAACAGCGTGCCCCTCCCGAGCTCCCGCATACCAGGCAGAACAGCGTTCACGCAGGTGAGAGGGCCCTTCACGGAGAACGACAGCGGAGCATCCAGGTCGGCGGCACTGGTCTCCAGCACCGGCTTCATGAAGTCCGCCCGCGGCACCGGGCTGTACTGCAAGATCTCCACGGGGCCCAGATCCACGGCCGCCGTGTGCAGGGCCGCGGTCAGCGAGTCGAGGTCGAGGACATCGGCAGAGTAGCCGCGGGCACGGATTCCGTCGCTGCCCAGTGCCGCCACCAGTTCGTTGAGTCGATCGTTGTCGCGGGCGAGGAGGGCGACGCTGTGGCCTGCCTTGCCGAATCGGCGGGCGGCAGCCAGTCCCAGGCCGGGGCCTGCGCCGACCAATGCGAACGTGGTCATGGTGAGTCCTTGAGCGAAGAGAGATACGAGGCGAGGGAAGGCGGCCAGCCGCAGCGGGTCAGGGGCAGGGCGTGAGTGAGGTCGACGGACCTGTCCCGGATCAGCCGGTGGCCGGTGCGGCGGCGTATTCCTGGTCGGTGACTGGGCTCACCCAGTGCACGACGGCGTGGTCGTCGTCGCCCTCGTTGATGGCCACGTGGACCATCAGCCGGTTCGGCGCGGCTCCGTGCCAGTGCTCCTCGTCGGCCTCGAACAGGACGCGGTCGCCGGGCCGGATGACTTCCACCGGTCCACCCCGGCGCTGGCACAGGCCGACCCCTTCGGTGACGAAGACGGTCTGGCCCAGCGGGTGGCGGTGCCAGTGGGTGCGGGCGCCAGGCATGAAGTGCACCAAGTTGGCGGTGACCCGGGACGGGGCGGGTGCTGAGGCGACGGCGTCGATGTAGACGTCGCCGGTGAACCAGTCGGCCGGCCCCTTGGCGGTGTCGATCGAACTGCGGGTGATCTGCACGGTTTCTCCTCGTGCGGGTGAGCGTGGGCAGGTAGGTCAGGGAGTGAGGAGGGTTTTGATGGCGCGGCGCTCGTCCATGGCCTTGTAGCCCTCGGCGACCTGGTCAAGGGGGAGGGTGAGATCGAAGACCTTGCCCGGGTCGATCGCGCCGGTCAGGACGCGGTCGATGAGGTCGGGCAGGTAGCGGCGTACGGGGGCGGGTCCGCCGCGCAGACCGACGTGGGAGAAGAACAGCTCCTGCCCGTCGATCGCGACCTCGTGCGGGACGCCGACGAAGCCGACATTGCCACCGGGGCGGGCCGACTGGAGAGCCTGCTGCATGGACTGGGCGGTGCCGACGCACTCCAGCACACTGTCCGCGCCGATCCCGCCGGTCATCTCCTTGATCCGGGCGACGCCCTCCTCGCCGCGCTCGGCGACGATGTCGGTGGCCCCGAACTCGCGGGCCAGCTTCTGCCGGGACTCATGGCGGGACATGGCGATGATCCGCTCCGCCCCCAGTTCCCTGGCGGCGATCACCGCGCACAAGCCGACCGCACCGTCACCGACCACGACGGCGGTCGAGCCGGACTTGACCTCGGCAGCCTCCGCGGCCCACCAGCCGGTGCCCATCACGTCCGAGACGGCCAGCAATCCAGGCCAGAACCGCTCGTCCGGCACGCCGTCGGTGGCGACTAGCGTGCCCTGGGCGTTGGGGATGCGGACGTAGTCGGCCTGGCAGGTGGACATGAACTCGCGGTTCAGACAGCTCGACTGGAACCCGTTGCGGCAGTTCGCACAGGTGTTGTCGGAGGTCGCGAACGAGCCGACGACGAACTGGCCCGGCTTTACCGCGGTCACCTCGGGCCCGACCTCCTCCACGAAGCCCACGTACTCGTGCCCCATCGGATGCGCCGCGTCGGTGGGCTCCGCACCTCGATACGGCCACAGGTCCGACCCGCACACACACGTCACGGCCGTGCGGATGATCGCGTCGGTCGGCTTGAGGATCTTCGGGTCCCCCAGAGTTTCGAAGCGGATGTCGCCGGGAGCGTGAATCACTGCGCCGCGCATGAGAGGTTCCTTTGCGTACCGGGTACAGGGTGCGGACCCCGGAGCACGGATGGCGGACCGCCCGAGCCGGGTGCGGAACTCCGCCTTCGCCGCCTTCGCGGCCGGAAAGAGAAGCACCACGCCTCCCAGGTAACCCGCTCTTCACGCGCGCAGCGAGTCACTGACAAGGGGTGTACTGGCAGTACATCCCTATGGCTGCGTGCGGGACGTACCGTCGAAGGCATGGACAACCGTGAGGAGGTCCGCGAGTTCCTCACCTCGCGGCGCGCGAAGATCACCCCCGACCAGGCCGGACTACCCTCCGGATCCCGCCGCCGTGTGCCGGGCCTGCGCCGCAGCGAGGTCGCAGCCCTCGCCGACATGAGCGTCGAGTACTACTCCAAGCTGGAGCGCGGCAACCTTGCCGGAGTCTCCCCGGCCGTCCTCGAAGCCCTCGCCCGCGCCTTGCAGCTCGACGACGCCGAACGCGCCCACCTGCTGAACCTGGCCCAGGCCGCCGACGGCTCCGACGCCCTCACGCGCCCCCGCCGCCGTGCCACCACCCGGCAGTGGACACCCCACCGCAGCCTGCAATGGACCCTGGACGCGATCACCGCCGGACCCGCGTTCGTCCGCAACGGCCGGATGGACATCCTCGCCGCCAACCAGCTCTTCCGCGCCTTCTACACCGACGTCTATGCCACACCCGACAACCAGCAGAACCTGGCCCGCTTCACCTTCCTCGACCCCGCCTCCCGCCGCTTCTACCCGGACTGGGACGCCTTCGCCGACGTCACCGTCGCCATTGTGCGTGCGGAAGCCGGCCGCAACCCCCACGACAAGGACCTGCACGATCTCGTCGGGGAGCTGTGCACCCGCAGCGACGCCTTCCGCACCCGGTGGGGTGCGCACAACGTCCGCCACCACGGCACCGGCACCAAGCACTTCCACCACCACGCCGTCGGCGACCTCTCCCTGGCCTTTGAGGGCCTGGAGATGGCCGCCGCTCCCGGCCTCACCCTCACCATCTACACCGCCGAGCCCGGTTCACCCTCCGAAGAAGGACTGCGTCTGCTCTCGACCTGGGCCGCCACCCGGGAAGCCGACCCGGACACGGAACGATCTGCGACCAGCTGACCGCGACAACGCCCAATCCCATGGGGTTCGGCGCTGTCGGCGCACAGATCTTCCACTCTCGCCGCCCCCGCGTGGCTCATTCGGGGCCCGGAGCGCCGGGCTTGTCGCAGGGTGACCTCGGTGCGCTGCGCGTAGGCATCGAACAGGGATGTACGCCGTCACGGCGGACAGGCCGCTGGAGAAGAGGCTCAGAGACCGAGTGGTGGTCAGGGCCCTTCGGGCAGAGAAGCCTGCGGTGATCGTGCGACGGCTTCGATGACGAACACCAGCATGTATAAGCCGAAGGCTGCGGCAAGTGAACTGTAGCCGTCGGCCCTTCCGTCGACGGTGAAGTGGGTGGCCACCTTGTCCGGGAACGATTCCCGGAGCAGCAAGAACGCTATGCCAGTAGCTACGCCCCGCCTCCGTACGGCGCGGCCACCCAGCCGACGCGGCGGATGAGGCCGGCGGACGCTTCCCGATTCGACAACATGGGCGTCAGTCCCTTCCGTGTCTGTCGTGGCGTTCTCCGCCTCCTCAGCGGCTGCTTCCTGCTCGCGGATGAACTGCCCGAGTACCGCGTACGCCTGCTCCGGTTCGACCACGTCAAAGTTGAGGTCCTGGAGGCGGAGGTAGTCACGCATGGGCTGCTGCGGCCTGCCGGGGGTGGACAGCCAGTTGCGGAGTTCGGCAATGACTGTCTGTCAGAGAGACGTGGGGGTGAGGTGCGTGACGGCTCGCGGCGGACCCGACCTGCGACGGTTACTGCGCAGGAGAACTACACGCATGCTGTTCGGTGCCGTTCTCTGATCCCGTTGAGTAGTTCGGGACGGGGACCGGGGAGGTGGGCGGGTGCCAGGTGAGAATCCAGCCGGCGGTAAGCGCCGCAGCGCCGCCTGCCAGGGCGATTGCGCCGCCTGTTCCGATGCCTGCGGCCACCGAGCCGAAGCAGGCCGGCCCGACGCCCTGCAGCGTCATGCTGCCGGAGCCGAGCAGACCGAAGGCCTGGCCCTGGCCATCCTGCGGCAGGGCGTCCAGGAACGGCCGTTGCAGGCCGAGACCGTAGGCGAATCCGAAGCCGCAGAGCAGCAGCAGACAGGACGAGACGCCCTCTCCGGGCTCGGCAGCGAAGCCGACCAGCGGCAGTCCCATCAGCGCAATCAACGGGACTACCAGTCGCTCCCGGGTGGGTGGCCGTAGGAGTCGACCCACCAGCAGGTCACCGACAAGCATGCCGACCGGCAGACAGCCCATCAGCACCGCGTACCAGCCGGGCGCGAAGTGGCGTTCTCCCGCGTAGGCGACGATCAGGCCTTCCGCGCCCGCTACGAACGCGCACGGGAGCCACTGGGCCAGCATCAGTCGTCGCACAGTGCGTCCGCGCAGCAGCAGGCCGGCACCGTGCAGGCTTGCCCGGACGGCCCCGCCACCACCACAAGTGCTGCCGGGTGTGCCGCCGAACTCTCCCGGCTGCAGCCGGGGTAGCCGGATGCGGATAGCGAGCGCGCAGCCGAGGTACAGGGCGGCGCTTACCGCGAGTGCCAGGTGCGGGCCAAGTACCGCGACGGCCGCACCTCCCAGCGCCAGACCGAACAATTGCGCGCCGGAGGAGGCGATGTTGTTCAGGGAACGGCCCAGTACATAGGCGTCGCCCTCCAGCCACTGCGCGACCAGCCGACTCGATGCGCCGCCGAACACCGGAGCGGCGAGGGCGACCAGCGCCACGACACCGAGGCTTGCCGCGATCGGCATGCGCACCAGGGCGAGCAGCAGAGCGGCGGCGCACTCCAAGGCGTAGCCGCCGGCGATGAGCGCACGGGGCGGCAGTTGGTCGGCCAGTGAGCCCAGCAGCAGCGAGCCGAACAACTGCGGGAGAAAGCCGATGCCGAAGGCCAGTGCGCTCAACAGCGCGGAGCCGGTGGCCGCGAAGACCAGCACCGAGAACGTGGTGATCCGCAGTGAGCCCGCAGTGATCGCGACGGTGCGGGTCGAGAAGAGCAGCCGGAATCGCGGCTCGGCCAGCACCTCCCGGTAGGTGGCGCGGTGGTTGCCCTGCACGGGTTCGGCGGTTGGAGTCATGACACGCAGCCTCGCCGTGCGCCCACGCCACTCACCAATGATTCGTCGCTGGACGAATCTGAACAGACGTCCCGCGATAGCATGGCAGCGTGCTCCGCTTCGAAGTCTCCGTCGAGGACCTGCTGCGCAGCCGCTTCGCACTGTCGCCCGCGATGGACCTCTGCTTACTGCTACGCTCGCTCGCCGGCCAAAACCGGCCGCTGCCGCGAGCCTGGGCCACCCGGCTCCTGCCGGGCTTTGAACGGCTTCGCCGCGAGACCGAACTGAACGCCGCCCTCGCCCTGCACACCCCGCAATCCGGACCGAACTTCATCGCCCCACCCCCGCGCGGCCTCAACCAGAGCTGGGCAGACGACCTGGCCATGATCCGGGCCACACCGCTGGAAGCAGCCCGCCACGAATTCGCCACCACTGCGACCGGCCCGTCCGCCCGTGATCCCCGCGTACGCGCAGTGCTGGACTCGACGGACGCCGTCTCCAGGATCGCCGAGGCGATGGACCAGGCGTGGCACGAGCTGCTCGCCACGGACTGGCCGCAACTGCGCACGATTTGTGAGCGCGATGTCGTGCACCGGGTGGGCGTGATCGGCGAACACGGATGGGCCACGACCATCGAGAGCCTGCACCCTGGCATCGCCTGGCGCGCCGGCGGTATCGAGCTCGGCTTCTTCCGAGGCGGAACAGTCCACCTCGACGGCGATGGGCTACTGCTGATCCCTTCGGTCTTCGTCGGGAATATCGCCGCCCACCTGGAAGACCCCTGGCCCAGGACCTTGGTCTATCCTGCCCGCGGCACCGCCGCCCTGTGGGGCGAACAAAAGACCGTCCCCCAACCGGACGCGCTGACCGCTCTGGTCGGCCGGGCCCGAGCCCGGCTGCTGGTGGCGCTGGACGCCCCGGCCAGTACCAGCCACCTCGCCCGAAGCCTCGCCATGGCACCCGGCGCGGTAGGAGACCACCTCGCCATCCTCCGCGGCGCGGGGCTACTCGTCCGCGCCCGGTCCGGACGGTCGGTGCTCTACCGGCGCACCCCCCTCGGCGAGGCGCTGGTCGGCGGTTCGGGCTGAGGGCTCAGATCGGCATTTTTTTGAGGCGCCGCCAGCAGACGACTGCGCAACCGAGGGTGAGGAATGCCTGGTGGATGTCGGCGCGGATTTCCCAACGGATACGCAGTCGGCGGAACCGGCGCAGAATTGCGAAGGCCACTTCGACGCCCCGGCGGTTCTTGCCCAGCCCGCTTCCGTGCTCGGGGCCGCGCCGGGCGATGAGCGGGTTGCCCGGCTCACGGACCTGGCGGCGCTAGACGTTGTGCTCGTAACCGCGGTCGGCGCAGGGGACGTCGGGGCGCTGACGGGGTCGTCCGCGCTTGCCGCGGATGGGCGGTACGGCCTGCCAGCAGGCCATCCCGGAGCCGCAGCCTCCTTATCTTCCTCGACGACAAGGTGCACCGTGAGCCCGTCACTGTGCCTCAATCGAAGGTCTGGGCATCGATGGCGTCGTGAAAGTCGTCGTGAGTCTTGCCGGTCACGTCCTCGAACGCTTGCCCCGCGACATAGTTCGTCTGACAGCCAGGCCAAGTCGCTGCGATCAGTACGATGACCGGATTTCTCGCTCTGCGACAGCAGATCGGGGAGACACGGAGGGAATCAGAGAGATGAACATCCGCTTCGACGCCAGCTGGTGCGGAAGCGATCTGGGGGGTCACCGTTCCTGTCCCAATACCTACGACCACTACTCCCACGATTCCTTGCCGCCGTTGGACGAACGACGTTTCAGGGGGACCTTCGAATGGCTCGGGGGGCGCACCGGGACCTCCGTGGACCGCGTCACCGAACTTCGAACAGTGACGAAGGAGCTGGACCGGAAGGGGCTTTCGCTCCCCGAGGACTTCATCACCTATTTCACTTCGGCGAATCTTCCGGACATCCTGGGCGACCAGTCGCTGACTTGGTGCTGGAACAGCCTTTCCAGGCCAATACCCAGTCCGGTTGAGCCCGGAGCCTTCCTTGTCCGCTTCTTCCGCGACCAACAAGACTGCGTCCTTTGGTACTTCTACCTGCGTCCCGGCAACTCGGCCTTCGTGGTGCACTCCCATCTGGAGTATGAGTATGAGTACGAAGCCCATGCCAGCGGCGGCGAGTTCAACGGGGACAGTGACATCGACGACTTGGACGAGCAGATGGAGGCTCTCCAGTACTGCGCTCCCACCTTCGAGGAGTGGGCCTACCGCTTCTGGATCGAGAACCGCATCAGCGGGGCAGTCGAGAGCGAGGACAAACCCTCACTCGACGAAGACCAGCATGCCTACTTGAACCACTACAGAACCTCTCGCCAGAATTCACCGTCCCTCTGACTGGGCCGAGCAAGCGTCGGCCGTAGAGCGCAACAGCCGAGGCACAACGACGCACCGTGACCACCGCACACCCTCCAGTGGTCGGGCCAACCCGACACCTGGAACCCGTCAAGTCCCGGTGCCGACACGAAACTTCACGTCACCGGCGCCGACTACACCAACGACCACCGGTTCTGGGCCCAGGCGGACATAGCCCTGGCCATGAGGCTCGTACTCGGAACTCCTCGAGTAGCCCCCGTCGGCGATCCGCGTACACGACCCCGTCGCCTGGTGACGGGGTCCCCGGCCGGGCGGCCCCGCCCGCACTGGGGGCTGCCGGTCCTCGCGCGATTCCAGCACGGCCGTCAGCGACGGAAACGCATAATCACCACTCGGATCGGGAGCGCTCCCAACCCTCGCGTGCAGGGCCATCACCTGTTCCCGTGCCCTTGGCCAAGTCGTGTGCTCGGTTGGCTCCGGCCGGTAAGATCGGTGATCTCGTGGGGGAGGTGGTCATGGGCAGACGGCGCCCGGGGACACCGACACTGGAAGAGGTGGCCGCTCGTGCCGGGGTGGGGCGGGGCACTGTCTCCCGTGTCATCAACAATGCGGCGGGGGTGAAGGAGTCGACGCGCCGGGCCGTGCGGCGGGCCATCGAAGAACTGGAGTACGTGCCCAATCTCGCGGCCCGTTCACTGGCGGGGCGGCGGGCCGATGCCGTCGCCCTGGTCGTGACGGAGCCGGACTGGCGGTCGTTCGCGGAGCCCTTCTTCTCCGAGATCGTGCGCTCACTCGGGGACGCGCTGACGGACACCGGGATGCAGTTGCTGCTGACCTTGGTGCGCTCGGACGCGGAGCGGCAGCGCTTCCTCGAGTACGCGCGCGGCGGCCGGGTCGACGGTGTCCTGCTCCTGTCCGTGCGCGCCGGCGATCGGCTGCCGGACATGCTCGCCGAGGCCCGCATGCCGACCGTGCTGCTGGGGCGCCGTTCGGGAGAGGAGTACGTCAGCTACGTCGACGCGGACAACATCGGCGGCGCCCGCAGCGCCGTCTCCCAACTCCTGCGACAGGGCCGCAGAGTGGTTGCGACCATCACGGGCCCGCTAGACATGTACGTCGCCCAGTGCCGACTGCGCGGCTATGAAGAAGCCCTGACGCTGGCGGGCCTGGCGGCCGAGCAGACCCTTGTCGCGGAGAGCGACTTCACGGCCGAGAGCGGCCGCCGCGCCATGGCCGACCTCCTCGAACGGCATCCGGATGTCGACGGCGTCCTCGCCGCATCGGACACCACAGCCGCGGGAGCCCTGGAGGCACTGCGCGCGGCCGGACGCAGGGTGCCCGAGGATGTCGCCGTGATCGGTTTCGACGACTTTCCGCTGGCTCAGCGGACCACACCACGACTGACCACGGTGCGCCAGCCGATCGAGGAGATCGGGCGGGCCATGGTCCGACTGCTCCTGGAGGAGATGGAGGAGGGTGCCGTGGCCTGGCGTCACGTCATCCTCCGTACGGAGCTGGTGCTACGCGAGTCGACCTGACACCGCCAACCCGCCCGCAAGCGCCCCCCGCTCCCCGCACTGTGTCACAAGTCCGTCGTCCGACCTGCGTCTCTGAAATCGGTTCGACGGGTTCATGCGGGCGGCCTTGTCATGGACCTGAACCATCCCTACAGTCCCAGCCGAGCCATGATTGGGAGCGCTCCCATTCACAGGGTTGCGGGAGCACCTCCCTTACCCCACATCGCCTCTGAAGAGGATCCGCATGCGTCCTTCACCGCACCATGCCCACAGCGCGCGTGGACTGCTCGGCGCGCTGCTCACCTCGCTCGTCTCACTCGCCGCGTTGCTGACCACGGCGCCAGTGGCGCAGGCCGACACCTCGATCTGCCAACCCTTCGGCACAACCACCATCCAGGGCCGCTACGTGGTCCAGAACAACCGCTGGGGCACCAGCGCCACTCAGTGCATCGCCGTCACCGACGCGGGATTCCGGATCACCCAGGCCGACGGATCCGTCCCCACGAACGGCGCTCCGAAGTCCTACCCGTCCGTCTACGACGGCTGCCACTACACCAACTGCTCGCCCGGCACCAAGCTTCCGGCCCAGCTCAGCACCATCTCCTCCGCGCCCACGAGCGTCTCCTACAGCTATGTGAACGACGCGGCGTACAACGCCTCGTACGACATCTGGCTCGACCCCTCCCCTCGCACCGACGGCGTGAACCGGACCGAGATCATGATCTGGTTCAACAAGGTCGGATCCATCCAGCCCATCGGCTCCCCGGTCGGCTCCGCCAGCGTGGCGGGGCGCGAGTGGCAGGTGTGGTCCGGCAACAACGGCTCGAACGACGTGCTGTCGTTCGTCGCACCATCGGCGATCACCAACTGGAATTTCGACGTCATGGACTTCGCCCGGCAGGCCGTCTCCCGGGGACTCGCGCAGAACAACTGGTACCTGACGAGCGTTCAGGCGGGGTTCGAGCCCTGGCAGAACGGCGCGGGTCTCGCCGTGACCTCGTTCTCCTCCACCGTCAACACAGGCTCCTCCGGTGACCCCGGCGGCCCTGGCGGCCCCACGGCCTGCAAGGTGGCGTACGCGACGAACGTCTGGCAGGGCGGCTTCACCGCCGACGTCACCGTCACCAACACCGGCTCCTCCCCCGTCCGCGGCTGGAACCTCGCCTTCACCCTCCCCTCCGGGCAGCGGATCACCCAAGCCTGGAACGCCAACCTGTCCGGGGCCTCAGGAGCTGTCACAGCGAGCAACGTGGCCCACAACGCAGAGGTGGCGGCCGGCGGTCAGGCGACCTTCGGATTCCAGGGCACGTCCGGCGGCACTTTCGCCAAGCCCTCCGGCTTCAGCCTGAACGGCAGCGCCTGCACCACCGTGTGAATCACGTTCACCCTCCCGGGCCCGCTTGATTCCTCGACGCCGACCGGCGGGCCCGGGAGGCCGCACAGCGCCCCTTCCGTCCTGGGGCCTACCCGCAAAGGCCTGCTTTCAGGAGCCTTCTCAGCCTTAGGTTCAGAGGGGCCCGGTGTTCGCGGCGGGCAGATCCGTGACAGCCGAGATCTCCGGCCGGAGCACATCTCGCCCTCCGCGACCCTCAACGTGCGCAGGTAGGTGGCCTTCAGCAGGTCGCCGGCGGCACCGTCCAGGGCCGGACCCTGCCCGTCACGCCCTCGTCCGCTGTCGGTGTTGGGCGGCCGTGGGTGGTGTGCAGGGGGTATCTCCCTCGCTCCGGACGGACGCCGCCTGGCCACCGCGGGACAGGACGACACCGCCCAGCTCTGGGACGTCGCCGACTCCCGCGGCCCCACTCCTACGCGGCACTCACCGGCCGCGACGGCCGGGTGCTTGACGACCTCCACGCGATGACTGGATCCCGGCGCGGGCCGGTGTTGCGCCGCGACCCCGGCTAGCCACCGTTCTCGGCAATGAGCTCAAGGCGACATTCGCGTTGGCCGAGACGGCCATGCCGCTTTCGTCGACATCGATGAGTTCCCGAGCCTGCCGCAGCCGCCTCAAGAGCGGCCCGAACTCACGTACAACCCTCACGCCCCTCCAAGCGTCTCCTGATCGCTGACCACCCGGTGAAGCAGGGGACAACTCCTGGCAAACACGGGCGGGAGAGGTACCCACCAACCGCGGATGACCGCCGGGCATCCCCGCATGCAGCAGGAGACCACGCATGCACAAGCACCACCCTCAGCGCCTCGCCTTCGCGACGGCGACCACCGCCGCGCTGACGGGCGATCTACTCACCGATGTGAACAGGGACGGCAGGGTCGACCTGCTGGCCGCCACGGACGGCGAGAACGACTTCGACGGCCTCGTGACCGTCCTGAAGGGCTCGGCCCTGGGCATGACGACGTCCGGCGCGACGACGTACGGCCCGATCCGCATCGGCATCTCCACCGGCGACGACCACCCCCGACTCGGCATGATCATGGCCGGCTAGACCCAAGGAGCTCCCCTCCCCATGCACAGACGCACCACCCCGGCGGCCATGGCGGCCGCCCTCCTCACCGGGGGCCTCACCCCGCTTGCCCTGAGCGCGCCGGCGTCCGCAGCGGTGGCCAAGCACTACGACGACTTCAACGGTGACGGATACCGGGACCTGGCGTACAGCCATTACTACCAAAGCATCTCCGGCGAGGACGGCTGGGAGGGCGGTGCCGTCAACGTCGTCTACGGCAAGGCCGGCGGCCTCGACACCTCCCGCACCCAGGTTGTCCACCAGGACAGCCCGGGCATTCCCGGTTCCGGCGAAGAAGACGACATGTTCGGCGAGTCGATCAGCAGTGCCGACCTCAACAAGGACGGCTACGCGGACCTGATCGTCGGCAACTCGATGGAGACGGTCGGCAGCACGCAGTACCGCGGCTCGGTCACCATCGTCTGGGGCTCCCGGTCCGGCCTGTCGGGCGGGACCAACGTGACCCCGAAGTCCGGCGCCGGCAGCTACTTCGGCCGCGACCTCGCCACCGGCGACTTCAACGGCGACGGCTCGGCCGACCTCGCGGTCATCGGCGGCCACGAGGCCTGGCTGTACCGCGGCCACCAAGTCGGGTAGCACCGGCAGCGTCAGTAAGATCGACAAAGAGGGCCAGGGCTGGTACTCGTACGGCTTCGCCGCCGGCAAGGTCAACGGCGACGGCAAGACCGATCTGGTGGTACTCGGCGAGCAGTTCATCGACAACAAGCCGGTCCCGCGGATCTGGTTCCTCAAGGGCGCCTCGGGCGGCCTGACTTCGGGCGCCTCCAAGACGTACATCAGCGCTCCGTGGACGGCGGCGATCGGCGACTTCAACAAGGACGGCTACGGCGACATCGCCGTCGGCCTGCCCGACAACAACGACGGCAAGGGCATCGTCAGCGTCTGGCGCGGCACGTCCTCCGGCCCGAGCGGCTCGATGACGTACAACCAGGCCAGCTCCGGCGTCTCCGGCAGTCCGGAGGCGGACGACAACTTCGGCTACTCCGTCTCGGCCGGCGACACCAACGGCGACGGCTATGCGGACCTGGTGGTCGGCGTGCCGCACGAGGACGTGAACGGCCTGGAGGACCAAGGCGGCGTCCACGTGTTCCGGGGCGGTTCCGGCGGCCTGAACGGTGCACGATCATCGTGGATCCCGCAGACGGTTCAGGGTGCGGCCGACTCGCATGAGTCCTTCGGCTACGCCCTGCGCCTGCGCGACGTGACCGGCGACGGCAAGGCGGACCTGGGCATCGGCGCGACCGACGTCCCCGTGCTGCGGCGCGGCTCGAGCGGGGGGCCGACGGCTACCGGGCTGACCGAGCTGCCAAATATGGGCGCGCCGTTCAGCGACTGAGGTGACGTAAGAGGGCGGCGAGCTCGGTGACGGTGGTGATGATCATCGTGCCGGGCTCGTCGCTTTCACGGAGATGTAAAGCCTCGCGATTGACGAGTTCGACGCCGTCGTTCCCATCTCTCGTTTTCCCATCTCTCGTTCGGCATACAACCATCCGCGCACACCAGAGGTCTCCTGCACCGCAATCACCCCGTTAAGCCCAGGAGAACACCGGGCCAACGGGCAAGTCATCCGTATTCAGCAGGAGAACCACATGCGCAAGAACCTCCGTACAGCCGTGGCAACCGCAACCGTTGGCGCACTCACCGGCGGTCTGCTCGTCGCTGTCGCAGGCCCCGCGGCTGCCGTCTCAGGCCTGGAGGGCGACTTCAACGGCGACGGGCACCAGGACATAGCGGTCTCCGCCCCGCGTGCCTCGGTGGGCGGCCACTCGGCCGCCGGTTCCGTGACGGTCCTGTACGGCTCCCCGACCGGCGCGGGCGCCGCCAAGGTCCAGACGCTCTCCCAGAACAGCGCGGGCGTACCGGGCGGCGCCGAGGCGAGCGACGGATTCGGTTCGCACACCACGGCCGGTGACTTCAACGGCGACGGCTACGCCGACCTGGCCGTGGGTGTGCCCGGCGAGGACGTCGGCTCTGACACCAACGGCGGCACCGCGGTCCTCCTGTGGGGCGGCTCCACCGGTCTGTCGGGCGGCACCACGGTCTCCGACCCCGCCGGCACCAGCCACGACTCCTTCGGCGCCCCGCTCGCCGCCGGCGACTACAACGGCGACGGCCGTGACGACCTCGCCATCGGCTCGGACCAGAACACGATCGACATCTACCGCGGCGGCTTCACCAAGTCCGGTTCCACCGGCGGCCATTACAAGGTCACCACGCCCGTCCTGAAGGTGCCCGGCAACGACATCTTCAACCTCACGCCGGGCGACGTGAACAACGACGGCCGCACCGACCTGCTCGTCGACGGCTACGAGGGCGAGACGAGCGGCGACTACTACTTCAACGCCAACTACTACCTGCCCGGCTCCACCGGCGGTGTGACCACCTCCGGTGCCCGAAAGCTGCCGGCCGGGCTCATCTCCGACATCGGCGACGTCGACAACGACGGCTACGGCGACATCGTCATCGGCAACCACTGGGACGCCTCCTCGTACAGCCCGGGGACCGCCAAGGGCGGTGCCATCCAGCTCGTCTGGGGCACCTCGACCGGTCCTACCGGCGGCACGGGGACCTTGGAGCAGAACAGCGCCGGTGTCCCCGGTACGGGCGAGACGGGTGACGCCTTCGGCTGGGAGCTCTCCCTCGGCGACATCAACGGCGACGGCTACGACGATCTCGCCGTCGGCTCGCCGGGCGAGGACCTGAACGGCATCGCCGACGCCGGCATGGTCTCCGTCCTCTACGGCTCGACGTCCGGCTTCCAGGGCGCCGCCGCGCAGTCCCTGGCCCAGGACACGCCCGGCGTGCCCGGCGGCAACGAGAAGAACGACGGCTTCGGCGGCGAACTGCTGCTCACCGACGCCACCGGCGACGGCAGGGCGGACCTGACGGTCAGCCTGCCTGGGGAGAACAACAGCGACGGCTACGTTGTGGCCTTCGCCTCCGACGGCTCGAAGATCAACACATCCGGCCGAGGCATCGGCCTGACCGCCGCCAAGGTCTCCACGTCCGGCACCCCGCGGTTCGGCACCCAGATGGCGGACTGATCCGACCCCTTGGCCCTCCCCGTCGGAGAACCGGCGGCGAATGGTGATCACGGTGACGCGCGGCCACCGGCAGCTGATCCAGCCCCGGGGCGTTGTCAGTGGTGGCAGGCAGGATGGCGGGTATGAGCACACCAGCTGCAGTGATCGTGGATGTTGCCGCCTACGCGCAGGCGGTCGAGGAGGCGGTGAAGGCGTCGGCCGCCTACTATGCGGGCGGTACGTCCGTGCTGGACGACGACTCCTACGACCGCCTGGTGCGCGGCATCGCCGCGTGGGAGGCCGACCATCCCGACCAGGTGCTGTCGAACTCGCCGACGGGGAAGGTCGCCGGTGGCGCGGTGGAGGGCGATGTGCCGCACACGGTGGCGATGCTGAGCCTGGACAACGTGTTCTCGCCGGAGGAGTTCACCGCCTGGACCGCCTCGCTGGCCCGGAGGGTCGGCCACGACGTGGAGCGCTTCAGTGTCGAGCCGAAGCTGGACGGGCTCGCGGTCGCTGCCCGCTACATCGGCGGCCGCCTGAGACAGCTGATCACCCGCGGGAACGGGACGGCCGGGGAGGACGTCTCGCACGCGATCGGCACCATCGAGGGCCTGCCGGACGAACTCACCGAGCCGGTCACCGTGGAGGTCCGCGGCGAAGTCCTGATGACCACCGCTCAGTTCGAGCATGGCAACGAGGTGCGTACCGGGCACCGCGGGCAGCCGTTCGCCAATCCGCGCGGCGCCGCGGCGGGCACCCTGCGCGCCAAGGAGCGCGCCTACACAGTGCCGATGACGTTCTTCGGCTACGGCCTGCTGCCCCTGGCCGACACCGAGCAGGCGCTCGCCGTACGGCTGGGCGAGCTCGCGCACAGCGACCTGATGGTGCAGGCCGCCGCGTTCGGGGTGAACACCACTGCCACCACCGCGGTGCCCGGCACCACCGCCACCAGCGTCGAGCAAGTGCTGGCCCGCGTACAGGAGATCGCGGCCCTGCGGGCCGACTTGCCGTTCGGGATCGACGGGATCGTCATCAAGGCCGACCTGGCCGCCGACCAGCAGGCCGCCGGTTCCGGGACGCGGGCCCCGCGCTGGGCGATCGCCTACAAACTCCCCGCCGTCGAGAAGATCACCCGGCTGCTCGAAGTGGAGTGGAACGTCGGCCGCACCGGCATCGTCGCCCCGCGCGCCGTCCTGGAACCGGTCGTGATCGACGGCGCCACCATCACCTACGCCACCCTGCACAACCCGGCCGACATCACCCGCCGCGACCTACGCCTTGGCGACCACGTTATCTATAGGAGTCATATGGCCTCTGGCACATGAGTGTTGAGGGCCCATTCTTATGTCTCTGAAAGGTATCTACTAGGTGTCTGTCACGTCTGGTACGTTCGCCGTCATGTCTCCTCGGTACACGGCTGAACGCGCTGTCTCCCCCCGCGACGAGTCCGTGTCATGGGTGGTGGTCTCGTCGGAGTACGAACTGCATGTGGAGGCGTGCGCCTACTTGGCGAGCCTCCGGATGGCAGATCGGTCGATCAACACCGAGCGCACGTACGCGCCTCGGGTCGCCTTGTATCTGTCGTACTGCACGGATCACGGCCTGGACTGGAAGAAGCCGGGGCTGCCAGGGCTGGCCCGGTTCTTGCACTGGCTCATTGATGAGCCACTGCCGTCGCGGGCTCGGAAGAAGGCAGTCGAGGAGCGCTTCCGCGATAAGAAGACCGCGAACCAGATCATGACGACGGTCTGTCAGTTTCTGCGGTTCTGCTCCCAGCAGGGATGGGTATCGGCGGAGACGGTCGCTCAACTGTCTGAGCAGAAGTACCTGTCCTGTCTGCCGCCGGGCTACGACCCGGGCGAGGAAGGGCAGTTCCGCACGGTGCGAACGAAGGCGATCAAGTTCGAGGTGGCAGTCGAGGGCTACGAGTGGCTGAACCCCGCACAGTTCACGACCATCATCGGGCTGACCCGGCATGCCAGGGACCGCTTCTTGGTGGCTCTGCTGGCCGGCACCGGCGTCCGGATCGGGGAGGCCCTGGGATTGCGCCGGGAGGACATGCATTTCCTGTCGAACTCGGCCGGGCTCGGCTGCCAGGTCGCCGGTCCACACATCCATGTCCGGCGGCGGCGCAATTCCAACGGCGCTTTGGCCAAGGCCCGTATGCCGCGGTGGATACCGGTGACGGACGAGTTGGTGACGCTCTACGCGGACTACGTCTTCGAGCGGGACCAGGTCGGCGAGGCCGCCGATGTCGACATGGTGTTCGTCAACCTCTTCAAGGCGCCGCTGGGTCGCGCGATGACCTATCACAACGCGAAGGACCTGTTCGACCGGCTGGCGGCAAAGGCAGGGTTCCCGGCCCGGCCGCACATGCTGCGGCACACCGCCGCGACCACCTGGATCCGCAACAAGACCCCGCGTGACGTGGTGAAGAACCTGATGGGGCACGTCGCGGAGTCGTCGATGGAGCCCTACGTCCATGCGACGGACGAGGACAAGCGGGAGGCCGTCGAACGCGTCGCGGCGATCCAGAAGGGCCAGGGCCTCTCGTGAACGGGAACGTCGCGGAGGTCATCGACCTGCCCGGCCGGTCCGCACCCGACCTGAGCGCTTGGGTGGCCTGGCTGAAGTCGCAATTGCTGGAGGACTGGCGGCCGGGCGAGTGGGACGGCGGATCGTGGCTGTTCACCGGCGATCTCGACAGCGACAAGACGGTGGCATGGCCGTGCATCATCGACACGTGCCCGGTGACCCACAAAGCCCGCAACCGGCGGTGCAAGTCCTGCGAGGACCATTTCCGGCTCAGCGGGCTCACCGAGGAGGAGTTCAGCGCCACCTACCGGCCGAGCCGGAACCGCGTCTACATGCGGGCATTGCCCTGCACCGTCGAGCGCGACGGCGCACGGTGTCAGCGCGAACTGCACTTCAGGGGCCTGTGTCGCGGGCACAGCGTCCAGTGGATCAAGGCCAGCCGGGCGGCGGACAAGCGCCGGCCGTTCGACGGGACGCTTGAGGAGTGGGTCCGCGATGTCGCAATGCCGCTCGGTGCCTGGCCGGACTGCCTGGTGGCCGGTTGTCCATTTGAGCAGGTCACGCTCAAGACGGGGCTGTGCCGGATCCACTATGCGTGGTGGTCGAAGGGCAAGGGGGGCGTGAAGGTCGCGGACCTCGATGACTGGATCGAGCACGCGACGCCCTACCTGGCCAGTCACCAGTTCTCGTTGGCGCCGTTGAGCGACGTCGCCAGGCTGGAAGTGCTCTACGCACTTCAGCAGCGTGATCTGCGCACGCGAGTGATGCAGCCCTCCCCGATCCGCTCGGTGATCAAGGAACTCACCGGAGTGGACTGCCTGTTGACCGCGAAGCCTGAGACATTCTCTCCCGCCGGATGGCCCGAGGTGTCGAATCGCACGGCCATGCTCCGGGACATCGCCTGGATCATCGAGCGCGGGCACGAACAGTTCACGGGGATCAAGCCCACCGACAAGCTGATCTGGGACATGAGGGCGGTGCACGGGCCGATCGGCCACCGTCCGGGGCGAACTGGGCCGGGCTCGCGGTCGGTCAAGGTCGATTTCACGGTCATCAAGCAGCCGTGGCTGCGGGATGCGCTGATGGAGTGGGCCCGGTCCACACAGCCGGACAGCAACCGCTTCCGCCGCCACCTGGAGGCATGCGTCCTGACCTCCACGGTTCTGCACCGTCAGCCCGGCGGAGGGCTGGACCCGAGTCAGGTGCGGTTCGCCGATATGACCTTGGTCGTGGAGGGCTTTCGCGCGATGACCAGGAAGGACGGCAATCTGTTTGCCAGCAAGCATCGGGCGGACTGCCTGTCGATGCTGCACAACGTCCTGGACTTCGGCCGCCGGGCCGGGCTGCTGAATGATCTGCCCGGCACGTTCGGCCGGCACAAGTCACTGCGGATCATCCGCGAGGAGTCCAACGAGGACGAGATCGGCAAGGCCATCCCCGAGTCGGTGATCCGCCAACTCGACGCCCGTTTGGACGGTTTCGGCATCGGATTTCCCTACCGCGGCTATGCCGAGAGCGACATCGCGGCCATGTTCCAGGCGGTTTACCGGATCCTTCGGGACACCGGCAGGCGGCCGTGGGAAGTGGTGAGCCTGAAGCGGAACTGCCTGGAGTTCGCGGGCAACGACATCTTCTTGATCTGGAACAACTACAAGGGCAAGCGGCTGAAGCGACGGCTGCCGATCACCCGGGACACCGCCGAGCACATCCAGCGCTGGGCCGCCCGCCGAGACGGGCTGGTCACGCCCAGGCGAAGCGAGAACTACCTGTTCCCCGCCATATCCGATGGCAGCAAGTACCCTCACCTGACGTCGGGTTATCTCGCGCGGGCGATGCGCCAGTGGGTGCAGTGCCTCGACAGAGTCGACTCGGAGGGGACCGGCCGGGACGGCCTGCCCATCCCGTTCGACAAGAACAAGATCTTCCCCTACGCGTTCCGGCACTCCTACGCTCAGCGGCACGCGGACGCCAACGTCCCGATCGACGTGCTCAAAGAGCTCATGGATCACAAAAGTGCCGATACCACGGCCCGGTACTACAAGGTGTCGTTGAAGCGGAAGCAGGAGGCGGTCAAGACGATGCGCCTGCACGTCGTGGACCGGCACGGCAATCCGGCGCCGATGTCCTCGAACAAGGCTTACCAGATGCGATCGGTGCAGGTGCCGTTCGGCGGATGCGTCGAGCCGTCGAACGTCAAGGCAGGCGGCCATGCCTGCCCGATCCGGTTCCAGTGCGCCGGCTGCGGCTTCTACCGTCCTGACCCGTCCTACCTCGCCGCGATCGAGGACCACATCCGGGACCTGAAGGCGGACAAGGAGACCGCGCTGGCGATGGGCACGGACGAGTACGTGATCCGCAACCTTCAGGACCAGATCAACTCGTTCAAGAAGGTCGCGGCGAACATGCACGAGCAGGTCGAGGCTCTGCCGGAGAACGAGCGAGAAGAGCTGATGGAATCGGTGAAGGTCCTGCGCAAGAGCCGGGCGGCCAAGGGTCGCATGATGCTGCCGCTGACCGTGATCAGGTCGGGAGAGTCCAGCGCATGACGGACAAACGATCCCCCCGTGAGGTGCTGGCCGCCTCCCGCCGCAAAGACAGCCGGGACAAGCGGGCCAGGGTCCTGGCGGTCGTGGACCAGATGGCGGCCCGTGGCGATGCGGTCACCTTCGCGGCCGTCGCCAAGGAGGCCGGGGTGTCGAACTGGCTGGTCTATGCAGAAGGCGTCCGCGAGCACATCGAGGCGGCCCGCAAGAAGCAGGCGGGCCAGCCGCGACGGGAGACCAGGTCCGGGCTGTCGTCGAGTGCGGCAAGCCTGCGGACGGACCTGGAACTGTCAAAGCAGCAGGTTGCCGCTCTGCGGGGCGAGCGCGACAAGCTGAAGGCGGCGCTTCAACGGCAGCTCGGTCAGCAACTCGATCAGGTCGGGTCCGCCGACCTGGTGGCGAGGGTGGACGAGTTGACCCGCCATCACGAGGACCTGACTGCCGAGCGTGACACCCTGCGCAGGGAGAAGGCCGAGCTGGAGGAACGGCTGGCCGAGACCGAGGAGGACCTGGCAGCGGCCCGCTCCAGCCTGCGACGGATGATCCGGGCGGAGAACGCGGCGCCCGGCGGCTGAGCCGTCAGGCGGGGACGCCGAGTTCCTTGCGGGTTCGGTGGACGAACTCGCGGACGGCCGGCTCGCGCCGCCAGGGCGCGAGGGCCGTGTTGAACTCGGCGACGTAGTCCTTGGCCCGGCTCGACTGGACGCGGGCGAGGATGTCGACGCTGCGGTTGCCGAGTTCGAGGCCGTGGTCGAGGTCGCGGGCCTGGAGGTGGGCGGTCCCGACGATGGCGAGCCGCATGCCGACGGAGCGGGTGAACACTCCGGGCAGCATGGCGGCAGCCTGCTGATTCCAGGTGAGGGCGGCCTTGGGGTTCTTCAGGTCACGGAAGACCTCGGCGGCGTCTGCCGACAGGCGGGCGTGGTGATAGAAGTCGATCCACGCGGGCTCGTCGCCGCTGTCGTCCTTCGCCTGGCCCAGCAGGTCCTCGGAGGCTTTCAGGGCCCTGGAAGCGGCCCTGGGGTCGTTCTCGCGGGCGTGAGCACGGGCCTCGATGAGCTTGGTGAACGCCAGCACGCGGGGCACGGCCTGGCCCTTGGCCCGCTCGAAGGCACCCTGGGCCATGTCCACGGCCTCGGAGGCGAACCCGCGCATGAGGGATTGCATGGCCATCGTGGTCAGGACATAGCAGCCGAGCTGCACGTCACCGCCGGCGCGGGCCAGGCGGAGGGCCTGGATGAAGTGCCGCTGGGCTTCGTCGTGCTGGCCGACGTCAAATGCGGTCCAGCCCGCGAGCCTCGACAACTCTCCGGTCACCGAGAAGAGTTCGCGGCCGATCTCGTCGGAGAAGGTCCCCTGCAGGAGCGGGGCGGCCCGGTGGTCGAGGCAGTCGGTGACGGAGTTGGCCTTCCAGTTTCCGCCTCCGTATTTGGAGTCCCAGCGGCGGGCGTCGTCGGCGGCCTCGCGCAGTTCGTCGAGGTCGGCCCGGCCGACTTGCTGGCCGCCTTGGTGGTCGGCGGTCTCGTCGGCGGGGGTGACGAGCCATCTGGTGACGGGGGTGGTGAAGGCGGAGGCGGCGAAGCCGGATCCGGCCAAGAAGTCGCGGCGGTTCACGGAGCTCCAGAACGAAGTGGCGACGCGGACGGCGTCGGCGGGGTCTCGCGGGAAATCCAACCCCACCGAGGCGTCGATTGTCTCCGCCTCGCCCATCCCGATCTCACTGAGATTGACGGGCCGTCCGAGCCGTTCGCCGATGGCCTGCGCCAACAGGTTCGGGACCGGCCATTTCGGCGTCATCCCCCGCCGGCACCAGTTCGCCACCGAAGTATGCGAATAGTCCGTCTCTATCCCGGCAGCATGGGCGAGCTGGTTGACGCGCCAAGCCAGGGACTTGTGGCTCGCGCCGCTGGCTTCGATGAGCCGGGCCAGGTCCGCGTTGGGCGGACGGGTCCGGCGGGTGGTCGACGCCACGACCTTCTCCCTTGCCGGTGACAGGCCGGACCACGCACGACTCGAACAAACAGCTGAGCACGTATGTCTGTACTTGGTGGAGCACGAGGGATCCGTACTCGACTGGGGGCGAAGAGTCGTACGCGTTCCGCGTGTTGGGTCACTGACGATATTCCTCCCGGACAGGCCGCGAACCGTGTTTGCGAGTTGTGAGCCCCCCTGCGAGCCCTCCCTGTGATCTTGTCGGGCGGCTGTGATGAGTGTCCAGGCCGCCGCCGGAACCGGAACAGATCTCCTTCCGGCGGCGGCCGCCGCCAAGGCACCACCACACTCGGGGGTGAACCAGATATGTGCGGAATCGCTGGACTGGCCGGAGCCGACGCCGTCCGGCACAACGAGACCGTCGGCGCGATGGGCGCCTCGCAGGCCCACCGCGGCCCGGACGGCACCATGCACGCCGCCGCGAGCGACGGCCGGGCAGTGCTGGCCATGAACACGCTGCTGATCGTCGATCCACAGGCGATGCCCGGCCCCTACCTCGACCGCGAGGCCGGCGTCCTGCTGGCCTTCAACGGCGAGATCTACAACTACCGCCAGCAGGCCGCGGCCTGGGGCATCCCGCTCGCCGCCCAGGAGACGGACGCGCACTTCGTGCTGCGGGCCTGGGCCAAGATCGGACCGTCCTGCCTGAACGGGCTGGACGGCATGTTCGCCCTCGCCGTCTATGACCCGCGCGTCGGCAAGCTGTTCCTGGCCCGCGACCGGCTCGGCGAGAAGCCCCTCTACTGGCGCCTCGACGGCGGCCGGCTCGCGTTCGCCTCCGAGGTCACCACCCTGACCGGCTATGGCACCGCCCCGCTGGTCCTGCGGCCCGAGGTCCTCGCGATCGAGACCCCGGTCGGCGTCGACACCCCCTTCCAGGGCATCCAGCTGCTGGCCCCCGCGACCCTGCTGACCTTCGACGTCGCCACCGGCTCGCTGGACCAGCACGTCTACTGGACCCTGGCCGACCGGCAGCCCTTCGAGGGCACTTACGCCGAGGCCTTGGCGAAGTTATCCGTCGTCCTGGCCGAACAGGTCCCGCTCAGGGCCCCGGCCTGCGACTTCGCCCTCTTACTCTCCGGCGGGCTGGACTCGTCGGCGCTGGCCTACCTGATGCGGCCGCCGGTCTGCGTCACCGTCCGCTACCCCGGCCAGGACCGGCTCGACGAATCGAAGATCGCCACGAGGATCGCGGCGGACATCGGCGCCGAGCTCGTCGTGGTCGAGCCGGACCACATCGACTTCACCAAGGTCCTGCCGCACATGATGTCCGCGCTGGACTACCCGATGGGCAACGCGTCCACGTTCTCCGAGTACATGGCCTACCGGAAGATCGCCGACCTCGGTCTGAAGGTCGCCGTCGGCGGCCTCGGCCCGGACGAGTTCCTCATGGGCTACGTCCGCCACACCCTGGTCCTCTTCGGCCCGGACGCCGTCCTAGCCGCCGGGATGGACGCCTACCGGCCGCTGGCCGCGAAACTCATGCACGCCGCCGGAGAAGAGCTGGATCCGGCGGAGGCGGTCACCCGGCTCGTCCTGCGCGGCCCCGATCCCGACGGCCGCATCCGCGACCTGATCGCCACCGCGATGGAGAAGGCCGACGGGGACCTGGCACGCGGCCTCACCCTCGCGGACCTGGCGACGGCCTGGCGGCCGCTGGTGATGACCAGCGACAAGCTCGCCTCCGCCTACGCCCTCGAACGCCGATCGCCCTACCTGGCCCGCGACCTGGTCGAGCTGGCCTACCGGCTGCCCTCGGAGCACAAAATCTGTCACCCCGCCGAGGGCAAGCGGATCCTGCGCGATGCCGCGAAGGCTCTGGGCCTGCCGCGGGAGGTCTGGGGCAGCCGGGACAAGCTCGGCTTCGCCAGCCCCGTCCCCGCCTGGCTGAACGGGCCTCTGAGGGCCTGGGCGGACGCCCAGATCCACACTGCCCTCGCCGAGGCCCCGGCCGCGATGCGGCCGCTGCTGGAGGGCGGGCTCAAGCCCGGCGGGCGGTTCGACCGCACCCGTATGCAGGCCCTCATGGCTGCCGCCTGGTTTTGCGACCAGACGGTGAGGGCTGCCGCATGACGATCCCTCACCTCACTACCGTGTCCGGATGCACCAGGACAGCACTGCCGAAAGCCCGGCCACCGCCCGCGGCGCGGTCGCGATCATCACCAACCGCCGCGGCGAACTCCTCATGCACCTGCGGGACGACCTCCCTGATATTGCATGGCCCGCTCACTGGAGTCTGCTGGGCGGCGGCACCGATGAGGGCGAGAGCCCGGCCGAGACGATCGTCCGCGAACTCGACGAAGAAGCCGGCCTCACCGTCGAAGGACCTCTCGAGCTCTTCGAGATCCGCGACACCTACGGCTCCGGGCAGCTGATCACGTTCTTCGCCTGTTCCTGGGACGGCGACGAGACGCAGTTGCCCCTCGCGGAGGGCGTCAAGCTCCAGTTCCTCGCCCCCGAGGACCTCGAATTCCGCACGATCCCGCCGTTCATCCGGGACGGGATCAACCGCTACCAGGCCACCCGGCCCGCCTGAGCACCCCGCCCATCCGGGCGGGGCAGAGGTGGGGGCCGTCGGCGGCCCTCACCTCGCAAAGGAACCCCGTCATGAAGCTCACCGTGATCGGCTGCGGCTACCTTGGCGCCACCCACGCGGCCTGCATGGCCGAACTCGGCCATGAGGTCCTCGGCATGGACTCCGACATGGACAAGGTTGCGATCCTCAACTCCGGCAAGGCGCCCTTCCACGAGCGCGACCTCGACGACATGCTCACCCGGCACACCGCGTCCGGGCGCCTGAAGTTCACCGCCTCCTACGCGGAGGCCGCCGCCTTCGCCGACCTGCACTTTATCGGGGTCGGCACCCCGCAGCAGCCGGGCGAGAACGCCTACGACCTCAGCCACCTGTTCTCCGCCGTCCGCCAGCTCGCACCCCGCCTGAAGTACCCGGCCGTCGTCGCGGTGAAGTCGACTGTCCCGGTCGGCACCGCACCCCGCGTCCGCGACCTGCTGCACGAATACGCGCCCGCCGGGGACGCGATCGAGGTGGCCTGGAACCCGGAGTTTCTGCGCGAGTCGTTCGCCGTCGAGGACACCCTCCGCCCCGACCGGCTCGTCCTCGGCTTCGAGACCGAGCACTCCTGGGCCGAAGCCGTGCTGCGGCAGTGCTTCGAGAAAATCACCGAGTCGGGGACGCCGACGATCGTCACCGACTGGGCGACCGCCGAACTGGCCAAGGCGTCCGCGAACGCCTTCCTCGCCACGAAGATCAGCTTCATCAACGCTATCGCCGAGGTCTGCGAAGCCTCCGGCGCCAACGTCACCCAGCTCGCCGACATCCTCGGCCACGACGTCCGCATCGGCCGACGCGGGATGCGGCCCGGCCTCGGCTTCGGCGGCGGCTGCCTGCCCAAGGACATCCGCGGGTTCATGGCCCGCGCCGGCGAGCTCGGCGTCGACCAGGTCCTGACGATCCTCCGCGAGGTCGACGCGATCAACAACCGGCGCCGCGAGCGCATGGTCGACCTCGCCCACGAACAGCTGGATGGCAGCCTCGCAGGCAAGCGGATCACCATCTGGGGCGCCGCCTTCAAGCCGAACACCGACGACATCCGCGACTCGCCCGCTCTCGCCGTCGCCCAGAAGCTCCACGAGCTCGGTGCCACCGTCACCGTCACCGACCCCCAGGCCCTCGACAACGCCCGCAAGACCCACCCCGAACTCGACTACATCGACGACCCGATCGCCGCCGTCCAGGACGCCGACCTGCTGCTTCACCTCACCGAGTGGCCGCAGTTCTCCCACATCGACCCGCACCGCCTCGCCGCCCGCGCCACGACACCGAAGGTCATCGACGGTCGCGGCACCCTCAACGCTGAGACATGGCGCGAAGCGGGATGGACCGTCCGGGCTCTGGGCCGTCCCTGAACACCCTCAGTAGGCAGGCCCCGGAAGCCCCAACAAGAGGCAGCCGGGGCCTCCGCCATTTACACAGGCTCACGCATGCACTCCTGACGCAGTGACCACGAACAACGACAATCCTGCCCATGGACGCAGGACTTGCAGGACTTCTTGGTGGCGTCATCGGCGCTGCGGTTGGAGGACTCTTCACGACCGCAGCCGCATACGTGACCGGCCACAAGGCCGAACGGCAAGCACGCCTTCAGGTCGAGGCCCAGCACCAACAACAACGCGAGCAGCACCGCGCCGAATACTTACGTGACCGCCGCGAACCCCGCGCCCAGGCATACACGAACTTCCTGACCGGCATCGATGAACTGAGGACCATCCTCCAAAGCGCCTTCGCCGAGGGCCGGGACAACCCAGAGCATGTCCGCAACAGCTATCAACAGGCCAAGGTGCAGATTCGAGAACTACGTGCCTTGGAAGCCCCGGTCCGCATCGAAGGCCCGGACCTTATGATCGTCCCTGTCCACAAGATCACGACCGCTATCGCGCTCGTCATGTTCGCCCTCGAAGAGCATCCCGACGACATATCCGCCTTCTCCGCACTGCTTGAAAAGGTCCCGGCGGCTGAAGGCCACTTCGTCAGGATGGCTCGTCACGCCCTCCAGGACGAAGGCGATGAGCTCCACCGACACGGCTGGTCTTACGACCCCTGGCCCGACCGCCACAACCCAGACTGGGCCCTCCCCGGCGACCGCACATCCAACAACGTGCCTAATGTCCCTGAGTAGCAGTCAGGGCTTTGAACAGCCATGAGACTTGACAACCCTAGATAAACACCGTCATGGTCCACCGGGCCGGCGACGTCATCCCCCGCATCGAAGCCCCCGTCGCACACCTGCGCACTGGCGACGAACAGCCCATCGTCTTTCCCGAGGCATGCCCGCGGTGCGGGGCCGACATCGACACAAGCGAGCAGCGCTGGCGCTGCGGGAACGGCCGCAACTGCCACCTGGTCGCCGCCCTGTCCTACGCGTCCGGGCGCGACCAGCTCGACATCGAAGGCCTCGGCACCACCCGCATCGTCCAGCTCGTCGGCGCCGGCCTCGTCGCCGACCTCGCTGACCTGTTCGCCCTCACCCGCGAGCAGCTCCTGGGCCTGGAGCGGATGGGTGAGACCAGCACCGACAACCTCCTCGCCGCCATCGCGGTGGCCAAGGCGCAGCCGCTGTCACGGGTGCTGTGCGCGCTCGGAGTCCGCGGCACCGGCCGCTCCATGTCCCGCCGCATCGCCCGCCACTTCGCCACCATGGACAACATCCGCGCCGCCGACGCCGAAACGATGCAGCAGGTCGAGGGCATCGGCACCGAGAAGGCTCCCTCGATCGTCGCCGAACTCGCCGAACTGGCCCCGCTCATCGACAAACTCGTCGCCGCCGGGGTGAACATGACCGAACCCGGCGCCACTCCCCCATCGGCTGCCGCCACGACCGGGGACACGGACGCCGACGGCGAGATCGCGGGTGCGGCGGGCGGGCCACTGGCCGGAATGACGGTCGTGGTCACCGGCTCGATGACCGGAATCCTGGAAAAGCTCAGCCGCAACCAGATGAACGAGCTCATCGAACGCGCCGGCGGCCGCTCCTCCTCCAGTGTCTCCAAGAAGACCACCCTGGTCGTCGCCGGAGAAGGCGCCGGATCCAAACGCGCCAAGGCCGAAACCTTTGGCATCCGCCTGGCCACCCCGGACGAATTCGCAGCTCTGGTGGCCGACTTCGTCGACTGATCCCACAGGAGAGGCGCAGGGCGGGCCGGCGAGGGGGCAGTTGGGCATCGGCGAGTTGCCGCCGAACGCTCCTCCCGGCACGACGCGGGTCATCACCGGCAGGACGGTGCGGCAGGTGAACGCCCAGGTCGCGCTCGACTCCGGCACCACATTGCTTTCGTGCCTGGAGTGGTGCTCCCGGATGATCGGCCCCTCCCCCTTGCAGGTTGTGCAGGCCCGTGCGGCCTTCTCGTCTGTCCTGGTGGCGCCGGTGGGACAGGCGTTGTGGGCGATGATCCGCAGAGGGATGATCACGCCGTCGGTGGCTTCCGCTGGGCTGACGTCAATGTCGTGGGCGATGTACTGGCCGCGACTGGGCGGGGTGGACCCGAAATGCCATTCGTTGATCGCATTGCGAGCAGCCCACACACCTCCGCTGGCCAGCCGCTGGGCGGGGCCTTGGTCATGAGTCCGCCTGTGAACCGCTCCAGTTCCGCAGGGGGCGTCCGGGCGCAGGGTGCGCAGCGGTGCCGGCTGTACATTGAGGTGCTGGTTGACCAGGTGCCAGGAGGTGCCGGTGAAGGGCGCAGGTCGACGTCCTCGCCGCCCAGGCCGGTGATGACGTCTGAGGGAGCTGCTCGCCAAGCGAGTGGCGCCGGGTGAGGGCGAGCACACCGTCGGCCGCGGACTCCCTGCGGTCGACGACGAGTGTCGCCCCGCCTGCCCTTGGCTGGAATCAGGGTCGTGAGGCTTGTGGTGGCTCGGCACGGCAGCTTCTGCCAGCCGGAAGCACTTCTGTGAACGTGCTGTTCAGGGCGCTGGTCTGGTTGCCATTGGGCACCGCCGCCGGCGAGGTCCTCGTTCACTCGCGCCCGTCCGGCCCTTACTGAGGTGAGGGCGCGGACGGGCCGAGGGCCTTGCTGTCTAGCGTGGGGCCTGTTCGGACGTGCCGGGTGCCACTCCACTGATCTTGGAGCCGATGGCCTGGTCCATCGCGGCGAGGCCGATGAGGTTGAACGGCTTGTCGAGGCTGCGCATCAGGGAGTCCTGCGACGGCCGGTAGATGCCGCGCTCGTACTGGCTGCCGCCCTCGTAGGCGCCGATCGTGCCGCCGTCCGGAGTGCTCTGTCCGAGGTAGGACGCCCACTTGGAGCCGGACGGGTCGGTGGTGACGTTGGGCTCGCCGGGTTCGCCGCCGGGGTAGGTGGTGTCCGGGGTGAAGTACTCGTCGGCCAAGCCGCCCACGGAGTGGCCGAGTTCATGGATGGCGATGCGTCCGGAGTGCTCGTTGCCGCCCGAGACGGTGGCGAGGCTGGGGTAACCGGCACCGCCGTACTTGCTGGTGTGGCCGACGGCGACGATCGCATCGACGCCGGGGGCCTGGGCCGCGTACGCCTGGGCCTTCGGCTCGCTCAGGCACAGCAGCCGTTCGAGGCCGCCGCAGAAGAAGCCCATGTCCAGGGCGGTGTCACGGCTGACCCCCTCGGTGGGGTCGTTGTCCACACCGGACTGGTTGGAGACGACGTTTACCAGCCATACGTTGATGTTCTGGCGATACTTGTCCCAGGGGGCCGTGGTGGAGAGCTCGTCCCACTTCGACTGTGCCTGCTGACGGAGAAGGCCCATCTCGGAGGCGGTGTAGCCGTCGCCCAGGATCACCATGTCGAAGCGGGAGTCGGAAGGCCCGGAGTTCTGGATGGGAATCACGTCGGCAGCTGCGGCTGCTTGCTCGTCGGCGCGCGAGGGTGCGGCCTCGGCCTGCCTCGGTATCTTCACGCGGGTGATGGTGCCGTCCGGCGAGAATGCCTCTCGCCATTCGGTCGGCTTTGATGGGCCTGCGTCCGCCGCTCCGGCGGGAGCGGGTGCCGCGGCGAATCCCGCGGCGCAGAGCATGGTCGCGGTCAGGAAGTTGGAACCTCTTCGGCGCATCAGCGCCCTCCTGGTACCTCGATGGGTGCGGTGGGGGGTGTGCCCTGCCGCGGCGTCATGGGGAGTGCACGCGCTGCCGCGACAGGTGCGACCTCGGACCCTGGAACTCCCGGCCCCGGAGAGAGGGGAGGAGAGGAGGAATGTAAGTCGCCAATTAACTTGGTTTACTTGACGCCTTAAGTTAGCGGCATGAAGGGCCACCGACAAGCCATTCGGGCCGATCAGAGATGAAGTGCGCCTGAGTTGCGGAGAGTTGGCCAACGGACCGGACGATGACCGGTCTGCACATCCGCATCGACGCCGTCGACCTGCCCGGACTCACCTGCCCGCCGGAAGCATTATCGGGCGCCGAAGTCCCGGAGTACCGCTACATCCACATTGCCGTGCAACGCCGAGACCGACCTACCGAACTCCTCGCCCCGCAGCCCCGCGACGCCGTCTTCGCCACCTGGACCCTGGACTGCGCCATGCCGGCAACACCGAGTGGCCGCGATGTGAGGGGAGGAGCCCCACATTCAGGGCCGTCCAGGTGTCACGGCAGGTGAAGGAGCCGCTGCCCGGCCTGCAGCAGCGCGCTGCCATGTTGACGTCGCCGGTGGCCGGGTCGGTCCAGCCGGACGGTTAGCCGACGGCGGGGCGGTGCCGATGGTGGCGGTTTCCGTGCCGAATGGGTCGTAGGCGTGGAGCCGGTTACCTGTGTGGCGTCAGGGGTGAGGCCGACAACCCGACCGGCCCCGGACCCGGCGAATGCGAAGGCCAACGCGGCAGCGAGCCTTGTGCCCGGATCGATCGTCCAGCTGCCTGCAGCTTGGGACGGCAACGTCACCGCCACCACCGACTACGGCACCGGCAGCACCGCCCAGTGCGACCTACGACGAACTGGGCCGACAGGTCACGGCGACCACGGTCGAGCGCTCCCCGGCAGTCGAAGCGGGTCGTTCCGGCCGGGTCGGTGATGGGCTTGGTCTCCCCCGCCGGGTTGTAGGTGGCGGAGGTGGTGGTGCCGTCCGGGGAGCAAGGTCCGCGACTCCGGTGGACGGCTCCCGCCCGCCGGGTGAGCGGTGGGAGCGAGCCGGAACCGTCGCCCTGTGGTGGATCGGTGTCCCCGAACCCGTCAGCGGGAGGCCCGTCCCGCCTCGGCGGGACGCGACGATCTCCGCAGCGATCGACAAGGCGGTCTCCTCGGGCGTACGGCCTCCGAGGTCGAGCCCGATGGGTGACCTCAGCCGCGCCAACTCCTCCTCGCTCAGGCCCACTTCACGCAACCTGCGGTCCCGGTCGGTGTGGGTACGTCGCGAGCCCATCGCGCCCACGAACGCGACCGGCAGCCGCAGCGCGACATCCAGCAGGGGCACGTCGAACTTGGCGTCGTGCGTGAGGACGCACAGCACGGTCCGGCCGTCGGTCCCGGTGCCCCGCAGATAGCGGTGCGGCCAGTCCACGACGACCTCGTCCGCCTCGGGGAAGCGTGCCGGCGTGGTGAACACCGGCCGGGCGTCGCACACGGTGACGTGATAGCCCAGGAACTTACCGACCCGCACCAGCGCCGCGGCGAAGTCGACCGCACCGAACACGATCATCCGCGGCGGAGGCGTGCTGGACTCCACGAGCAGGGTGAGGCCGTCGGGACAGTGCGAGCCGTCCGGCGACAGCTCCACCGTGCCCGTGCGACCGGCGTCGAGCGCGGCCAGGGCCTGCGCCGCGGCCGTGCGGTCGAGGTCCCCGTGGATCCCGAGGCCGCCTTCCGTGGAGCCGTCGCCGTGGACGAGCAGGGTGGCACCGAAGTGCGCGGTCGGGCCCTCGACGACTTGGGCCATGGCCACCGGCTCGCCCTTGGACACCATCTCCAGGGCCGAGCACAGCAGCGCCCTGACGGGCGTGTCCGCGAGCACGGGCGTGACCATCACGTCGAGGACACCACCGCAGGTCAGACCCACGGCGAACGCATCCTCGTCGCTGTAGCCGAAGCGCTCCAGCACGCTCTGCCCGGTCTCCAGCGCCTGCGCACACAGGTCGTAGACCGCGCCCTCGACGCACCCGCCCGACACCGAGCCGATGACGGTGCCGGCCCTGTCGACGGCGAGTGTGGCGCCGGGGCCCCGCGGGGCGCTGCCGCCGACGGACACGACGGTGGCGACGGCGACATCACGCCCCTCGGCCAGCCAGTTCTTCAGCTCCGGCAGACGGTCAAGCATCGCGGCCTGCCGTCAGGACGCGGTCCGGTCGGATGGGCAGACTGCGGTGCCGTACGCCGGTGGCGTGCCAGACCGCGTTGGCGATGGCGGCCGCGGCGCCGACGATGCCCACCTCGCCGATGCCCTTGATGCCGACCGGGTCGTCGGGGTCGGTGTCGTCGACCCAGTCCGCCTCGATGCGCGGGACGTCGGCGTGGGTGGCCACGTGATAACCGGCCAGGTCGGCGCCGACGGGCCCGCCGAAGGACGGGTCACGCACGGCTTCCTCGTGCAGGGCCATGGAGATGCCCCAGATCATGCCGCCGGTGAACTGGCCGCGTGCGGTCAGCGGGTTCACGATGCGGCCGGCGGCGAAGAGGCCGAGCATGCGTCGTACGCGCACCTCACCCGTGGCCGGGTCCACGGCCACCTCGGCGAACTGGGCGCCGTAGGAGTGCCGTTCCATCCTGGCGAGCGCGGCGATCTGCGCGGTGGTGTCCGAGCGCACGGTGATTCCTTCGGCGGGGATGACCATGCCGGGGACGAGTCGTTCCCGCAGCTCGCGGGCGGCCGCGACGATGGCCATGGACCAGGAGCGGGTGCCCATCGAACCGCCCGCGATCATCGCGAAGCCGAACTCGCTGTCCCCGATCCGCATGGTCACTCGCTCCGGTACGACGTCGAGGGCGTCAGCCGCGACGAGAGTGAGCGCGGTCCGCGCGCCGGTGCCGATGTCGGCCGCCGATATCCGGACGGTGAAGCGGCCGTCGGTCTCGGCGGTGATGGCGGCGGTGGAGGGAGCGGCGCCCGCGGGGAAGGACGCGGCGGCGGTGCCGGTGCCCAGCAGCCATCGGCCTTCGCGCCGCACACCCGGCCGGGGATCGCGCTCACTCCAGCCGAAACGGCGAGCGCCCTCCTCGAAGCAGGCGCGCAGGTTGCGCTTGGCGAAGGGCAGGCCGGAGACGGGGCCCTTGTCGGGTTCGTTGCGCAGTCGCAGTTCGATCGGGTCGATCCCGCACTTCTCGGCGAGTTCGTCGAGCGCGGACTCCAGCGCGAAGGCTCCCGGAGCCTCACCGGGCGCGCGCATGAAGGTGGGGCTGGGAACGTCGAGGCGTACGACGCGGTTCTCGGTGTGGTGGGCGTCGGCGTCGTACATCACCCGCGCCACGCCGGCGCTCGGCTCGACGAACTCGTACACGGTGGCGGTGCGGCTCACCGAGCGGTGGTCCAGGGCACGCAGCCGCCCGTCGGCGTCGGCGCCGAGCCTGACCCGCTGGACGGTGGGGCTGCGGTGCCCGGCCAGCGCGAACATCTGAGGCCGGGTCAGAGCGACGCGCACCGGACGCTGGAGGATCGTCGCGGCCATCACGGCCGCCACCTGGTGGGCACGTACGCCCTTGCTGCCGAAGCCACCGCCGACGTGCTCCGAACGCACCCGCACCGACGCGGGATCCAGCGAGAACAGGTTCGCCAGCTCGCCGACGACCCAGGTGGCGCCCTGGTTGGAGTCGACCACCTCCAGCCGGCCGTCGTCCCAGCGGGCGGTCGCCGCGTGGGGCTCCATGGGGTGGTGGTGTTCCTCCGGAGTGGTGTACTCCTCGTCCACGACGGCTGCTGACGTGGCCAGTTCGGCTTCCAGGTCGCCCTTGTCCGTCACTCCCGGCATGTGGCCGTCCACGGGATAGGCGTCCGGGTGGTTGCCGGTGAACTCGATGTCGTGCGGCAGCGGTTCGTACTCGACGACCAGGGCCTCGGCCGCCTCCCGCGCCTGCTCGGGGGTCTCCGCGACGACAAGGGCCACCGGCCAGCCCAGGTGGGGCACGGTGTCGTTCTGGAAGACGGCGCAGGTGGGGTCGGGCCTGCTGCCCAGCAGGCCGACGTAGTCGGTCTCCAGGCGCGGGGCGCTGCGGTGGTCCAGGACTGCGACGACGCCGGGCATCTCAAGGAGGAGGGCGCCGGCGATGTCGCGGATGCGGCCCCGCGCCACGGTGGACAACACCAGCCAGCCGTAGGCGAGTTCGGTGAACGGAATGTCGCCCGCGTAGCGTGCCGCGCCGGTGACCTTGTCCCGGCCCTCCACCCGGACGTGACCGGTGCCGACCGCGCGTACGGCGGCTGATGGCGCGGTGGTGGTCATCGCGCGGCCTCCTCGGCGAGTTCGCTCAGCACGGCCACGGTCAGGTTGCGCATCAAGGTCACCTTGTATCCGTTGTGCGGCAGCGGCCGGGCCGCGGCGAGTTCGGCTTCGGCGGCGGCCGCGTACGTCTCGGCCGTGGCGGGCGCCCCGATGAGGACCCGCTCTGCGGTGCGTGCGCGCCATGGCCGGGAGGCGACCGCGCCGAACGCCAGGCGTGCGTCGTGCACGACCCCGTCGCGGATGTCGAGCGCGGCCGCGACGGAGCCGATGGCGAAGGCGTAAGAGGCGCGCTCGCGCACCTTCCGGTACCGGGAGCGGGCCGCGACCGGCACCCGGGGCAGGGAGACGCCGGTGATCAGCGCACCCGCCGGCAGGGCCGTCTCGCGGTGCGGGGTCTCGGCGACGGGAAGATACAACTGACCGATCGGCAACTCGCTCTGTCCGTCAGCGGTTTCGTAATGCACGACGGCGTCGAGGGCGGTCAGGGCAACGGCCATGTCCGAGGGGTGTACGGCCACACACGTCTCGGACGCGCCGAGGATGGCGTGGTTGTGGTGCTCGCCGCTGATGGCCGGGCAGCCGCTGCCGGGTTCGCGCTTGTTGCACGGCTTGGTCGTGTCGGTGAAGTAGGCGCAGCGGGTGCGCTGGAGGAGGTTGCCGCCGACCGTGGCCATGTTGCGCAGCTGGCCGGAGGCGCCGGCGAGCACCGCCTGGGCCAGCATCGGGTAGTGGCTGCGGACTTCGGGGTGGGCGGCGAGGTCGCTGTTGGTGGCCGTCGCACCGACGAGCAGTCCGCCGTCCGCGGCCGGCTCGATGCGGTCCAGGGGCAGTTCCCGTACGTCGACGAGGCGGGCGGGGCGTTCCACGCCGCTCTTCATCAGGTCGACCAGGTTGGTGCCGCCGGCGAGGTAGCGCGCGTCCGGATCGTCGTCGAGGAGGGCGACGGCACCCGACACGTCGGGGGCCCTGCGGTAGTCGAACTCCCTCATGCGGCGGCCTCCCTGGACTGCGCCGGCCCGTCCGAAGCTGACGCGGCGTCGGCGTCGGCCGCTCGTGCGACGGCCTCGACGATCGACGTGTAGGCGCTGCAGCGACACAGGTTGCCGCTCATCCGCTCACGGATCTCGTCCGGGGTCAGCGGCGGCGGCCCGGCCGCCGGACGTACGTCGTCGGAGGCGGCGCTCGGCCAACCGGCCGCGTGCTCAGCGAGCATGCCGATCGCCGAACAGATCTGTCCGGGAGTGCAGTAACCGCACTGATATCCGTCGAGTTCGAGGAACGCCTGCTGCACCGGATGCAGGTGGTCGCCGTCCGCGACGCCTTCGATGGTGGTGATCTCACGCCCTTCGGCCGCGACCGCGAGTTGCAGACAGGCGACCTTCCTACGGCCGTCGACCAGAACGGTGCAGGCACCGCACTGCCCCTGGTCGCAGCCCTTCTTGGTGCCGGTGAGATCGAGTCGCTCGCGCAGGGCGTCGAGCAGGGTGGTGCGGTGGTCGACGGGCAGCGTGTGCTTCTCGCCGTTGATGTGCAGGGTGATGACGCTGGACGTCGATAAGGCCATGAGCAACTTCCTTCAGGCATTCGGTACTTGAGGGTCCGCGAGCCTCGGGCGTGCGTGGACCCGGAAGGCGGCGTCTCGGCTACCTGGGGTGCGCGTCGCCGTGAGGGGGTGTCGGTGGTGCGCGACATCGCTGGCGATCGGGGGCGCTTGCAATGAGTGGGGGATGGTGAGCGCAGGTGACAGTGAGGGGGTGACGGTGGTGGGCCTGTGCTTGTGGGGGCGCATGGAGTGCACGAGTTACACGGCGGAGGATGAAGCGCTGAACGGCGGCGCTGAACGGCGGCAGAGGACTGACGTGCCTGTCGTGTCCGGAGCTAGAGTGGACCCCAACCGGACATCTGTCCGCTACCCGGGAAACGTAACGGACAGTTGTCCGCTTGGCAAGGGTGCGCTCCTGCCACGTGCCTCAAGGAGTGACGGTGCAGCACAAAAAAGACACGCCTCTGCGCTCGGACGCGCAACGCAACCGTGAACGCATCCTGTGCGTCGCCCTGGCCGAACTGACGCGGTGTCCGGACGCGCCCCTCAGCGCCATCGCCAAGAAGGCGGGGGTCGGCCAGGGCACGTTCTACCGCAACTTCCCCAACCGCGAGACCCTTGTCCTGGAGATCTACCGCCACGAGATGCAGCAGGTCGCCGACAGCGCGACGCAACTGCTCCAGGAGCTGCCGCCGCAACAGGCCCTACGCACCTGGATGGACCGACTGGCCGAGTTCGCCATGACCAAGGCGGGCCTGGCCGACGCGATCCGCCTCGCCACCAGTGCGTCAGAGGGCCCGGTGAAACCCTCCCCCACCCCCGTCGCCGAGGCGGCCGAACTCCTGCTCCGCACAGCCGAGGAGGCAGGCACCATCCGCCCCGGGGTCACGGCCGACGACTTCGTCCTCGCCATCGCCGGCCTGTGGCAGATGACCCCGACGGAGGACTGGCGACCGCGCGCGGCACGACTTCTCGACCTGGTCATGGACGGGTTGAGGGCGGGTGCGGCGCGGCCGTGAGGTGTCTTCGCGACTACCCCGAGGAAACTAGGTACGAGGCTTGTGCCTCGGAACGAGTGCACAGAGGACGAAGCGGACTCGACATGCCCGCTCGGGGGTGGTGCGGATCAGGGAGTGCAGCCGGCCGCGGAGCTCCTCAGTGCTCGCAGAGGGAGAACTCTCGCTCGTAGAGCTGCTCGTTGTGTTCGTCGACGAAGAACTTGCGTTCCTTCATGAGTTGTTCGCGGTATTCCTTGGCTTGTTCAAGCGTCATGGTCGAGGTGGGGGACCATGGCTGTTGTGGTGGCACATCGGATGTCGAGACGATTTCTTCCGACGGGTCGACCAGGAAGAACGCGAGAATCTTGCGATGTCCCGGGCGGGTGGGGTCCGCGAGGCGGAATGAGCCGACGCGGTGTTGGAGGATGTTCGGGAACGCCAGGCAGCGGCCCGCTGGGGTCGATGCCGATCCCAGCATCTGGTTCAGTGCGTCTTCGTCCTCCAGGCCGTAGACCTCACGCAGACCGTTGTCGTCGTTCTGCTCATAGCTCGGGTCATCGAGTGCCGCCCTGAAGCTCAGCCGGCTTTCCGTGATGTTCTCGCTGTCCCAGTAATAGATGCCGGTCGAGACGATCCGCTCGTTCATCATCCCCTCGACATGCCAGGAACCGCCGAGGTACTCGGGCTTGTCCGGCGTGAGATGAATGGTGGCGAGCTTGACGATGACCTGCAGACGGCGGCCGCGCAGATCGACTCGGGCCGAGTCGTCGGGCAACTCGGGCGGGGTGAACGTCGGGGCGTCCGGGACGACCGGGCGGCGGTTCTCCCACCAGTCGTCCTGGGCCTCTTCCCAAGTACGGACCGCTTCCTGGTAGGCCCCATCATCACTGTAGGCAGATTTGTCCGGGTAATCCGGCTCCGAGTCGTACCACCCGTAAGGATCGGCCTCGATCCTCAGGGGCCGCGGATGGCGCAGATCAGTGAGCACGTTCTCCAGCAGCGGGCGCAGGCGCGCGAACAAGTCTGGTAGGACGGCGGCCAGTTCGCGGTGATTATCAGGGTGGACGTTGTTGACGTACGAACGGAAAGCAACATCGCCGTCGTCACTGACCTCGACGTCAGTGGGCAGCCACTGGAACTTCTCCGAGAATTCGTACCGCGAATAGCGGTCCGTCGGGTTCTGCCAAGCCCGCTCGGGCGCTCCGCTGACCTCGCGCACCAGGCAGAACAGCGAGGGATGAACCAGATCCAGTACCTGACCATCGGATCCGGGATGCCAGTCCTGTTCCGCTTCCGGCACCTGTTCCAGAACCCGAACGGCCTGGCGCAGCCGGGATCTGAGCTCGTTGTCGATGAGTGTGTCCGACTGCCACACCCCGTCGACTGCGGAGACCTCGACACCGGTTCGTCCGTCTCGCAGTGCGGCGTAGTGCGCGAGTTCAGCAAGCGCGTAACGAACCTGGGCTTCAGTGAGGCCCTGGGAGACCGCTTCTTGCGTCCACCTGGCGACAATGTCGGCGTCGTTCATCTTGTCGAACCACCCCGGCTTCGCCCGAATGTGGGCGCTGCACTGCATCATCTGAAGTTCCCGCAGCGTTCGGGGTGTCGCGAACGATATGGAACGGGAAGCATGAAAGGGCAGCGGGAAAGCAGACAGGCCAGTCAATTCTCTTGGTCCTCCCAGTCGGTGTGCGGCAGCGGGAAGGATACGTCAGCACACTGACACCCCGGCCGCAGCTCCGGTTGGTCCGGGAGCCAGCGCTTCGGCGCAGACGCATGATGCCCGGTTCGAGCTCAGCCGAAGCCGAGCAGCCCGAGGTCTCGCGCACATCAAGGCGACCGAAGCGCAGGAGGCGGCCGTACGTGCCGGGGTCGGGGCATTGCAGGAGCCCGTGACAGCACTCATACGCACCCAATCGAGGGAAGTGCAGAGACCACCAGGTGGGTCGGCGGTTGGGCACCGCGACGCCACGTCGAGCAGTGGAGCGAGATGTGGGCACAGAAACGTCGCACAGGTGACGGCGGGCAGGGCCATCAGCCGCATGCCCTCCGGCCAGCCCTCACGGGTGTTCATCCCAGTCGGCTCCGCCACGAAGTAGCCCTCCTGGATGCTGCCGTCCTGGTGCACGGAGGTCTCCCATGCGGCCTCGGGCGGGCGGGCGATGGCCCGCTCGTCGTCCTCGGTGATCTTCCAGGCGGCGTAACGGACCGCGCTCTGTGTGGTGTTCAACGCTTCCAGCTGCTCCAGCAGCCCGTGGGTGGCTCCGGCCCCGTCCACCCGGATGAGGATCTTTGCAGCTGAGGAGCTGGGACGCGCGAGGGTGTCGGTGAGCACGCGGACGTGGTCAGCCACCGTGTTCGCTCCGGCGTTCCCCGGGCGCAGGAGCATGGCCAGGGACTCGGTGGTGTTCGCGCACCACGCGGCCAGCGGATGGAACCCGAACGTCCTTTTGAAGGTAACCGCTGCCCCCGGCCTTCTTCGGCGCCGCGGTGATGATGGTGGCGTCCAGGTCGATGACGATCGAGCCGCACAGCCGCTTGCCCACAACCATCAGCCAGGGGAAGCCGCCCGGCCGCAGATGCGGCAGGCTCCACACGTGCCGGCGCATCCGCGCCCGTACCTTTGCGATCTTCGCCGGGGTGGCCTCGTCGAGCGCGGCCAGCGTGCGCAGGGCGGTGGAGTCCGAGGCCATGGACCCGAATAACGGCCGGTGATGTAACTGGAGTTGCTCGGCCTCGGACAGGTTCGACGCTCCCAGCACCATCACAACCGCCAGGTGAACCAGCACTGCCGCTCGGTCCCGCCAGCCGGCCACCCTGCTGGACGGCAACACCTTCGCTAGCGCGTCGGTCAGCCCCGGGCGGTCCGCACACCGGCGCAGCAACACCGCTTCGGCATGCCCGACCAGCCTCTTCCCGTCAACCAACACCGACAGCCGACGGTCCACCCTGCACGCTCAACCACCACAAGGGTGCCTTGCCCACATCTGCTGAATACTCCGCAGGGCTCACCGATCTCCCCGCTGCCGGCCAAGATCGCCCTGCATGCCCTCGGACCGGGGACCTGTGGAGCGCCTGATCCCGCTCACGACCCGGGCTGGGACACCACCGGGTCGCTACCCGGGGACCGGGGCGTCGCGCGGTGGCGACGGGCGCCCAGTGGGCTGAGTTCGAAGACCAACCGTCCCAGCGCCACAAGGGTGCCCTGCCCGAAGACGAGAATCAGCCACCACCCGACATCCCAGTACCAGTTCTCGGTCCAGGGCTGTGTAATCGCCAGCGTCCCGATGAGGTGCGAGACGGCGATGACGATGCCCGCCCTCCGCTGCCGGGCACAAAGGAACGGCAGCATCGCCCAGAGCACGGAGGCCAGCACCAGCCAGGGGGCGAAGAACGGCAGACCGGACATGATGGGCCTCGATATCGGTAGACAGCACAGTCTGGCTAACGTCGCACCGGCGGGCCCGCGGTACCAGCTCGGCTGGATATCGCACGGATCACGATGCATCCCTGCCGACCCACCGGCCGGGCCTGTCACATGCGCGGCCGCACCCGCGCAGCTGGCCGTCGCGAGAGCACTGCTCCCGCGCGTACGACCAGCGACTTCTGTGGTGCGGGGCCTGGTCAGTGCATTCCGAGGTGCCATGTGGATGCAACGGGTCACGGTCGTGTCGCCCACCTGCCCGCGATCCTCTTCAGCGTCCACCCGCCCGTAGCGGGACACAACGCGTGCGTCCTTCCGGGCCCGCATGCCGCAGGACGCACGCCGGGGCTTGTTTCCGAACCCCGCCTCGCCCGAGAAGCAGACGCTCGGGTTGCTCGAGCGTGGTGACGCCCGAAGAGAGGGGTAAGGGCCCGGGGCCGGGCGTTTGGCTGAGCCGGGCCCTCACGAGGAACGTTCCGTCGGCCTTGCCAGGCAGTGGCCGACTACGGTCGAAGTGTGCGGTCGCGATCGCCGCCACCCCGGCGAGAGGGTGCCGCCGCCGGCGCTGGCGCGTGGGAGCACCGGTCGGTGAGGGGCGGTCGGCCGGGCCGGAGTCGGAGCCTGGCAAGTCCTCGGCCCGCCACCGCGATCGGCTCCTGCGTCGCGCTCGCCCGGTGAATTTAAAAAGGGATCAGTTTTGTAAAGTCATGATCCGCGAGTTCGGATCAGATCGGTACTGAAGAGGCGGGTGCGATAACCGGCTATTCCTGATGCGGGAAACCCGAGGACAGTAGTCAAGTTACCCGTAGGTTTCTCGTGACTTGTTTCACGATTCTCAGTAGAACTCGTTTCTGTTACGTGAGAGAAAGGGGATCTACGTGGACTCCAAAATACCCGAAACACCGGAGGGAAGAGTTCTCTCCCGTCGCCGCTTCATTGGTAGAACTGGTTCTATTTTTGGTGCCGTCGCTCTGGGCGCATTCGACCTGCCGACCGCTGCCGCACTGTCTGAGGAGCCCGGCCTGATCGAACCCGGTGCACAGGTCAGCGCCCTCGTGATAGGCACCGGATACGGAGGGTCCGTCACCGCGCTCCGGCTCGCCCAGGCCGGCGTGGATGTGCACATGGTGGAAATGGGCATGGCTTGGGACACTCCGGGGACGGACGGCAAGGTCTTCGCCAACACCACCACCCCGGACTACCGGTCCTTCTGGCTTCGCACACGGACCAAGCAGCCCATCAGCAACTTCCTCGGCTTCCCGCTCGACCGGGACGTGCCGCGGTACACGGGCATCCTGGACGCCGAGGAAATGGGCGGCATCGTGGTGTACCAGGGGCGGGGTGTCGGGGGCGGCTCCCTCGTCAACGGCGGCATGGCAGTGACACCCGAGCGAAGCCGCTTCCCCGGAGTGCTCCCGTCGGTCGACGCCGATGAAATGTACGACGTCTACTACCCGCGGGCGAACAGCACCCTCGGCGTCACCACGATCGACCCGGCCTGGTTCGAGACGACCGAGGCCTACCAGTACGCACGCGTGGGCCGCAAACACGCCGGGCGCTCCGGTTTCCGCTTCATGTTCGTCCCCAACGTCTACGACTGGAACTACATGAAGCAGGAGGCTGCGGGAGCGGTGACCAAGTCGGCGCTGGCCGGCGAGATCCTGTACGGCAACAACCACGGCAAGAAGTCGCTGCCGAAGACCTACCTCGCGCAGGCCCGTGCGACCGGGCGGGTCACCATCTCACCCCTGCACAGGGTCACCGCGGTGACGCCCGCCACCGGCGGCTACTGGGTGACCATGGAGCAACTCGACACGAGCGGAGCCGTCACCACCACCAAGACCGTGCGGGCGCAACGGGTGTTCTTCGCCGCGGGCAGCGTCGGCACCAGCAAGCTACTGGTCCGTCTGAAGGCGACGGGTGCGCTGCCCGGGCTCAACAATGAGGTCGGCAGCGGTTGGGGCGAGAACGGCAATGTGATGTGCGGCCGGGCCAATCATCTGTGGGACCCGACCGGGGCGCTGCAGTCGTCGATCCCGACGGCGGGCATCGACAACTGGGCTGCGGGGGGTGCGTTCGCCGAGGTGGCGCCGCTGCCGACCGGTATCGAGACCTGGGCGTCGTTCTACCTGTCGATCACGAACAATCCGCACCGGGGTCGGTTCACGTGGAATGCGTCGGCGGGGAAGGTGGAGTTGGACTGGCAGACGGCGTGGAAGCAGCCGTCGATCACCATGGCGAAAACGATCTTCGACAAGATCAACGCCAAGGAAGGGACCATCTACCGCACAGACCTGTTCGGCGCCTACAAGATCTGGGGCGACCACCTCACCTACCACCCGCTCGGCGGGGCGGTTCTCGACAAGGCAACTGACAACTACGGCCGGCTGCACGGCCATCCGGGTCTGTACGTGATGGACGGTGCCCTGATTCCCGGCAATGTCAGCGTCAATCCCTTCGTCACCATCACCGCGCTCGCCGAGCGCAACATCGAGAAGATCATCGCCGAGGACTTCTGACCGGTAGCGCGTCCCGTCGGTGCGCCGTGCGGGACCTGTAGGCCGTGCGCAAACTGTGCACCGTGCGGAAACTGTGGGCCCGTGCGGAAACTGTGGGCCGTGGCCGAGGGGCCCGGCCCACAACCCTGAGCGCGCCTGGTCAGGAACCCTGTGGCGACGGCAGCACACAGACACTGTCGAGCCCCAGCACATGATTGAGCCGGCCGAACGCCAGCCAGGAGCCGATACTCATACTCAACTCCACGATCTCCGCCTGGCTGTAGTGCGCCTTCATCCGGTCCCAGAACTCGTCGTCCAGACTGTGATGGTCAAGTGCGTAACGCTCCGCGTACTCGGCGGCGAGCCGTGTCCGTACGTCGAAGGAGTCCGTGGTCCGCCACTGAGCGACCGCGTCCAAGAAGTCGTTCTCGACTTTCTCTCCGTCGCGTTCGGTACGCCAATCCAGGCAGAACAGGCATCCGTTGATCTGCGCGATACGCAGGCGGGCGGCCTCGAACTCCCGCAGCCCGAGGGTCGTGTACTGATAGACGGCCAGGGAGAAGGCGCTGGCTGCCTGGCCGATTTCGGGAACCAGGTCGCCCCAGACGTACGGGATCGGCTCGGCGCCGTCGGGGATGTCGATGTGCATGATCACTTCTTTCCCAGTTTGCCCACCGCCGGGCGCAGCGGGATGTCGAGTGCGTCGTAGAGGCCGGGTTGGGCCTCGGCGAGCCAGTCGATGGCGTTGACGATGCGGCCGGCTGCTGTCGCGTTGCCGCCCGCGGCTCTGTTGAGTCCCTCGTCCGTGGCTTCGACTGTGACCTCTATGCGGGGGCGCCCTTCGATGATCACGCGGTGTGCGCCCGCTCCGGCATCCGGTGGTGCGGGCCAGTCCGGAGCGCAGGTGGCGTGAATGCGGGTGACGTGCTCGACGATGATGCGGGGCTCGCCCTCCACCAGACCCTGCACCTCAAGGCGCACCGCTCCCTGAGTGCCGGCGGGGAACTCCCCCATCGTGTCGGTGACGACGGACGTTTCGAGGGGGCGGCGCTCCAAGGTCTCTTCGATGCCCTCGAGTTCGACGCCGAGGGCTCGGGCCATCATCCGGAGCTGTCCGCCCCAGATCATCGTCGGGATGCCGTCGGCGAGCATCAGCGGCTGGTAGTCCAGGGGGTGCCCCATGCCGATCAGGTGGCGGACTGCTTCCTCCTGGTCGTAGGTCGAGTAGTCGAAGATCTCCTGACAGCGGATGGCGTCGATGTCGGATCCCAGTCCGCTGATCAGGAGCGGAAGTATGTCGTTGGCCCAGCCGGGGTCCACGCCGGACACGAACAGCGAGCCGCCGCCGGCCTCGACGGCCGCGAGCAGCACGTCGCGGATCTCGTCCGGTGCGTTGGTGCAGTCGTACATGCCGTACAGGGACGGTGTGACGACTACGGCGCCGGTACGGAGCACGCGCGTGATGTCTTCGATGGCGCCGTCCAGACGAACGTCGCCGGAGGCCGCGTACACGACCGCGCGGGGGTGTTCGGAGAGGACCTTGTCCACGTCGTCCGTGGCCGCCACGCCTAAGTGTCGGTCGAGTCCGCTGAGTTCGCCCGCGTCCTTGCCGATCTTGGCGGGGTTCGACACCAGCACGGCCACCAGGCTGAGCATCGGGTGTGCCGCAACAGCTCGGATGGCTGCGCGTCCGACGTTGCCTGTGCCCCAAACCACCGTGGGAATCATGGGCGGAGGGTAACGATGCGCCCTAAAACTTCCCATAGTCGCGCAAGAGGAATCGGGCCCAGCGGCCGGAGGAGTCCGGCCCGGATGAGGGCGTGCCCGTCCGGCGGCTGGGGTGGGGCCGCGGTCCGCGCGTAGAGGCCCCGGCCCGTGCAAGGGTGTGGCCGCAGGAGCCGGCATCGGGCTGCTCGAGCATTGCTTGGGCATTCGCCTGCTACGACGAACTCGTCGAACTGGATGACGTCCGGGGAGTGTGATCTGGCGCGGGTCCGGACTGCGGTTCGCCGCGGTCTTCGGCCTTGGCCCGGCGGTGGTCGCGGGGGCGGGGGCTGAGTGAGGGTTGCGCAGGGGTCTCCGTTGCTGCCCGGCCGTGGCGGGCCAGCACGGTGATGGTGGCTGCCAGGAAGACGGTCTGCATGGCGGTCCGGGGGCCGAGCTCGTCGTACCAGGGCACGTCGCCGGTGGCGGCGTGCACGTTGGCCGGGAACATGAGGACCAGCATCGCGCTGAGCGCGGCGGCCGAGAGCCGGGCCGTTCGTGACCACAGCAATCCGAGCGCGCAGGTGAATTCGGCGATGCCGGTCAGGGTGACGAGCAGGCCGGGAGCCGGTAGGGCGGGCGGCACCATGGCGACGAGTTCGTCGCGCATGCCGACGAAGTGAGCGCCGGCGGTGAGCGCGAACATGGCTGCGAGGCCGCCGCGCAGGGCGTTGGTCGGCCGGCCGAGCCGTCTGGCCCCGAGCGCCCCGGCGAGCAGCAGCAGGCCTGTGACGGCCACGAGTGTGACGAGCGGTTCCATGCCGGTTCTTTCTGCCGTGACGGATGTCCTGGTGGATGTCCTGGTGGATGTCGTGACGGATGTCGTGACGGCCTGTCTTGACGGTGCGGGGGCCCTCGGCGGGGCGTTAGCCGCGACTGTCCGGTCAGGCGGTGTCGTCGGCCACGGCCGCGGCCGACCTGCGGACGGTGTCGGGGTCGATGTTCTGGATCTGGATGACGACGCCGTCCGGGTCGGTGACGCGGATGCTGTGGCCGAAGTTCTCCTCGACGAGCTCGTAGGGGTAGCCGTTGTGTTCGAGGCGCTGCGCGACGTGTTCCAGTGGCTCGTCCGTCGTGAAGCCCAGTTCGGTGGTGCCGGGTGGCCGGCCCTGCGAGACGGCGGCGGCATGGATGCCGACGGCGCCGGATGCGGCGGTCAGACGGACCCAGACGGCAGCGCCGGGCTCTTGGCGGACGGTGAGCCCCAGGCCGGCGTAGAAGTTGCGGGACGCGTCGACGTCGGCCACGTACCTGATGGGAAGGACGGTCAGCATGGTCTGCCTTTCTGCGGTGGGTTGCCAGCCAGCGTCCTGCCGGGTGCTCCGCTGCGCGCTGTAGGGTCGCCGAGTTGGACACGATCGGACGTTTGGAGGGGGTCTGGTGGCGCAATCGGTCACGCTCGACGTGCTGGACCGTCGTCTGATCCATGCTCTCCAGATCGACGGGCGCGCCTCGTTCAGCCGGATCGCCGCCGTCCTCAAAGTCCCGGAGCGCACTGTCGCGCGTCGCTACCAGCGGCTGCGGTCGGCCCTGGTGGTCCGGGTGGTCGGGCTTGTCGACAGCCAGCGGATCGGCATGCTCGACTGGTTCGTCCGCATCGACTGCACGCCGGAGGCCACCGACGTGCTGACCGCCGCGCTCGCGCAGCGGGACGACACCTCGTGGATCGCCCCGCTCGCCGGCGGCCCGCGGCTGACGTGCATGGTCCGCACACCGGGCGCGGGGGCGGAGGGCGGTCGGCCGCTCTTCGACCACTTGCTGCGGACCCCGGGGGTTCGAGATGTCGAGGCGGGCTGTGTGCTGCGGGCGGTCGCCGGGGTGGGTGGCTGGGCAGGCCGTACAAGCGCGCTGGAGGCGTCCGAGCAAGCGGCTCTCCTCGACTCCGCGCCCGAGTCACCGCAGGGCCCGGACGTCGTTGCCGAGCTGTCCGGCTGGGGTGAGGCGGAGGCGCGGCTGGCGGGTGAACTGGCCCTGGATGGCCGCGCGGACGTCACGCAGCTGGCCGCTGCCACCGGGTGGTCGGCATCGACCGTGCGGCGCCGTGTCGCCGGGTTGCGGGCCGCCGGGGTGCTGCATTTCGAGGTGGATGTGAGTCCGTCGTACTTCGGCTTCCCGGTCGAGGCGCTGTTGTGGCTGGAGGTGGCGCCGGCCGCCCTGGGTGAGGTGACGCAGGCGCTGTCGCAGCACGCTGCAGTCGCCTTCGCTGCCGTCATGACAGGCCGGGCGTCGGTGTTCGCCATGGTGCAGTGCCGCGACACCGGCGCTCTGTATGACTACCTGGCCGGCGAGTTGGGCGCGCTGGCGGGCATCGGCCGGGTGGAGAGCGCTCTTGTTCAGCGGCGCGCCAAGCGGGCGGGGCCACTCCTGCTGCCGGCGATGGCGGAACGCGCGCCACGGTTCGCGCCTCGGGGGACGGTCCGCGGGGCCGGCCGGATCAGATGACGACTGAGTCGGATTCTCCCCGTGGTGCGGACGCAGATTCTCCCCGTCCGTGGCGGAGCGTGTGAGGGCGGTCGGCTGCAGGGCCGTTCACGATCGGCATCTTGTGGTTCTTGCTGACGGGCTCGGTGGGCTCTCGGGCCGCCGCCCGCGAGCGTGCCGCTCTGCTCAACGCCCTGCTGCTGTAGGGCTCTTAGGGGGTGCGGGCGCGGCTGGGTATCCCAGGCTCTTGCGTTGCTGCAGGTCAGCCAGGGAGGGATGGTTCCATGGCCGGACGGTGGGTGTGGGAGGTTGCGGCGGCGGCTGTGACCGGTGATGCTCTCGGTGTCGTGCCGACCGAGGCTGGACTGACCATCCGTCGCCGGGAGTTGCGATGTGGGGTGCACATATCGCGCCGGGCCGGCGGTAACCGGTACCGCCTGCAGTCCTGGCGATCATTTCGGGGGGAGAGTCGGCATGGAAACGATCATTGTCCAGCCGTCCGGTCCAGTGCGGCCGGGCGCTGCCGGGGCGGGCGAGCCCGGGCTGCTGTACATGGGGCCGGGAGATGTGGCCGATTTCGGGCGGGGGCTGCCCGGTAGCGGGGACGTCTCGATCGTCTTGCCCGATCCCGGGATCTCCCGGCGGGCGGGGCGGCTCGAGGCGGCCGAGGACTACTGGCGGTTGTCGAACTTCAGCTCTGACTGCGCGTATGTGGTGGAGAACCTGGAGGGTGCCGGTGAGTACATGACCGTTGCACCGAGAAGGCTCGGGGCGCCGGTGCCTTTCGAGTTTTCGCGGGTTGTGCTGCCGGCGCTGAGCGGAACCGCGGAGTTCAAGGTGTTCGCCCCGCAGCACGCCTTTTTGGACGAGCGGTCCATGCCGGGTGCGGGTGCGGGTGAGCAGACCGTGCTTCCCTACGCGCTCGATGTGACGGCCAAGTATTTCCTGGTGCTGGTGGCGTTGTGCGAGCCGCGGCTGCGTGAGGGGTCGGACGGGGCGCTGCCGGGGGCCGGGGACATTGCGGAGCGGCTGCGTCCGCTGGAGAGCTGCCGTGGGCTGACCCGTTCCGCGGTGAACTACCACATCGACTATCTGGCCTTCGCGAAGCTGCGCCTGGACGTGGGTGAGGAGCCCGGGGCGGACGGCAACGGCCGTACCGGTGCCAAGCGTGCCCGGCTGGCGCTGCTCGCTCTGCGTTTCGGTCTGGTGCGCGAGGAGCATCTCGCGCTGTTGCCGTCGCGCAGGCGGGCCGGCGCGCAGGGGGCTGGGGCGTGACCCTGTCAGGCGCCGGGGGCGGCGCGCTGGGGGCATCAGGAGACAGCGGCGCTGCGCTGCCGTCAGGGGACGGGGCGGACGTGCTCGGGGCATCAGGAGGGGACGGCAACGGTGCGCTGGGGCCCTCAGAGGACGGGGCGGACGCGCTGGGGCCGTCGAGGGACGCGGAGGACACGCTGGGGGCGCCCGCGCCGCGGCTGCCGGCGGGATTCCGTATCGAGGGCTGGGAGCTGAACGCGGTCATCGGCTCCGGCGGATGGGGCACCGTGTACGAGGCCCGGTCGGTCGCCGAGGGTACGCCGGTGGCGGTGAAGGTGCTGCCGACCGGCGCTCTGGCACCGGGCCAGCGTGCCGCGCTCGGTGAACTGGTGGCGCGTGAGGTGCGGTTCAGCACAGAGGCGGACCATCCGCATCTCGTACGGACCCGCGCCGTGTGCACCCTCGACGTGCCGGAGCTGCCCGCCCTGGACGGTGCGATCGCGCTCGTGATGGACCGTGCCGAGGCCAGCCTGCGCCAGGTCCTGGACGCCGCCGAGACCGGCCGCCCTGTCCCCGACGCGGTACGCCTGCTGCGGGGCGTTGCTGCCGGGCTTGCCCATATGCACGACGCCGGGTGGGTGCACGGTGACCTCAAACCCGCCAACGTGCTGCTGGGCGCGGGCGGCGAGGTCTGGCTCGCCGACTTCGGCCTCACGACCGAACTCGACGGCACCCACGCCCACATGCCGCCGCTCGGCACACTCGACCATCTGCCGCCCGAGTGGTGGTCCCAGCGCACCGGCGCCGACGGGTCGGTGGTCCGGCCGACCGCCGACATCTGGGCCTTCGGTGTGCTGGCCCATCAGGTGCTCACCGGGGGCCTTCACCCGTTCGCCGGCGCCACCGCCCGCGCCCGCTCGCTCGCCGCGCAGGCCTACGCCCGGGGTAGCGCGCCACTGCGACTGGATGCCGGACTCGAGGAGGACTGGCGCCGGCTCATCGGTGACTGCCTGGCACCGAACCACGCAGCCCGCCTCCCGCACACCGCCGCGAGCCTCGCCGCCCGCATGGACGACCTTCCCGGCGGGCGTCGCCGCCGGCGTCGACTGCTGCCGGCCACCGTCGTGGCGCTCGCCGGCGTCGCAGCCGCGACCGCCGTCGCCGTCGCCGGGTTCGGACTGTTCGGCAGCGACGATGACGAGGTTGGTGACCGCGGCGGCGGGCGTGGCACTCCGGCCGTCGTCACCGGTACTCCCGTCGTGGCGGCCGGGGAGATCCCGCAGGACGCCGACGTACCCGAAGCACTGCGGCCGGTCATCGTCAGTGCCGCCCGGCGCTGCACCGACGCCGAGGTCACACCCGCGCTGCTCGCCGCGCTGCTCAAAGCGGAAAGCGGCTTCGACGCCGACGCGGCCCGCCCGGCCACCGACGAGCACGGCATCGCCATGTGGACGCCATCGGTGTTCCGGGCCTGGGCCGTGGATGGCGACGGAGACGGAGACAAGGACCACCTGTCACCGCCGGACGCCATCCACACCATGAGCCTGTACGTGTGCTGGCTCGACCAGCGCTTCAAACAGGCCCGACTGCCCGCCGAGGACCTGCCCGCGCTTATCGCAGCCGGCTACCGCACGAGCGACCGCACGGTCATCGAGGAACGCGGTGTCCCCGAACGCGTACGGCCGCACGTGGAGAGGGTGCTCCGTTTCCTCGCCGACTACGAGCGGTGAGGAGACGGCCAACTTCGCACCACCCAGGCCTCGCGCTGCCGCGCCCAGCAACCCCCTGACGTCCACCGGGGACAGCAGTCTCTGAGGTCCGCCGCGGTCAGCAGTCCTTGACGTCCGGCAGCCGGTTGCCGGGCGAGCTGATGAAGATGTTGGAGACCCAGCCGCCGTACTGAGGCAGATAGGCCCACCAGTCATTGGTGTACGGCGGCACATGCACCTGCTCCCCCCGCGCCTGGCAGCCCACCAACACCTCGGCCGCGGCAGGCAGTTGCGTGATCGGCGCGTTACGTGTGGACGGGTCACGGCGGACGTTCACATGGCTGCTCCACGTGCCGTACCACCACCCCGCAGACCTCGCCACACCCGGAACATCCAGCGAGCGGGTCAGCCGGCCGATGTCCGTGAACGCCTTCCCGTACGACGTGCCGACCGGATGGAGCGTGAACACCGCCACGACGAACCGGTCACCCGCACCCACCGTCCCCGTACTGTGCAACGCAGGCCGGGTCAGATCCACGTCCGCGGCAACGGGAGCGAGAGCCTGGTTCTGCTGGTGCTGGTGATGGGCCGGAGCCTTGGCGGCCTGGCCATGGGCGGCTTGGGCCTGGTCGGCCTGTGCCTGGGCAGATGACGCGGTCGCTCTGTCCTCCGTACGCGGCGCGGCCGCCGTCGTGCCCGGCGGGCCGCAAGTGCCCTCCTCGTACGACGACCCCGCCCAACCCTGTTTGATGGCCCACGGCTTCTCGAACGCCCCGGCAATGCCGAAGTGCTGGTCGAAATCGTCCGACGCGCAGCGGGTGGACTGACGCAGGTTGCCCATGACGAAGTCGCGTACCGCAGCCGGTGCCGAGTCCAGGAGGTAGCGGTAGATGGTCACGGTGTCACGGGCCGACAGCGAGGCATAGCCCCAGTAACCGTCGTACCCGGCGGGCGGCCCCACCGTGTCCTTAAGGCCGAGACGGCCGGCCATACGGGTGATGATCGCCGGGCCGCCGTTCTGCGACCAGTAGTAATTTGCCGCGTCGTCCCAGCTGCTGCGGAGCATCGGCTCCAGCCGGGCCCAGTCGGCGGCGGGCACCGTGTAGTCGGGGCCGCGGTTCCACAGGAAGTCCAGCGCCAGCAGCAGTTTGACGACGGAAGCGGACCGGAAACGCAGACTCGGGTTTACCTGCTCGGTGAAAGTACCGGTCTGCCGGTCGAATACGGCAGCCCCGGCGGTGACTCCGTCGGGTACCTGGACGGACGCTGGACCGGCCTGCGCAGCCGTCCCTGCAGGGGCAACGACGGCGGCATCAGCGTCCGCCCGAGCGCGGGCATTGGCAGGGGCGTTGGCGGTGGCGGACCCCGCTGCGGCACCGCTGATCAGCAGCAGCGTGGCGGTGGCAGTGGCGAGAAGACGGCGCTTCATAGGTAGAGCTCCCTGAGCAGGATCGAGTTGGTCGGGGTGAGGTCGACGTGGAAGCTCTCCTGGAGGCCGATCGTGAAGTGACAGTCCGCGGTGAGGGACTTGCACGTCTCGGCCAGCGCACAGTCGGCGCCGCACGGGCAGCAGCGCCATTGAGAAGTCTGCGCAAGGGGCACGCCTCTCGCGGTCAACAGTGAGTGGCGGTCAGTGCACAGCAGGGGTGGGGGCGAGGAGGACGGGGTCTACCACCAGTCGGAGCAGTGGACCCGCCCGATTGAAACCAGCGAGCCCCACGCCCTGAACTGGTACTGCGAGGCGCAACTGGTGCGCTTGAACGGCGTGCTCAGACCTGACCGGACGGACCGGACATTGAACGGATCGCGCTACAGCCAAGGCACACACCGCCCCTTCGTGACCCCAGCCGTCCGCACGCCCGTCCATCCACACACTGCCGCCCAGCCGGGTCCGGCCACCGATCTCCCCCAAGATGGTCCGCTGGCTGATCCCTTCTGGAGCGTGAAACGAACATCGCCGAGATCGAAGCGGCGCGGCTTGCCGGCGTCACTCTCAGCGTTACCGGGACGGTCACCCCAGCCACGCGCCCCGCCTCCGCAGTCCGCGGCCGGAGCGCGGCCGGAGCCCGTGGCGGCTACGCGGGCCGGACAAGGACCACGCCGGCAGCGACCACGCACAAGGCGGCAACAGCGGCGAGCACGGAACGGGACAAGGGCACGCGCATCAATGCAATCTCTTCCTGTCTGCGAAGGAGACCCGCTGCTGCAGCCGGGAGTCGGAAAGACACTCGAACCCTAGAAAACAAAGCGGCACCAACGACCCTGACAAATGACAGGGTGACAACCCAACACCACACCCCCACGACAGCTGCGCGTGCGCCTTCCAAGCCGGCATGCAGAAGCGCGCGGAAGACCACGCCAGGCCGGGTGGATCTCGGCGAGGTACGGCGGCCGACCGGGATCGACGGCTCGACAGGAGGATGCCGGGGCGGGGACGCACGCGGAGCGCACGGATGGCTCCCACCTCCGTGTTCATCCGCACTCACGGAGACCCATCGACCACTATGGGAAAAATGTCTGGTCTACCAGGAGGTCTTGCATGCACCGTGATGGCTTTCCCGCCCCGGATTCCGGGCTCCTCCTCACCCACTTTCTGACGGTGACTGACGTAGCCCGATCCCGCGCCTTCTACACCGACGTCCTCGGCGGTGAAGTAGTGCTCGAGGAAAACCCCTGCACCATCAAACTCGCCAACGGATGGATCATCATGAACCCCGGCGGCGGCCCCACCCCGGACAAACCAGACGTCACCCTGCACCCGCCCACCGACCCCACCAGGGTGAGCAGCTTCCTCAACCTCCGCGTCGCCGACATCGAAACATGCCACCGGGAATGGAGTGCCAAAGGCGCCGAATTCCTCACACCACCCATCGACCGCAAAGCCGAACTGCGCTGCTACCTACGCGACCCGGACGGCTACCTCATCGAAGTCGGCCAGGCCACGGGCATGCTCCACGGCACATACGCCGACACGCCCACCCACACCAGCTAATCCCCGGCAAGGCAACCGACCCAACCCACCCCAGCCACATCCACGAGCTCCCCCAACCCCTGGACCGACTCCGCCGCCCACGCCAGGTACTTCAGAAAGTGCCGCCGGTGCGCGGCACGCTGGCTACGACCACGACAAGTACCGCACTCAATGCTGGTTCGTCGAGCGTGCGTTCGCTCACTGGCCCGGTTTCGCCGCCTGCGGATCCGCTGGGAGATACGCGACGACATCCACGAAGCGTTCCCCACCCTCGGATGTGATGTGCCCTGATCTGCGGGAGGCGTCTGGCCGCGTGACGACCGCAGCCAGTCCCTCCACAAGAAGGTCCTTGAAGGCACTGGAGCCAGTCAGTGCACGCGATCCCCGCATTCCGCCGGAAACAGCACGGCACCTGGCGGCAGTTCGCTCGGATGCCGGGTGATCACGCGCAGACATGCTTCGCGAGTGTCCTCCGCGGCCGGGTATTCGAGGGTGAGTTCGCTCAGCATGGTGACGGCTCCAGCGAGCTGCATTTCCGCCGCGTGCACGCCGTCGGGGAGACAGCCGGCCAAGATGCCGAAGGCTGCCGTGTCGCTGCCGTCGGCGACGCACTCGCGGATCTCGAAGCGCCAGTGCGCGGCCGCCTCGGCCAGCAATGACTTGCCCCTCTTGCCCCGCCCGACAAGGAAATCGGCGCGATCCCTCAAATGGTGGGCGATGGCACAGCAGATGGGAACCGCGGTGCCGTCAGGAGCCGTCAGGAGCCGTCACCCGCGTGTACCCGGCATGCGGATAGCACGACAGGGCCTCATCAAGCAGCCCCATCGCGGTGTCCTGTGCCGCCGAGTGACCCCGCCGGGCGATGTCCAGGAGCAACGGGGTCGCAACCACAGCCGCTGGGAACACCGCGCCACTGTGACCATGAACGATCCCGCCCCCGCCGAGCTGCGAGCCCGCCTCCGCCGCCTGTACCAGGTTCGCTGCCTCGGCCAGGGCTCGTAGACCACGGGCGGCCCGATCCGGTTCATACCAGTCGGGATGGCCCGGTATGGACTCCCAGTCCACCACGTCGATCTCATCCAGCACAGCAGCATCCTCGCACCCAGCCACTACCCACCGTACGAGCCTCAACGAGGTCTTGAGGGCCCTCCGTTAGGAGTTCTCAGACCGGCCGACGCAGTTGTAGCGCCACCGCGATAGGAGCCGTATGCCTGAGCCGTTCTCCGAGGCCGACCTCCCGACTCCGGATGCTGCGGTGGTACTGATCTTCCTGTCCATCGTGTAGTTCCAGCCGTGGCGCTGCTTGATCTGCTTCCAGCCTCACGTCCTGGTGCCGCAACGCAGCGTGAATTCTCGGGCGCGGCTCCCGCAGGCCCTCAGCCCACCGACTCCTTGCTGCACGTCCGCCTCGGGCAGGGCATTCAGGCAGTCCGGGATCGTGACTGCGTGCGGCTTCAGATCGGTGCCGGCGAGCTCGCCGCGGCCGCCGTCCGGCTGGAAGCCGAAGTCCATCCCACCGCCTTGACTGGCGAAGGCGGGGCCGCTGACGGGCAGGACAAGCCCCAGGGTTGACCATCGCATGCCGCACCAAACGCAATTGGGGTGACCTAGCTGAAGGGCAAAAGCCGCAGGGCATGTCACACAGGCGACGTGCCCTGGGCGCAGAACTTCGTCTGGGTAGCTGCTACTTCAGGGTTACCGCGTCACCGGCCGACACGACCCGCGCGGTGGTCGTCGTCCCGGGGAAGTACCAGCGCCAGCTTCCCGCCGAGGTGGCGGTCACCTTGGTGCTGAGCTGCCCGGTGTCGCCCGTCCTCACGGTCTTGACCGTGCTGTAGTGGGCGCTGCCGGCCTTCTTGAACTGAAGCTTCACGTCCTGCCTGGCGTATCCGTGGTACTTCAGGTCCTCCCAGTTGGCCCGGGACAGCTTGCCGGTGACGGTGAGCTTGGCGCCCTTGGCCACGGGCTCGGGCCCGGCGTTCGTCGTGAGCTTGGAAGCGCGCTTCATCTTGAACTCGGCGATGTGGTCGGAGATCCAGTAGTCCCCGTCCTTGGCCTTGACGGTGGCGTTGACCTGCCAGACGCCCGCGCTGCGGTTTACGTCCTCGGGCATACTGCCGGGGAGCCAGGCCGGGGCGATCGTCATCGTGGCCGTGCACACCGACGTGGTGGAACTCTTCTTCTCGCACCGGGTGTCCACCCAGTCGCTGAAGCCCCAGCCGTTCGTCTTGTTGAACACACTGACGTCCGACAGGCCCTTCACTCCGGAGTTGTCCCGGATCGTGATGGCGATCGGATAGGTGACGCGCGCCGAGGTGCCGAGAATGACGTTGTTCCCACCGTTCACGACCGTCTTGGTGACCCGGATGTCCCCCCTGCCCTCGGCATGGGCCCCCGTCGCGGACAGCAGCGTCAGGGCCACCGCCCCACTCGCCAACATCCAGGCCGTTCTGGCCCCCCTGGCCGTTCTACCTCGCATAATCCCTCCCCTGTGATGTGGGAAGCGAGATTACACAGGCAGCCGGACCAGGTTCGCACAGAGGTTCGCCACCGAGCCACGGCACATGTCGGCCGCGATCGTCGCGCCGCGGTCAGCGGGGTCTGCGGGGCACCCTCGTGTTGCCCGGGCGGGTCTGGACGTGGGGCCCACCACCAACTCAGGCCAGGCCGAACCGCTCGGCGTGCACCTGTCGCGCGGGGACCTGCAGGTCTCGCAGGCCGGAGAGTACGGCCCTGGTCATGGCCGGCGGGCCGCAGACGTACACGTCGCGTTCGGTGATGTCGGGGACCAGCCGGTACAAGCTGCCCGGGTCGAACGGCGGAACTCCGCCCTCGCCGGTCCTGCCGGTGAGCAGCTGCAGCCTTCCGCCCCGCAGCGCGACCAGGTGACGCACCTCGTCGAACAGTACGGCATCGGCCTCGCTACGAACCCGGTACAGCACAACGACGTCGCCGGTCGTCTGTTCCTCCAGCATGGCCCGCACGGGCGTGATCCCCACGCCTCCGGCGATCAGCAGGACGCCGGGCCGGGTCCGGTGCAAGGAGGTGAATGCCCCGTACGGTCCCTCGACGAAGGCGCGGCTGCCGACCGGGACGTCCCGCAGGCCCGCGCTGGAGCTGCCCGCCGCCTTCGCAGTGAGGCGCAGTCCCTGGCCGCCGGGCGCCGCCGACAGGGAGAAGGGGTTGGCCAGCCACCAGTGGTTGTGCCCGGGGAACCTCCAGATGCAGAACTGGCCGGCCCGGGCCGGGAGTTTGTCGAGGTGTCGGCCGGTGACGTACACCGAGACCACGTTGTCCGACTCCGGCACTACGGCAGCGACGCGGAACTGGTGGTAGGCGTTGCGCCACAGCGGCACGGCGACCCGCCCGGTCAGCAGCGCGCCGAAGGCGAACAGCCACAGGATCCACCAGTAGGCCGTGGCGAACGCGGAGGACGTGAACGTGGTGGTCTCCTGCAACTGGTGGACGAATGCCAGGCCCAGGGCCACGTAGAGCAGCAGGTGCAGGCCATGCCAGACCTCGTACTGCAGTCGGCGCCGCAGGCCCCGCGTGGAGATCGCGGCGATCACGACGATGATCGCCGCTGCGAGCATGCCCAGCAGGGAGGCCGGCACCCCGCTGAGCGCGACGAACGTCTTCCCCATGGACGCGTCGTCGAGAGTCGCGTAGCCGAGCACCACCAAAGTGGCGTGGGTGAGGACGGTCCACAGCAAGGTGAAGCCGACCCAGCGATGCCACACCGTGAGCCGGTCCATTCCGATACGGCGGTCCAGCCACGGCAGCCGGGCCACCAGCAGCAGCTGGAACAGCATCAGCAGGGCCGCGTGCAGGCCGAAGAACTTGGCGACTGTGAGCACCCCGTTCTTGCCCTCACCGGCGCTGACGAACAGCGTCTCGACGATCACCACATTGACGATGACGAACGTCCACATCGCCCAGCGCGCCGCGTCGACCGGAAGCATGGTGCCCGTACGCACCGTATTACTCGCCGCCGTCATGGTTGCCTCTCATCCCCCCATGGCCGCAGTACTCACGACCCGTGTGCACAAACCCCATGAATACCGAGGAATTCGACCGGATGCGCACCTCGATCGGGTAAGAATACGGCGCATGGGCCCGATCCGTTCATGCCGGAACCTTCCAATCTGACCGCCGTGTGATCGATCTCGTCGAAGCACGCCTTGATGTCTGCCTCCAGGACCCAGTGGAACTTGTTGGCCCCGGAAGACAGGTGGTGGATCTCGGCAATCGCGTCGTGTGCCCGCCGGTTGGGGCGGAACCCGTACGAGCACGGCATGAAGTCCGCCTCGAAGATGGGTTCGAGTAGCGCTTTGAGGCTGGCCTGGACCACCCGATCAGCGACCGTGGGAATCCCCAGCGCGCGGAGCTTGCCGCTCGCCTTCGGGATCATCACCTGCCGCACTTCGACCGGTTCGAACGCGCCCGACTTCAACACGTCCCTGATGTGTTCCAAGAACGCCTCGACCCCGATCCAGGTCTCGATCATGGCCACCGTGGCCCGGTCGATTCCTGGAGTCCTCGCCCCGGTGTTGGTGGCCACGCGTTCCCACGCATGCACCAGAAACGCCGGATCGTAGACGAGGTTGAACAGGTCACCGAACCGCCGGGAGTCATCTTCTCCCGCCCATCGGTGCAACTTGATCTGCATCTCCCGTACCGCGAAATGAGCCGAGTCAGGACCCGGCCACCGCACGGCGCCGGTATTCACCGGCGCTTCTTCGGGCATTGCACTCCTCTCCTCGCATGGCACGCTGCCGTCCTTCCCCCTGTTCCGGGCTCTCCCCGGCTCCGAGTACTACGACGGCTCCGCCCCGCTCGCCCCCATCGGCAGGCATCGCGCCTATCCCCGCTGTTCGGCCTGGCTGGCCGGGTCGCGGGGAGCGGACACGAGCGGTTCCCACGTTCACTGCTGTTCGGTTGACGGGTTAGGCACCCGGCTCTGCCCCTGCGGCCTCGTCACGACTACGCCGTAGACCTTCGTCGTGACCTCCCGGCCCAAGCTGCCAATACCGGACCGGGAGTTCCCCGCCCTTCCGGGCAGTTGCGCACCGCTGACCAGCCCATATCCACCGGATTGGAGCTGGCAAGAACTCAAGAGGTGTAGTGACGCCGGTTCCTCGCGTATACCTTCCCGTCTCGCTCACCGGGCCCGACCCATCCGGCAGTGCTGGGCCGACCCGACTTTGTCGAGGCTGCTCTCGCCCTCCCCGGCGATCCCCGGTTCAGGCTGCCTCCAGCTTCACCTCGCCGCTACGACGGTGAAGCGACGGTGGTCTTCGGTCGTGTCCCGCCTCGTGGTGTAAGCGATCTTGCTCGACGCGTTTCGGTGAACCGCGCGTCGGCCTGCCCGTGGGACGCGGCTCTCGCGTCGCGCGTGGCTGACCCGCCGTCAGCGCCACTGGCGGACCCGATCCGTGTCGATGCGGCAATGACCTGTGCATTCCGGGTACTTGATCGGCTACACCATCTGAGGGGACGCCACCTGGTCTTCCACCTCCGTCCGAAACAACAGCGCCTCGTGGCGCACTGACACGGTTCTTACCAGCACCCCGAGTCGTTCAGCGACCGCCCCCCGGGCACCCGCTGTAGCCACCGGAACCTGGGACGCGGCCGAGGGGGCGCGTTCATCTCGGCCCTACGGCGGGGACCCGGGGCGGACAGAGGAGCGGTAGAAGACCGAGCCGACCCGCGGCGGGTCGGATGCAGGAAGAAGATGAAACGCCGTGACTGCGGAGACCAGTAGGAAAACCCTTATCCAGCGACCCGAAACGGGCTGGGCGAAGGCACGTCGCCTCCACGGGCGCCGCATACGCACCTGCGTTCGGGCCACCATCGACGGCGACACCGGACAGATGCGCTCCGGGGGCCGAGTGGAACGTCGTCAGGGGCGAGGACTGATACCACCCGCATGGTGCCGAAGCTTGCCACGTGCGCAAGCAGGGACGTTGCACACTGTCGATGAACGCGTGGCCTAGTGGCCCGCCGGACAGCATGCGCACCGTTTTGCACGCGGGTGAATGGCGGAGGTTAAGGGTCAACGCGGAGCCTGGTCTAGAGGGCCATAGCCCAGCCGTACGGTAGTCGGCCCCCGCTGATGCCTCCGCCACTGCATGACGGCAAATCAGTCATGCAGTGGCGAGATCCGTGGGACAAGGAAGCGGGTTGCTAAGGCCGTCGTGGCAGTAGGCAATTATCCGGCGGAATCGCCATGCGGACTGGCCGAGTGACCCTCCCGCAGCACATGGCGGCGTAGAGGCTACGATGCTGCCAGAGTCTCATGTTGTTGCTGGGCACCCTCACGGTCAGCGCCATAGCGCTGCAAAAGTGCGTCCGCCGCGAGCAGAGCCCGATCCGCAGTACGGGCTCCGGTCATCACACAGAGCGTGTACGTCACGTCTTCAAGAGCGCGGCTGGTGCGGCCAGTAGGGAGCGCGTCGTGGTCGATACGCGCTTGAGCGAATCGGGCCAGTACGGCCCGGAGCTCGTTCTCTGTCGGAAGGATCATGACGAATGCCCCTCTCACACATCACGGCTCGGACGCGAGCAGCGTCACCGCCCGGAAGAGCCTGCAGTACGGCCTCCCACGGCACTCTCGGAATCACCTGCGTCGAGCGAATCCCAGGTGTCCCCCGCCCCAGCGGTCCGTAATCTCTCTTGCTTTCTGAACGCCGGGGTACCCGGGCGCGGTGAAACCACTCGTACCTTCGGGCGTGTACGCCCCTCAGGAAGACACCGACCTGCTCATTGGTGCCCTGCGTGACGAACCGCTGCCGTACGGCGCGACGGTCCTCGACGTGGGGACCGGTTCGGGCGCGCTGGCGATCGAGGCCGCTCGGCGTGGAACGCACGTGACCGCTGTGGACGTGTCGTGGCGGGCGGTGTGCGCGGCCCGGCTGAACGCCCGGCTGGACCGTCTCCCTGTCCGCACCCAGCACGGCAACCTCTTCGCCCCCGTACGCGGCCAGTCCTTCGACCTCATTCTGGCCAACCCGCCGTACGTCCCCACACCCGACACCGGCCGCCCGCCGCGCGGTGCCGCCCGATCCTGGGACGCCGGGCGCGACGGGCGGCTTGTCCTCGACCGGATCTGCGGCGAGGCCCCCGCGCTGCTGCGCCCCGGCGGTGTCCTCCTCTTCGTGCACTCGGCGCTCAGCTCTCCCGACCGAACGCTGGCGCAGTTGACCGGAGCGGGCTTGAAGGCATCGGTGACCCGCCGTCGCATCATTCCGTACGGGCCCGTACTGCGCTCACGGAAGCGCTGGTTGCAAACCCGCGGCTTGCTGTCTGCCTCAGAGCAGACGGAGGAGCTGGTGGTCATCCGTGCCGAGCTCCCGGCCTGACCCGTCCCGGCAAAGCCTTGTCCAACTGGATGGAGGTGAGCCTTGGCTGTCGATCAAGGACGAGTCCGCAGGCAGTGTGGGCCGCCCTCGCGGACGGAAGCCTCGATGTAGCGGGTCCGGGCGAGCTGCCGCTTCAGTTGCGCAACTGGCGGTCCAGCGGGGTACCCCGCTGCTCCAAAGGATTGGAAGGTCGCGGACGCACTCCTCATGAAGTGGACCCGCGTCTTCGTGTACGCCCAACGCAAGCAGTGCAGCGCAGGCAGTGTCTGAGCGAGTCCCAGGTCGCCCCCTCACCCGCACCCGCGCGACCCGCGTGCTCGAAGCGCGCGTGGCAGCGTCGGCGCCGTACGGCGGGCCACCGCCGACATCCTTCCTGGCGGGCGTCACCGCGATTTTCAGTGACGTCCCAGCGTGACGCGGCCCGACGGCGCTGACGACCGGTCCGGATCCGTTCGTCCGCGAGTCGCAGACCAGCCCACCCCCAGCACCACAGCCAGAGCTGCTCCCGCCGCATCGCCGCCGTAGTACATCAACTGAGCCCCGCTGTGCAGGTCGGCGGTGGTGAAATCGGTGCCGGGCGGTGGTAGGGAGTGCAGGGTCTTGGCCAGCCCGCCGTGTGCGGCGCCGGCGGCCAACAAGGTGGTACCACGTACGACGACACTCCAACGGTGACGCACCGGATCGAGCTGGCACACGGCGAAGGTGAACAGCAGCCCGGCCGCCAGCAGGTGGGCGTGCGCCACAGCGTGCAGCAGGGGATGGTGGGCCATGGCCGCGAACAGCCCGGTGCGGTACAGCAGCCACAGGCCGCCGACGTCCAGCAGTGCCGCCAGCGGAGGGAAGACAAGCCAGCGCGCGGGAGACAAGTGCATCAGGGTCGTCAGAGACCCTCGCACCCGGCCGGGAGGAAGGGCCCGCAGAGCGAGCGTGAGAGGGCGTGCCACAACGAGCAGCAGCGGGGCGCCCATACCCAGAACCAGATGCTGGATCATGTGCCCGGTGAAGGGCCCTCCCGGCGGTCGACCGACTGCCGCCCAGGCCATAGCGATGCTGCCGGCGGTGAAGGAAACGTCCCGCCACCAGGGCCAGGCATCCCCGCGGCGCCGAAGACGTCCTGCAGCCAGCGCATAGGCGACTGCCACCAGCAGCGCTGCAACGGCCACGGGCGGCTCGGATGCGGCCAGGTTCGTGTCCGGCCCCGGGTGCACGTGCGCGAGACTCACGATGCGGGCCCCCGGCCGTCGCGGCGGGCCGCACGTACGGCCAGGATCATTCCGACGAGCAGCAGGGCCAGGGCGGTGATGTTCCACGCCCAGTCGTAGGGGGTGACGTCAACGCCGTAGCGGATCTGGTGCAGGCGTAGGAGCTTGTGGTCCACGATCCCGTCGAACAGTTGGAAAACCCCCAAGCCCAGGAAGAACCCTGCCCGCGCGTGAGCCGGTGCCAGGGCCCGACGTCGGCGCAGGTCGGCGTGCAGGAAGAACCCCGCTACCAGAGCCAGCAACTCGGCGCTGTGCAGCAGCCCGTCGGACAGCAGACCCACGCTGGTGGTGGACCGGTCGTAGAAGTGGTGCCAGCCCAGAATCTGGTGGAAGACGATCTCGTCGACAGCGGCCATCACCGCCGCACCGATCAGCGCCCACACGGCCATCGACCTGCGAGGTTCGGTGCAGGTGCCCGAGGCAGTGGGCGGCCGGTCCGATTCATTCATGCACATCCGCCTTTCGATCCGCGTGTCGTCGACTGTCCGTCTCGCCTGGGCCTGCCCCGTCGTTCCCACCGGGTGGGTGAGCGCGGGTGGTGCCGGGTACCCGGCGGGCATGCTCAAGCGCGCACTGTGGCAGGGGCTGGTCGCCGGTGCCGCCGACGGCGTCATGCTGACCCTCGGCGGCGAGAAGTCGAGCAGGCTGTCACTGGTCAGCCTGACTCCCATGGGCCCGCGCAGGTCTTGCAGCGGATGACCAGCATGCCGGAACAGGTGGGCGGGCAACCGCTGCCGGTCATACTTGGCCATGCACTGCGGCGAGGCTGCTCTCCTCGGCGTGCTGCGCTCGGTCATGGCCCAGGCCGGACTACGGGGTGCCGACCGCCTCCGCCAGGTTCACCGTGGTGCGCCTCACCAACGACCAGATCTTTGAGAACGCCACCGGCGTGGGCGCCCCGCCGCCCACCTGGCCCCGCAAAGAACTCGCCGTGCACCTCATACACAAGGCCGTCTACGGCTTCGCCACCGGTGCCGTCGCCGACGCTCTGGCCTCCCGCAACAGACCGGGACCCGGACAACCCCAGGCCGCCGTCCGTCCCAGCCTCCACGCCGACGTCGACCCGTTGGCCCACAAGAATGCCCACGGCCGATGAATCCGGCCCCCGCATGCGACCGGCAGATGCGCTGCCACTCCCCTCCGCTGCCAGCCTGCGCCGCGTGGTAGCCGCCAGGCCATGTCGCCGTCGACTGGGCATTCAGCGGCTGAGCAGGGACGCCAGCACGCCCACCCCGCCCACGCAGGCCAGGACGGCGCAGGCACCGGCGGCGTGGCGTTTGAGCAGGGCACGTTGGAGCGCGGCATACCGGGTTTCGTACTCCTGCCGCAACTGGGCGGCTCGTTCGACTGTGCCGAGCAGCATCCGACGAGTGAGGTCGATGCGCTGGCGGATGTAGTGGCGTGTGACGTCCTCCGCCTGGGCGGCGGTCAGCCACGGCATCCGTGAGCAGAGGTCTTCGGCCTCGAGGCGCGCCTCGTCGTGGTGGGCGTGTGCGAGCAGGTAGCCCTCGGCTTCGTCGGCCAGAGCGCTGTTCGCCGCGCTGTCGGGTGTGCCGGGTGGGTCGGGCTTCATGACGGTTCGCCCTTGTGGTCACTGGCGTCCAGCACGTCCCGCTTGCCGACGTTCTCCATCTCGTCCAGCTTGGCCACGTCGGGGTGGTGGAGGTCGAAGGCGGGGGATTCGGAGCGGATGCGCGGCAGCGCCACAAAGTTGTGGCGGGGCGGGGGGCAGGAGGTGGCCCACTCCAAGGAACGGCCGTACCCCCAGGGGTCGTCGACCTCGACCAGTTTGCCTTCGTGGGCGGTTTTCCAGACGTTGTAGAGGAAGGGCAGCGTGGACAGCCCCAGGAGGAAGGAGCCGATGGAGGAGATCGTGTTGAGAGCGGTGAAGCCGTCGACGGCGAGGTAATCGGCGTAGCGGCGGGGCATGCCCTCCGCGCCGAGCCAGTGCTGGACGAGGAAGGTGGTGTGGAAGCCGACGAACAGTGTCCAGAAGTGGATCTTCTCCAGGCGGTGGTTCAGCATGGTGCCGGTCATCTTCGGCCACCAGAAACTGAAGCCGCCGAACATCGCGAAGACGATCGTGCCGAACAGCACGTAGTGGAAGTGCGCGATCACGAAGTAGGAGTCGGTGACGTGGAAGTCCAGCGGCGGTGAGGCGAGCAGGACGCCGGTCAGGCCGCCGAAGAGGAACGTGACGAGGAAGCCGACCGCCCACAGCATGGGCGGCTCGAACGAGATCGAGCCCTTCCACATCGTGCCGATCCAGTTGAAGAACTTCACCCCCGTCGGCACGGCAATGAGGAAGCTCATGAAGGAGAAGAACGGCAACAGCACGGCCCCGGTCGCGAACATGTGATGCGCCCACACCGTCACGGACAGCCCGGTGATGGCAATCGTGGCGCCGATCAGCCCCATGTAGCCGAAGATCGGCTTGCGGGAGAAGACCGGGAGGATTTCGGTCACGACGCCGAAGAAAGGCAGGGCGAGGATGTAGACCTCGGGGTGGCCGAAGAACCAGAACAAGTGCTGCCACAGGACTGCTCCCCCATTCTCCGGATCGAAGATGTGCGCGCCGAACTTCCGGTCCGCTTCCAGCGCCAACAGCGCGGCAGCCAGAACGGGAAAAGCGAACAGGACCAGCACCGACGTAAGCAGCACGTTCCAGGTGAAGATCGGCATCCGGAACATGGTCATGCCGGGGGCACGCATGCAGATGATGGTGGTGATGAAGTTGACCGCGCCGAGGATCGTGCCGAAACCCGCGAACGCAAGCCCCATGATCCACAGGTCACCACCCACGTGAGTGGTGCGCTCGCCCCCACTGAGCGGGGTGTAGGCCGTCCAGCCGAAGTCGGCGGCACCGTCAGGGGTCAGGAAGCTGCCGAGCACGATCAGGCCGCCGAACAGGAACAACCAGTACGAGAACATGTTCAACCGCGGAAAGGCTACGTCCGGGGAACCGATCTGCAACGGCATGACCGCGTTGGCGAACCCGGCGAACGTCGGCGTCGCGAACAACAGCAGCATGATCGTGCCATGCATCGTGAACGCCTGGTTGTACTGCTCGTTGGACAGGATCTGCATCCCCGGCCGAGCCAACTCAGCCCGGATCGCCATCGCCAGCGCGCCGCCGACCAGGAAGAACCCGAACGACGTGATCAAGTACAGGTGCCCGATCTTCTTGTGATCCGTCGTGGTCAGCCAGGTCACGATCACCTCGCCCCGACTGCGGCGCTCCACCGCCGGCACCGGAGAAACCGGTTCAGTATGCGTCGCCATACGTCCCTCGCTCGTGAGACAGCAATCAGCGCATGAATGGGCACACCCGGGTAGGCGGAGCATCACCCCGCCGACCCAAACGTGTTGACTGCGCGCGACCAGCCCAGCGGAACTCAGTCCTGCCGTCCCCACGCCACGCTTTTCAGCACCCGTTTTGGGGCTGACTGGCTGACGGAACCATCCGTCGGAGTGGATATCCGGTGGGTCGGCAGGCGCGGCTTCCGTGAGGGCGAAGTGAGCCGTAAGGGCTGACCGAATTGCTGGGCGGCAAGGTCGCACCCGCTGACATCAGAACCTGGTGTCGTCTTGCAGACGACGCTCACGGGCCCTGCATCGCCGCTGTGCATCAGAGAACGCAGTCCCGGGACACGGTCACCAGCAGCGATGCTCGTCCCGGAACCCGTCTGGGCCTGACCACGGGGTGCCCGGCCTCTCGCCGCGGCCCTGGCCTATACGGATGAGCCCGCCCGGAGGGGGACTTGGTCGGCATGGCAGACCCCACACCAGGACCAGGCACCTCAGGAATGTCCACGTTCTCGTCCTTGCACGACGTGGCCGCCTCGTCGCTGCCCGGCGGGGGCTCTACGGGCGCTGGTCTCTGGGGCCCGAGCAGGACTTGGCCGAGACGTCGAGCACCGATGACCTCACCGGCGTGGCGCTGCCCGGGCTGTCCGCGAGCCCGCTCGACATCGAGGACTGGTGGGGTGACCGGCCCACGCATGTCTGGGTCGCCCGGCGGCTGTACGACTACTCCCACCTGCCGCGAGTCAGGGACCCTGGCACCCGCCCCTGGGTGCTGGCGGCCACGGAGACCAGCGGAGGCCCCGATGACGAGCCGCTGGTCACGGACGTGCATCCACTGGGATGGATCAGCCCGCAAGTTGATAGCCGAGGCTGAAACGATCGTCAGACGGCAACAAGGCCCCGGAGTCCTTTGAACCGGGACAGCGCCGTTCGAGCGCTGACCGTTTGACTCCAGCGGGCTCTGCCCAGGACGACCGGAGCGATGAGTTCCTCATCCGGGTATAAGGGGGACGGGCCTCCGGCCGCGGCAAACCACGCTGAGCAGCCACGGCCGGGGTGTCGGGACGTGGTGGGTGCCTATGAGGTCCGTACTGCGGTCCTGGCACTGACCGCTGCCCGGGCACTCTCGCAACCGGCAGCTACGTAGCCCCGGCAACGGGCGATCGGCCACCGTCGACAGAACTGGCGCCGACTGCGGCACGAGGGTCCGCTTCGGTCAGGAGACAGGGCACGCGGCAGGCGAGAACGGACTCACGCGCATCCCAGTAGGCCGCGGGCGTCGCTGGGGCGGAGGCCAACCACGGCCTGGAGGGTGTAGGTGAGGTGGAAGTAGCGGCCGATCACCGTCTTCACACGGTTGTCCTCCCAGCCGTGCGCGGGTGGGGCCCCGTGGCCAGCTCAAGTTGGTCTTGCTTTCGGCGACCCGTTCGCCTTTTCCCTTTGTCAGGGCTTCCACACCTCTGGCCCGCCCTCGTGCCACTCGATCTGGCCCGACTCGATGACATCCAACTCATCCCAGCCTGTCAGGCCGGCGTTCTGCAGGAACACGGTGAGCTCGTGGAGGCTATACGCGGTGCCGAGCATCTTTTCTCCGACGCGCACCTTGCGGCCACCGCTCTCGGACGGCGGGTAGACGATCACGCGGGGCTCGGACATGGCACCAGACTCCCCCTGGCCCACGACCCCGCATCCCAAGCGCATGGTCATGCCGGCGTAGGCGGGCCGTCCAGCAGCCGGGCGGACACGGGCCTCCCTTTGCGCCAGGCCCCGGGAGGTCTCTCCTCCCCCGGGGCCCACGGCATGTGGACTCCGACTTTCCACGCCCGGGAGCTACTGCTTCGCCTTCGATCCGCCGGCTTCGTCAGGGGCCGTTCACCCTCGAGAGCAGTTGCGGGGAGAGGGTTTTCATCATGGTGTTCGTCCAGCGCATCTGCCGCAGGGTCTGCGGGTGACAGGCGGTGCTGAGTTTGAGCAGGCGGCTGTCGCCGGTGGCTTGTGCGGCCTGGGCGAGCATCTCCCAGTAGAGGGAGTTCCCGGTGGCGGCGAGATGGAGGGCACGCAGGTCGCTTAGCAAGCTCAGGTCGGGTTCAGAGGGCTCCTCGAGGGCGTGGTCGGGTCGCTCCGTTCGCTGCCACGCAGTCGGCGGCACGGCGGGGTTGGGCAGGTGGAGTCCGTGGGGTTCGGCGGTGCGGGCGATGCGTTCGGCGTGCTCGTGTGACCAGCGGGCGAGGTCGGTGGCGACGTGGTGGACCTCGTGCTCGGCGGGGTGGCGTTCGGCGGTGTAGAGCAGGTCTTGTTCCAGGGCGCGTTCGCCGTAGTGCAGGGCGCGCAGGACGGTGGGGATGCCGTTCATCGCCGGTGGCCTTCCGTGGATGCGACGGTCTGGTGGGCCATGGCCGATGGGCCGCCCGTGGTGGGCGGAACGGATCGCGGGTCGGCCGGGGCGGAGGCCGTGGTGGTCGGTGCCGGGCAGAGGGTGCCCTCGGCGCGCTCGACGAGTGTCAGACGCGCGGCGGCGGTCTTGAACAGCGGTTGTTTGGAGACCGGGTCCCAGTCGGTGACGGTGGTCTCGTTCGCCGCCCGGCCGCCGTCCTTTCCGGGGTGGTCGCCTTCCGGGGTGTCCCAGTAGCCGTAGTGGAAGGGCAAAAACACCATGCCGTCGCGGATACCGGTGATCCGCAGGCGTCCGCGCACCGATCCGCGCGGGCTGGTGACCTCGACCAGGTCACCTTCCTCCACGCCGTGCCGCAGCGCCTCTCCGGCCGAGAGTTCCACCCACACTTCGGGGGCGGCGGCGTTCAGTTGTGGCGCGCGGCCGGTCTTGGTGCGCGTGTGGAAGTGGTACAGGGTGCGGCCCGTGTTCAGCTGCAAGGGATACGCGTCGTCCGTCGTCTCGTGCGGCGGCAGGTACTCGGCGGCTTTGAGGACTGCCCTGCCGTCGGGGTTGAGCGCCCGGTACTCGGTCTCGGACACGGACGCGCCGGTGAGCAGGTCCCTGCCGTACGTCTCGCAGGTGTCGGGGGCGGCCCAGGTGATCCCGTCGGTGTAGAGCCGCTCCGTGCCCTCGGGTGCTTCGCGCGTGCAGGGCCACTGGATGCCGCTGGCCCCCCGCAGCCGTTCGTAGGTCAGGCCGGTGTAGTCGCAGGGCCGACCGCGGCTGCACTCCTTCCATGCCTCGAACGCCGACTCGGAGTCGTGCCAGGGGACGAGCGGGCGCTCGTCCTTGTCGCGGAAGTCCATTCGGCCGGCGTAGTCGAGCAGGATGTCCAGGTCCGGGCGCGCGTCGCCGGGTGGGTCGACCGCTTTGTCGGAGAGGTGGACGGTGCGGTCGGCGTTGGTGAACGTCCCGGTCTTCTCTCCCCAGGTCGCGGCGGGCAGGACGACGTCCGCGAGCTGGGCGGTCTCGGTGAGATACAGGTCCTGGACAACGGTGAACAGCCGTTCCTGGCCGAGGATGGAGCGGATGCGGTCGAGTTCGGGCAGGGAGACCGCCGGGTTGGTGCCGGAGATCCACAGCATCCGGATCGAGCCCTGCTCGGCGTAGCGGAAGATCTGCATCGCGGGGGTGGGGGGTGCGTAGTGGGGGATGCGGGACGATTCGACGTTCCACACGCGCGCGAGGTCGGCCACGTGCGTGTCGTTCTCCCAGTTGCGGAAGCCTGGGAGGTCGCCGTTGGCCCCGCATTCGCGGGTGTTCTGGGCGGTGGGCTGGCCGTTCATCTGCAGCACGCCGCAGCCGGGGCGGCCGAGCATGCCGCGGATCAGCTGGAGATTGTTGACCTGGCAGGCGGCTGCCGCGGCCTGGTGGGACTGGTAGACGCCCTGGAGCACAGTGGACAGCAGCCGTTCGGCGCCGCCGAGGATCTCGGCGGCTTCGGTGATCCTGCGGGCCGGTACGTCGCAGATCCGGGAGGCCCAGGCCGGTGTGCAGTCGGCGACGTGCGCGGCGAGTTCGTCGAAGCCCACAGTGTGAACGTCGATGAAGTCGTGGTCGATCCGGCCGGTACGGATGATCTCATGCAACAGGGCGTTCAGCAGGGCCAGGTTCGTGCCGGCGCGAGGGGCGAGGTGGACGCTCGCGTGCCGGGCGGCCGGCGTCGGGCGCGGGTCCACACACACCAGCCGGGGCGCCTCGCCACCCGCCAGTCGGTCCAGGACGCGCATCCACAGCACCGGTTGGGTCTCGGCCATGTTGTGCCCGAAGAGGGCGATGACGTCGGCGTGGTCAACGTCCGTGTAGGTGGCGGGCTGCCCGTCGCAGCCGAAGGTCTCCTTCAACGCCTCGGCGGCCGTCGCCGTGCACAGACGAGTGTTGCCGTCCAGATGGTTGGTGCCGATCCCGGCCCGGGCGATCACGGCGAGGGTGTAGTACTCCTCCAGGAACAGCTGGCCGCTGGTGTAGAAGCCGACCGAGCCCGGTCCGCGCTCGCGCAGCAGTTGCTGGGACCGGTCGACGATCCGGTCCATGGCGGTGTCCCAGTCGCAGGCCACCAACCGCCCATCCTCGCGGATCAGCGGAGTGGTCAGCCGGTCCCGGGAGTGGTTCGCCTGCCAGGCGAACAGGTCCTTCGGCCCGAGCCGACCGCGGTTCACCCGGTCGTGCGGACGGCCGCGCACCCCGACGATCCGGCCGTCTGCGACAGCGAGATCCATGGCGTCCCCGTTGGAGTGCAGAAGCGACGCCGTCTGCATCCATCGCTCCACGCCGTCGGCCGTCACTCCGGGCTCCAGGAACGAGTCGACCCGTGCCGGCCACTGCGTGTCAGGACCGTACGGGGTGCGCTCGCCCCAGGGCTCCGCGATCCGGTCCACCTCGGCTCGCATCCCCAACCTCCCTGTCTTTCGCACCGGTTCAGGCTGTGTAACCCAGCCCCGGGGCGGCCTTCCCGGCCGGGGTCGCTCTGTCTGCGCCCGGCAAGTACAGGTGTCAGAGGCTGGTGCCGGGGTCTTCCGGGCGGATGCGTCCGCGCCAGCCACCGCTCTGGCCGCCGCCGCCCTCCACGTACTCCTTGAACCGGTGCAGGTCTCCCTTGACCCGTCGGTCGATCAAGCCCAGCGCGTCCGCGCCCTTCTCGGCGACACCGGTCGGCTCCACGTCCATCGTGAGCTCCACCCGCGTGTGCGTGTCGTCCAGTCGCTCGAACCGGACCGAGCCGCGCTGTTGAGTGTCCCCGCCGATGGACCGCCAGGTGATCCGGTCGTCCGCCAGCTGGTCGACGATCTCCGTGTCGAACTCGCGCCGCACACCACCGATGCTGGTGGTCCAGTGGTTGTGCCGGTCGTCGAGTTGCCTGACCTCGTCGACGCCCTCCATGAAGGACGGGAAGTCCTCGAACTGAGTCCACTGGTCGTACGCCTTGTGGAGCGGGACCTCCACGTCGACCGTTTCCTTGACTGTGCTCATCGATCCCTCCTGGTCCGCTCTTCGCGGGGCCGGCCGCATGGAGCGAGCCGGCCTCCGGTGTGTGCGATGCGCCGGGTAGCCGGTGATCCGACGTAAAAGATCGTTCGTCGGCGGCCTCGCCTGCTGGACACATCTCGGCTCTCGGCTGCGCGTGAACTGCAATCCTGCGACAACGGGCGGTGGAGTGCCCCGTGCCGGATCCCGGTTTTGCGCCGGAAGGGCCGGACGGGCGTCGGCCTCCGCACCGCGGCAACTGGCAGCGGGCCGTGGCCCATCGCAGGCTCCGCCCGCTACACCCCAGCCGCCCGGTGGCAAGGGCGTCATCTGGTCAGCGGCCCAGCGCGTTCTCCAGCTGCTTCTTGGTCATCGAGGAACGGCCCTGGATGTTGCGCTTCTTGGCCTCGTTGTACAGCTGGTCCTTGGTCTGGCCCTCCGCGCCGCTGTGCGAGCGCTGCCCACCCCGCTGCGACGCCGACTTCGGATCACGCGTCGAGGTCTTGCTGGCAGTCTTCGACTTACCCGACCTGGCCCGCTCCTTGTTGACCGTCCGCGAGGCAATCTCCTTGGCCCGCTTCGACGACTCGCCACGGTCCTCGGCACTCTTCTTCACGTGCTCGTACTGGCGTTCCCGCTTGGAGCTGGATCCGGCCGGCATGATGCTTCTCCCTTCCCATATGGACTGCTGTTGAGGCCGAAGCTGTCTTCACCGGCCTCAGCAGCGACAGGCCGTCTTCCCGGTCACGGGTGTTCCGGCTGCTGGTCCGGAGGCACGCCTCCGCCTTGCCCACCGCCCTTGTCACCCTTGTCCGTTCCGTGGGCACGGCCGCCCTTCGCCTCGGTCTCCCGTGCTTTGATTTCGCCGCTCTCCTGCGGTGTGCCCCCACCCCTCTCACTGCGCCGCTGCTGCGGCTGCTGCGGATTCGACATCTGCGGACACCCCTATTCGCGCCTATTCGCGTCAGAGATCAATCCGACCGTATCCCCCCAGTCGCCCACCCATGCAGCCCTCGTCCTCGATGCTCGCAATGGGAGCAGGCCGACGGGAGGTGGCGCACGCCTAGGGCGGTTCAGCGCCCTTCTTCCCGCACGCTTGCCCGTCCTGACCGGCCACCGTTGGCATTCGCCAGGCCGGGGTTGTGCGGACGCTACGGTCGGTCAGCCAGGCCAGGTGCCGGTCAGGCGGCGGGTGGCGGTGGCGCCGCCGCGGTCGACTGCGGCTTTGACGCCGGCGAAGATCGCGCCCTGCAGGACGGCTGCGGACACCACCTCGCGCCAGGTGCGGTGCTCGTCGGTGGCGTCGGGGGCGTCTTCCTCGTGCCCGAGCCGCTTCCAGACCTGCTTGAACACTGCGCCAGCCAGGACGCCACTGATCGCGCCCATGGCCATGCCTACAGGCTTGTAAGCGATCTTCGAGGCTTTCATCGGTGCCTCCTGGCACGTCGGATGAGCAGTAGCGCGATGAGCCCGCCGGCGGCGGCGAGCAGGGGGGTGCGCTTGGCCCGCGCCGCCTCCATGCCCTGACCGGCCTTCTCGCGGACCGGTTCCGGTGCCTTGTCCCGGGCCAGCTCGGCGACGTGCACGGCCTTGTCGCGGACCTGCTCGGTAGCCGCGGCCGCCTTGGCCCGCACCGGTTCCGGAGCCCTGTCCTGCATCGCGTGAGCGGCGTGGGTCGCCTTGTCCTTGAGTTGGGCTTTGGCCTGGGTGGTCTTGTCGGCGACCTGCTGCTTGACGGCCGTCGTCTTCTCGTGGGCGCGGGTCTGGACGTCGGTCTTCGCCGCGAGTGCCTCGACTGTCTCGCCGAGTTCCTCGCGGGTCGCCTCGACCTTTTCTCGCAGTTCCTCGGGGGAAGGGGCTGCTTCATCGCCCTTGTGCTGCTTGTCCGGGGTCATCGCTGTGCCTTCTCCTTGATCTCGGCCACGTCGGACTTGACGCTGTCCAGGGTCCGTTCGGGAGTGGGCGGGGATGCCCTGCTGATCTGCTTCCTGCCCAGAGCAGCCATCAGGGCAGTGACGGCGGCCAAGACACCGGTGACGATCAGAGCCGCCACCCATATGTCCATGGCGAGTGACAGCGCGGCGATCACGGTGGCCACCAGTGCCTGCAGAGTGAGGAAACCGATCAGGCCGGCTCCGCCGAACAGGCCTCCGCCCTTGCCGAACCGCTTGCCCTTCTCGGTCATCTCTGCCTGTGCCAGGCGCATCTCGTCGCGGACCAGCTCCGACAACTGCTGAGACGCACGCTGGACCAGGTCGCCCACCGGTTCCGTCGCTCCACTGTCCGTTCGGTGGGAGTCCTGTGCTGTCATGGTGTTCACCTTTCCTTGCTCGGCGTTTGCCGCAGGTCCGGCGGGCCGTCGCCGGCCCCCGCTGAGGAGTCAAGACGCCGGTGGTCCTCCTCGTCCCACTTGCGGGTGTCCCGCGGCTGCACGTACGGCTCGTCATCGGCAGGGTGACCGCCCGCGACGGCGCGCTGGCGGGCCAACTCGGCATCGCACTCCAGGCCCAGCAGAATGGCCAGATTCGTGATCCACAGCCACACAAGGAAGATGATCACGCCGGCGAAGGTGCCGTAGGTCTTGTTGTACGAAGCGAAATTCGCCACGTACAACGCGAACCCGGCCGAGGCGATCATCCAGATCACCAGCGCCAGGAAGCTGCCCGGCGTGACCCAGCGGAAGCCGCGCACCTTCGCGTTGGGCGTCGCCCAGTACAGGATCGCGATCATGACCGTGACCAGGACCACCAGCACCGGCCACTTCGCGATCGACCACACCGTGAGCGCCGTGTCGCCGACCCCCAGCGTGTCGCCGACCTGGCGGGCCAGGCCGCCGGTGAACACGACGATCACCGCGCTGATCACTGCCATGACCATCAGCACCACGGTCACACCGACGCGGACCGGCAGCACCTTCCACACCGGGCGGCCCTCCGGGACGTCGTACACCGCGTTGGCGGACCTGATGAACGCGGCGACATAGCCGGAGGCCGACCACACCGCGAGCAGCAGACCCACGATCGCCATGACCGAGCCGAGGCCGGCGTTGCCCTGCATCTGCTGCACCGCGCTGGTCAGCACGTCCCGCGCCGCCCCCGGGGCCAGGTTCTGGATGTTGTCCAGTACCTGCTGTGACGCCGACTGCCCGACGACCCCGAGCAGCGAGATCAGTGCCAGCAGCGCCGGGAACAACGCCAGGATGCTGTAGTAGGTGAGCGCTGCGGACCGGTCGGTCAGCTCGTCCTTCTTGAACTCCTTCAAGGTGCCCTTCAGCACCGCCATCCAGGAGCGCTTGGGCAGGTCCGTCGGAGTGTCCGGCGCCTGCTGCTCCACCTGCTCGTCCGGCCCGGCCTCAGGTGCCCGCTCGGTCTCGGCCCTCGTGTCGGTCGCGCCGTGCCTTACATGCCGTTTCAGTGTCCGTGCCATTGCGCCCGAGTATCCGACCGAGCATCACCTATACACGCATTTGCGGCATACCGTCACAAGGTCGAGAAATCGACCTCTGCCGCCGGTTCGCCAGGCCCCATCCGAACGCAGAGATCGCTGCCTAGGGGCCGTGATCATCTCAGCGCACACGGCGGACGCGCCTACAACGATCAGCCCGCCGTGTCGGCCCTGAGGGGCTGAGGGGCTGAGACAGCGGCACAGTGACATCAATTCACACCGACATTGATCATGCAGAGAAAGCCGCAGGTGACTCCCCGACTCACGTCGAAATGACTTCCACGACATCGCTCCAGGTGCCAGACCAGCACCCGCCCGCCTTGGCCAAAGAGTAGCTGCACCCCCGGGGCCATCAGCGCGCACTCAGACCCCGATCGCAGTCCGGAAGGTCGCGCCTGCTGCTCGACGTGTGGAGGACCGGCCCCTCACACCACGACCAGCGTCGTACCCCTTGCTCGGCCGGTGCGCCTGACCGTACCGATTCGCCGCCGCACCGCGTTTCAAAGACAGAGAAACGGCCATTCGTCCTAAAAAGGGCAAACTTGGGAGGCTTGCGCGATGTCAACAGGGACACTTCTGGCGATCATCATTCCCATTGCGGTCGTGATCGCCGTGGCAATCGTGGCGGCCTCAATGGTCATGCGCCGCCGAAAGCTCCGCGAGCGGTTCGGCCCGGAGTATGAACGAACGATGGAGGATGCCGACAGCCGCACAGCCGGCGAGCGTGAGCTCAGAGCCCGCGAGAAGCGGCATGACTCACTGGACATCAAGCCGCTGACCAGCAGCTCCCGGGATCGATACACCAGGGAGTGGACCGGCGTACAGGACGAGTTCGTAGACCGTCCCGAAGACGCCGTCCACGACGCGGACCGCCTGGTGACCTCCTTGATGCACGAGCGCGGCTACCCGACCGAGGACTTTGAGCAACAGCTCAAGGACCTCTCGGTCCAGCACAGCCGCACACTCGAGCACTACCGGGCCGCCCACGATGTCGACGCGCTCAGCACCCGGCACGAGGCGACCACCGAACAATTGCGGGGGGCCATGGTCCACTACAGGGCCCTGTTCGACGAGCTGCTCTCCGACGGTGGCGAACCCCGCCGTCGCGCCCGCGCGTGAACTCTCGGGAACAGCCCCACCGCCCGTCCGGGAGGCCCCAGGCCTCCGGAAGCGGAGGAGACATGCAACGCAAGGACACACCGGACACCGCCGCCGCGAGCGGCCTGTCTACCGACGACCTCGCCCGACCTCGCGAAACGTCCACGCGGGAGAGCGCCGCGAGCGCACCGACCGCCGTGCCGACCTTCCCCGGCGAAAGCACGGACACGCCGAGCCGACCCGCCGACGACGAGGCCGCGGTCACCGACACGGGCAGGGAGGACGAGGCGGTGCAAGCCGACTCCCGCACACAGCAGCAAGCCACTAACCAAGACGGCCACACCGAGGACGAGGCGCCCCAGCTCCTTACCCCAACGGACGAGGAAGGCTTTCGCGCACGCTGGCACGAGGTGCAGAACAAGTTCGTCGACGACCCTCGCGAGGCCGTGCACACCGCTGACGCACTCGTCGCCGACGTGATGCAACAGCTGGCCACCACATTCGCCGACCACAAACAAGAACTCGAAGGACAGTGGAACCGCGGCGAACAGGCGAACACTGAGGACCTACGCCAAGCCCTGCGCCACTACCGGGCGTTCTTCAACCGCCTGCTGACCACCTGACACCACGCGATGGCCAAGGCGCGCCGCGCGGAGACGGATGGGCAGCTGCCCGCGGAGCGCCTGCAGATCCTGCCGACCCCGAGCCACTTCGAGCAAGCGTCTCTCTGGTCACCGAGGAGCAAGTGGCGGCCGCCGTACCGTGCGGTGACTATCCCGACACGCACCCGGCGGCCCTCACGCTTTCGTGAACGCGGAGTTCGACATCGTGTACGTCATCCAGATCGGCAAGGACCAGCAGGGCTTCTTCGACGTCTACCGCACGAAGATCATTGCAGCCCTGCGCAGCTGACGGCACCTCGAAGGCGGGAAAGACCGTGAATGCCTCCGCGGAATCGACGAGGCTCGCCCTCATCGTGATCGACATGATCAACACCTACGACCACGAGGACGCCGAGCGCCTCGTGCCGTCCGCCCGACGCGTCGTGCCCGTCCTGGTGGACCTGATCAGCCGGGCGCGGGAGGCGGACGTACCGGTGATCTACGCGAACGACAACTTCGGCGTCTGGCGCTCCCACCACGGAGAACTCGTCGACACCGCCCTGGCGGGGCGGCACGCGGACCTGATCGAACCGATCAAGCCCGACGACGATTCGCTCTTCGTGGTAAAGGCCCGTCACTCGATCTTCTACGAGACACCCTTGGCCTACCTCCTGTGGAAGCTGCGGGTGCAGCACGTGGTGCTGTGCGGACAGGTGACCGAGCAGTGTGTCCTGTACTCGGCCCTGGACGCGCACATCCGCCACCTGACCGTCACCGTGCCGCAGAACGCCGTCGCCTCCATCCATCCGCATCTGGAGGCGGCGGCCCTGGAGATGATGGACCGCAACATGGGTGCCCAGATCGTGGCAGCGAAAGAAGTCGACTTCACCCCGCCCTCCCGATAACGCAGCCGCCCACCGCCGTTGCACGGGCCGCACGCGGGTGGCCTATGGCAACAGGCGCCCTGCGAGTCCGGAGGTCCGACCTGAGCAAGCGCGCCCTCAGAGCGCTCCCGAAGGTCTGTACCCGAGCCGATCCGCAAGGGTGATCCGAGGTCATCTGTGATGAAGAGATGGCAGACCTTGTGGGAAGGGAATGTGGACCTCCTCGGTGAACAGGGCCAGCGCAACTCCGAGAACACATCCTCAAGCACGCCCAAGCCGGCGCGCTTCCCGACGTCCTGCGGGTGGAACCGCGCGCAGCCCTGGCCCGGCACGCCACTTCACGGCCGCCCGGCCCGTGAACCGCACAGTAGGCCCATGCGACCTACTGGGGCCTGTCCCGAGGGGCGTCATCGTCGAAAAGGGCGATGCGGGCCTTGATGCGTTTGCCAACCGGCTCTCGCTGGGCACCGAAACCCTCAGCGACGGCCATCACGATCTCCAGACCGTGCTGGCCGACCCGGCCGGCGTCAGCTGCCCGTGCCAGCGGCAGCACCGGGTCGGAATCCCACACCACGACTTCCACCACGTCACCGTCAATCCGCAGATCCATCAGGACCGGGCCGGGCGCGTACTTACGGGCGTTGGTCACCAGCTGACTGACAACCAGCTGCGTGAGCTCCATACACCGCTGCGAGACCGCCACGCCGTATTCGCTCTGGATACCCCGCAGGAAGTCGACAGCCAGATGACGGGCCTGAGCAATGGCCGTGCCGTCTCCCTCCAGCGCCACCGTGCTCTGCAAGGAAAAACGCCCGGCGCCGGCCCCGCCGTCCTCGCCCAGCGGCCCCGCTTGGCTCATCAATACCGTCGCTCCCCTTCACACGCCGCGCCTACCCGCCCCCGCACAGTTGACTCCCCCGCGTACGGGCTAAGGCAAGCCCTTGACGCCACCGCTCCTCCCGGCCCCCGCGTCGTCGCCGACATGAGCGGCGTCAGCTTCATGGACTCCACCGGCATCAACATCGTCATCACCGTCCACCGCGACCTCGCGGAAGCTGGCGGCCTGCTCCGCCTGGCCGCACCCACCGGGCCCGTCCTGCACACCATCCGACTCGTCGGCATCGACACCGTCATCGACTGTCACGACACCCTGCGCCAAGGCCTCTCCACCTGACATCCCGCGCCACGGCGTTCACGCACTGGCTGCGTCCTGGTGCAGCAGGCCGCGCCTGGATGCAGTCCGCGACCAGGACACCGTGCCATGTTCAGCCAGCGGCCTCCCCGGCCACCGCACACGCTCACACAGCCGGACCAGTCCCCCCTTCGAGCAGGCCGATGAGCTGTTCGGCTGCACCCCGGAGGTGATGCAGGCACGACGTGCAGTGCTTGCTCGACAAGCCGGCGGGGGCATGCAAAGCCATCACCTGGGTTCACGCGCCGAGGGGAGGTCAGCGCGTCAGCAGGATGCCACGGTGCCCGCCCCGGCCGCGCAGGCCAGGACAGGGCAGGCAGCGGCAGCGTGGAGTTTGAGAAGAGCGCGGCGCAGGGCGGCGTACCGGGTCTCGTATTCCTGTCGCAGTTCGTTGGCTCGCTCGACTGTGCCCAGCAGCACCTGGCGGCTGAAGACGATGCTCTGGCGGACGTAGGGCCGTGTGAGGTCCTCGGCCTGGCCGGAGGTCAGCCACGGCATGAGTGCGCAGAGGTCTTCGGCCTCTCCCGCGCCTGTTCCTGGTGAACGTGGGCAAGAAGGTGCCCCTCGGCCTCGTCGTCCACAGTGCTGTAGACGGTGACGGTCTTGATTCCCATCAGCTTCATGACCGTACGGTCCACGACCGCTCCAGCCAGGCTCTGCGCGGCCCCCGGCGCCGAGATCCCCCGGAAGCTTGGCACCCTCGGCTGCGGGCAGCTCCGCGAGGATGTCGATGCACCTACGCAAGACAGCACGCCAACCGACGGGGACGAAGGGACCCTCGCGTCCGGCTGCCGCGTCGCCGAAGCGCGCCAACTGCTGGCTGGAAGGTGCGCGAGGTCGCCACCGCACCAGCGCGGTGTGCGTCCCGGGCAGGCATGTGGGGGACGCACTCACGAAATTCTGGGAGATTGCGAGTCTCAGCTGTCTCGGGCCACGTTCGTCGAGTCGGCGGCGCGGCGGTATTCGGCGTTGAGGCGCTGGGCTTCTTCGAGCTGGTCCTCGAGGATCACGATGCGGCAGGCGGCCTCGATCGGGGTGCCGTGGTCGACGAGTTCGCGGGCGCGGGCGGCGATGCGCAGTTGGTAGCGGGAGTAGCGGCGGTGGCCGCCTGCGGAGCGCAGCGGGGTGATGAGTCGGGCGTCGCCGAGGGCGCGGAGGAAGTTCGGCGTGGTGCCGAGTAGTTCGGCGGCCCGGCCCATGGTGTAGGCGGGGTAGTCGTCGTCGTCGAGACGGCCGTACGAGTCGTCTGCTGTCATTGCACCTCTCTGTGGAATGCGTGGAGGGGCCCTGGTGCCATGTGGCACCAGGGCCCCGAAGGAACTGCTACACCATCTGCCGGCCCTGGTACTGCGCCGGCCTTCTGTTTCCGCTAGCCCGACCGAGATGCTGTCGGGGACGCGGGGATCGCGGTTGCCTGACCGGAGACCACCTCACTATCGATGTCCTGCGGTACCCGAGCTCAGCGATTACGCCCGGGCGATCCTGATGGCGCGGGGCTCCTCCGTTCTTCCCTCGGTGATGTACTGCTTTGCACTACTGGTGATGCGAACTGCTCGTGACCTGACTAAGCGTCACCCTTCGGCAGCCAGCCCCGTCGCCTGTCCTGCGTCTGCTCTGGCTTAGAACCCCACTGCCGAACTTCCCGGTGCGCGCGTCCGCAGCAAACGCCTTCACCGAGGTGCTGCTCACTGACTTCACTGCTGGGTACTGCGAACTGCACTTACTGAACTGCTACTGCGGTACTGCTCACGGCGGCCCCTGATCACTGCGGGCCACCCGATCCGGTCGTCAGTCCCGTCGCCGTCCTGCCAAAAGCCTGGCTTCGAAACTCCACCACCGCACCGTCCTGCGTAATGCAACTACGTGTACTGCGGGTACTGCTGCCCGGCAGTTCATCTCTGCCAGGCCCTGCTGGATCTCTGGGTTACGAGAGAAACCATAACTACACCACCGTCCAATGTCTACTCTGACCAACACAGGTTTCCGCGTGTTCGACGGCGAGGTAATCGACCTCGAACAGCGACGTGGGCGGGCGTAGGACAGCCACCTCCCGGTTAGCGGGCCACAGGCAGGGCACAAGCACCACGCAGACGAGACCGGGCATCAGACGATCCAGAGTCCGGGGTGACCTGATGGACACGATGAGCATCGACGTCGCACCCGTCCGCTCCGCTACATCCGCCGCCCACGCACGCGAGAGCGTCCGGGATTTCCTGGAGGAGCATCCGATCCCGGCCGAGGCCGCCGACACCGTGATCCTGATCGTCTCGGAACTCGTCACCAACGCCCTGCGCCACGCAGGCGGCACCTGCACCCTGGACCTGACTGCGTACCCGGACAGCATTGAGGTGGCCGTGCACGACCACAGTCCGCAAGCCCCCCGCATGCGCACCCCTGACCTGAACGGCGGCACCAGCGGCTTCGGCTGGCCCATGGTCAACCGCCTCGCCCGGGCCACCGCGGTAACCAGCCGGCCGTCCGGCGGCAAGACCGTCAGCGCCCTTCTCACCCAGTAAGACCAATGGGTCGGCACCGACCCGAGGCGTCGTGGCCCGGACGCAGTAAAGCCCCGCTCGGGCTCGGTGACGGTCCCCAGGGCCGGCGCAGAGCGGCTGGAGGACGGGGCGGAGTTCTAGGTCGGGGTGTTCCTGTCGAACAGCAAGAGCAGACGGGACAGGTTTTCCAGGGCCGGTTGGCCCTCGATGGCTTCGTCGTTCCCGCTGCGGGGCGGGCCCGGGCGGTACGAACCCCGGGTGCGGTGGGTGGTCACCTTCCGCGGGCACCCGGTGACCGTGCCCTGCCCAAAGCCCAGTCCTTGCTTACCGTGGGTGTTTACAGATTGACGCCCTTAGCGGCGGTTCCCATGCTGGTAGGTAGGGGCTGGTGGAAGGGACCGCAGTCGTGCGTGGTGGGCAAAGTGGTCTTCCCCGGGTGTTGACGGCAGCGGAGACGGCGGCGCCGGTGGAGGCCGTTGACGTGGTCGCAGAGGACCTGCGGCAGCGTTTCGAGGCCACGAAGGTCTCATTCCTCATCGTGGATTTGACGGGGAAGGCGGTAGCGCGGCTGTCCACCGCCCCTGCAGAGGGTGGCCGGGAGGCGGAGCGGATCCCGATGTTCGGCAGCGTCTATGAGGAAGTGATCCGTACCCAGCGGCTGTATCAGGAGGCGACCGGCCACGGACATCGGGTGATCATGCCGGTCACCAACCGGGGGGATGCGATCGGCCTGCTGGAACTGCTCCTGCCGGCCGACCCCGGCGAGAACGTCCTTGATGCGGTCGGGGAAGCCGCCCACCTCCTGGCGTACATCGTGATCGCCAACGGGCGCTTCACCGACCTCTACACCTGGGGCAAACGCTCCAAGCCGCCCACACTGGCGGCAGAGATCCAGTACCAGCTGCTTCCCCCGTCGCTGTCGTGCGAGGCTGCACAGTTCACCCTGAGCGGGAACCTGGAGCCCTCCGAAAACCTCAGCGGCGACACCTTCGACTACACCCTGGACCGTGACACCCTGCATGTGTCGGTGACCGACCCCATGGGCCACGACATCGACGCCGCCCTGGCCGCCACGGTCCTGGTCAGCGCCCTGCGCGGCGCCCGCCGCGCAGGAGCCGGCCTGGCCGAGCAGGCCCACCGGGCCGACCAGGCACTCATCGACCACGGCCACGGTCACGCCACCGGGCAGCTGCTGCGCATCAACCTCCACACCGGACACGCCCAGCTCGTCAACGCCGGCCACCCCTGGCCACTACGCATGCGCGAGGGAACTGTGGAGGTGATCCCCTGCAAGGTGGACCATCCGTTCGGACTGTCCGAGCTCACACCCCACCCCTACCGCGTTCAGAACCTCGATCTGCGCCCCGGTGACCGTCTGCTCATGTTCACCGACGGCATGCTCGAGCGCCACGGAGAGAAGGTCGACCTGCCCGCCCTGCTGGAGCGGACCAGGGGCCTGCACCCGCGGGAGACCGCAATGGCCCTGACATCCGCAGTCCGGGACGCTGCCGGCGGCCGGCTCGAAGACGATGCCACCGCCATGTGCCTGGACTGGCACGGCCCCCAGGAGACCCAACGGCGTGTGAGCTCCGGCGCGGACACTCGGCAAGCCTCAGCCGCCCGCACGAAGCAGCAGCGATGACCAGAGCGCCCCTGATCAAAGAAGGTCTGTGACGCATCCGTATCCGCCGTCTCAGGGTTGAGTCCGTACGCGGCCTGGACCGCTGCGATCGCCTGCTCGTGGGTGGCGGTCTGTGTGTCGATGGTCAGCTGCACGCCCGCCCCCTTCGCGATCTCCGACCCCATCCTGGCCCCCGGCCCTTGTCATCCGTCTGGTGACAGGCCGAGGACGGTGCGGCGTCGCATACAGCGGCGGCGCCGTCCCATTCCCCGGCGTTTCCTTCCAGTGCAGGCGGATCCCGCCGCGGCCGCGGGGGCGGCTCACGTCCCAGGTCAGCCACATATAGGTGGTCAAGCCGTCGTCGCGAACCGGTGCAGTCGGCCCGTTCGGAGCCGGGTGGGATACCGCGTGCGGCGAGGGCTTCGTCGAGGGCCTGGACGTAGGCCAGTGCGGCAGCCCGTGGGGGCTTCCTGGCCATCCGGGCGGGTCAAGCAGCACGGGCGTTCACCTCTCGCGGGCGGGATCGGACCGGGTCATGAGGCGCGCCGGAAAACGGCCGCCGGGCCGATGACTTGGGGGCCGAACTTGTCCCGGACACGGTCGATGGCCGCTTCGGCCACCAGCCGCGCTTCGCGAGCGTCATCGAAGCTGATCTGCTGCGCGACCTCGTCGGCGCCGATGAGGTCCTCGCCCTTCAGCGCCAAGCCGGTGAGGCGCCCGCGCTGCAGGCCGGCGGCGTCCATCAACTGGTAGGCGAGCAGGCGCAGATCGTCGTCGTGTACGGACGGCTCCGGCAGGCGGCGGGTCCTCTCCCAGCTGCCGCCGCCGACGAACGTCAGCTTCAGGGTCAGCGCGCGGGACGCCTGGCCGCGCCGACGCAGTAGCAGTCCGAGCCGGACGACCAAGTCGAGCAAGGCGGCGCGGGCGGCGGCGCCGTCCAGGGTGTGCCGAGGGAAGGCGTGGCTGACGGTCGCGGCAGCGGGCAGGGCGCGGGGGACGACAGGGCGGGGGTCGATGTCGCGAGCCCGGTCGGCGGCGGTGCGGCCAGCGCGGCCGCCCAGGAGGCGCTGGATGGTGGCGGGCGGGACGGTGGCGAGCAGACCGACGCGGTGGATGCCGTAGTCGACCAGTACCTCGGCTTGGCGCGGGCCAATGCCGTAGAGGGCGTCGACCGGCAGTGGCGCCAACCATGCGGCAGCCTCGCCGGGATCGATGGCCAGGACTCCCCCTGGCCTGGGGACTTGAGCGGAGGCGCTGGCCGCGACTGTGATCGACGGCCCGATCCCGACCCGTACGTCGATGCCGAGGCGGGAGATCGTGCGTACCCGCAGCATCTCCCCGAGCCGGCGGGTGTCCGCGCCGTAGTACCGCAGTGCCCCTTTGAGCTCCACGAGTGCCACGGACGGAGGCAGCGCCTGCACCACGGGGGACAGCTCTGCCAACTGCTCCAGGACCTGACGGTAGGCCTTCTCCGGCAGCCCGTCCGGGCACCGCACGTGCATCACCGTCGACACCTCACTACCTGCCCGTCCGTCCGCAGTCACGACATCCACCTCCCACACCCCACGTTATCGAACAGAAAATCGAACACGCGAGGGCGCAACCGATGGATCATGTGTGACGGAGCACTGTTGTTTGCGCGTGCTCGTGCAGATGCCGCAGGTCCGGGGGCTGCTGGTGCGCGCTTCTTTGCGAGCTTGAAGCACGACAGTTTGCGAGCTGACGCTCGCCCGGCCGGCCGCACGCAGGGGCAGGAACCTCGGAGCACCAGCACGATGCCGGGACGATCTCACTCACTCGGGGTCAGTTTGACGGGCGAGCTTGATTGCGGACACGAGCAGGATCACGGCCAGGACTGGGATCAGTACCGCGTCCGAGAACACGCCCAGCAGTAGACCGCCCAGCAGTGCGCCTGCGATCGAGCCCGCGGCCATGACCATGGTGAAGCGGAGATTGGCGCCCAGCACTGCGAAGCTGCCGTCGCGGCTGTAGCGGGCGAACGCGACCAGCATGGTCGGCAGGGACACCAGCAGGGACAGGCTTCCGGCCGTCTTGATGTCCGCGCCGAACAGCAGCACGATCGTCGGGATCAGCAACTCACCCCCGGCGACGCCCATGCTCGCGGCGACTACGCCGATGCCGAACCCCGCCACGATCCCACTCGGTACCTGGGCCCAGAGCGGCAGGCCGAGAGCCCCCAGGGCGGGCGGTGCTGTGTGTGATCAGGAGGGCGGCGGCCATGAGGACCATCAGTGCCGCGAGCACCTTGTAGAGCGTTGAGCTGTGCATTCGAACGGCCCACGTAGCTCCGGCCCCATGCACCGAGCAAGCTGCCGGCCAACAGGTTGGCTGCGATGGTCCAGTGCGCGCCTAGTTCGGATGCCGGCACTACTGCCAGACGGGCGGGCAGTGCGACCAGGACGACGACCAGACTCATCGCCTTGTTCAGGATGACAGCTGAAAGTGCGGCGAACCCGAACAGGCTGACCAGCAGTGGGAGTCGGAATTCCGCGCCGCCCAGACCGACCATTCCGCCCAGTACTTACTACGGCGCGTCCTCACCTTCAGGGGGAAGCGACGGAGCATCCCATCAAGATTTCGTTCGCTTCTCTGAGTCGCCGTACACGCGGGTGCCACCTACAGCGCGTCGCAGACTGTCGTGCTCCACTCGCAATCTGTCCTGCTCCGTCACATCATGAGCATCGGAATCAAGAATGTGTTCGATGACTTGCCGCCCGTTTTGGACCGCTTGCCCACCTTCCGGGTCTGGCATGCCCTGTGGCTGCAGCGCATCGACCACAGATCGCCGCCCTTCAGAGGGCAGGCAGAACAGGAACACGGCCAGCACAGCCGGCCGCGGCCGCCGGAGTGGATCGTCGAACTCGGCATCGGCGACGGACGACCGCCCATCGAAGTCCAAGCCGGCGACTGCCGCATGGCCGGCCACCGGCGCCGCCGCGTCAGCCGCGAGGAAGCCCGCCGACGGCTCGCCGCGGGCACGCGGGCCTGAATCCACTGCCAGCCCGACCCCCGGTTGCACATCCTCGACTTAGCCCGGGCTCGGCTCGAACGGCCGTGCCAAGGGGCGGGCTATCCTGCGGTCGAGGTGATGGGTACGTTTCGCCCAGAACAGGAAATGCGATGACAACTCCCCCGCCCGCGGTCGCCGAGCCGGACCCATCCGCGCTTGTCTGCCCCAGTGACCAGGTCGGGCCGTGCTCCACATGCCACCGCAAGACGCACAAGTACGGCCGCGGTGGCCAGCCGCTGTGCCAGTGGTGCATGAGCCGTGCCCTGGAGAAGTGGGGCCCAGGCGCGCGATACGTCAGCACCCGTCAGCCCGACCGCGCTCACGGCCCATCCTGACGAACGGATGGTGCCCTACTCGGTCGGGTGAAGCCGCCGAAGTGGAAGATTTCTGCAGGCGGCGACGCGTCGTGCCGTGCATGAGGCCGATCAACGAAGCACCTGTAGCAAAGCCGGGGCTGGCCGTGGTGGAGATCGCAGCCTGCGACGACCAGACCGCCTTCGCCGTCCAAGAGCTGCTCGCCGCGCGGTGGACGATTGCGCCGACGGACCGTACCACCCGCCAGCCCGGTGAGCCCGGTGTACGACTGCGCTGTCTCCTGGACCTCAGGCAGGAACCAGACTCGGCTACTAGCCAGGCGCAGGCGGCCAGACGGCGACCCGGCTGACCTCCGCTGGATGCTGTCAGCGGCAGCATGGTCGGCCCCATGGCCCGGGCTCGACCTGCCTGATGAGTCCGCGGCGACCCAGATTCGAGAGCTGGAATCCAAGGTCGGTCAGCTGGAACAAGCTGTGGAATCTCATGCCGTCATTGATCAGGCGATGGGTGTCCTCATCGCCGTTGGACGAATCTCAGCCGCTGAGGCCTGGGATGTGCTCCGGGAAACGTCTATGAGTACCAACATCAAGCTTCGCCACGTGGCCGAACTCGTCGTCACCTGGGGTGCGACTGGTCACCTGGCGGCAGATATCCGGAGCGAGCTCTCCCGCAGACTGGCCCGCACGGGAATCTGAGCGATCGGCATGGAGGGTGCCCGGAAGCCGGCCACTGTGGCCACCACCTGACCGCGGCCTTTCACAGCCCTGGCACGCCAAGGTCCGCGATGCTCTCCGTGTCACTGGGCGGGGGTTGATGAGGCTCTTTGGGAGCCAAGGAGCCCCATCTCTGCTGCCGCGTCGCGGGTTTCCTACTGGTTCGGCTTGGCGGCGCTGATGTCGCCGAGCGCCGACCTCGCGTCCCGTTCGATGGTCATGTCACCGATGGAGACGATGCCTACCGGGGGCCGGCGTCGACGACCGGCAGGCGGCGCACGGAGTGCTCTCGCATGATCTCCACCGCACGATCGAGATCCTCGTCGAGGGACACAGTGACTAAATCGTCGCTGCAGGCGGAGGCCACGGTCGTCCGTTCCGAGTCGCCGCCCTCTGCCAGGGCCCGCACCACCAGGTCGCGGTCGCTGACCAGACCACGCAGCTCGTCGCCCTCGGTCACCAGCACGACCCCGATGTCCTCGTCGCGCATCTTCTTGGCAACCGCCGTTACCGAAGTCTGCGGCTCCACCGTCACCAGCTGGCTGGTCATGATGTCCCGTACGTGCTGAGCCATGACGCCTCCCGCTGCAGCGCTGTCCTGGCGTCCTGTGCGATGCGCCGACCGGGTAGCCGGGGCACTGCAGAACCATCCGCCCGCCCCATCGGATTCCGAAGACGGCAAAGCCCGATTACGCATTCGTAAGACGCTCTCCCTCGCATCTGCACACGCAGCGCGCGGCCGCACCACCGGGATCACGCAGGACATGTCTGACCGCTGATGCTGGATTGAAGATGGTTGGTTGATCACCAGTAGTGCCGACGGCCGGCGACCGCGTGCCCCACGGAACCCAAGATCCACAGGATGGCGCCGATCACGGCAAGGATGATGCCGATGGTCCACAGGATTGCGATGCCGGGGACAAAGCCGACCACCAGCAGGATGATTCCCAGGATGAGCATGATCGCCTCCCACTGCAGGTAGTTGCCGCTTTCCCGTGTACCCACAACGGCGCCTCTCCTACTGGTGCCTGCCCCGCAATGTCAGTGGGGCGGGTCGGGGTTCTTAGGTTCGGCCGTATCCGGATGTCTCGGGACGTCCGGGCGGGATCCTCGTGCGCATGGCAGACCCTGCTGGTCAGGAGTTCTTTAGGGCCGACCTGAGCCGCAGGCCGTGGAGTGATGGCGGGCCCGCGCAACACCACGCGTGGGGCGGCCGCACAGGGGCACCCGGTCATGTCGTGGGCCGACGGTGTGATGCCTGGGAGGCCGATGCATGTGAAGGACCGGCAAACCGCATCCCGTCCCTTTGTTCACTCAGGAGGCCGCCATGATGGCCCGCACAGGGGAATCCCCTTCCAGGCCCAGTCCTCGCGCTGACCCGGTCCGGGCCCGCGGCTGCGCCGTATGCCGGGGATGGGGCAGCGTGATCACCGACCAGGGCCACCATGAACTGTGCCCACAGTGCCAGGCAGATGCAGGGAAAGAGACACCCGTCTCGAGCACCCCGCCCGATTGCCTTGACGCCTGGTGGCAATTCCTGCGCCAGAGGCCGATCCAGGAACGCTGACGCAGCCCGCCGCACTGGGCGGGGGCAGGGGGATTCCCATATCCGGTATGACCCTGCCACTCACAAGGCGGCGCACTGGATAGACCGCTGATCACGCCCCCCTTCAGCCGGGCTATCAACGGCGCATGGTCAAAGCTGTCCAGCGCGGCCTCGCGGCTGTTGCCCTCGCCGTCCTGCCCGCCACCGTCTCCGCCCCGGCCTACGCTGCCGAGATCCTGCCCCTGACCGAAGCCGTCGCCGGCCTTTTCGTGGGCACGGAGTCCCGCGACGTCTACGACCGGAACAAGTTCCACCACTGGAACACCGGCAACAACCCGGCAGACAGCTGCAACACCCGCGCGGAAGTCCTCCTCCACGAAGCACGCACACCGCCCACCGTCGGCCCCGGCTGCCGTCTGACCGGCGGAAGCTGATGGTCGTACTACGACGCCACCGTCGTGACGTCGGCATCCGGACTCGACATCGACCACATGGTGCCACTCGCCGAAGCGTGGGACAGCAAGTGGGCGGCGTTGTGCTGGCTGCATCATTCCGCTTCCTGAGAGGCCATGGCCTGACCTGGTCGACTTCCGTGGGAGAGTCGCTCGTTCAGGTGACGTGACGTGCCTTGGTCTGGGGCGACTTCGAGCTGACGCCACGATGTTGCATCCGATGCAACTACGGGGGCGGGCGTGGATGGGGTCGATGCGCCGGGTGCGATGCGGCTGGTGGTTCCGCGGAATGTGCGTGCGCTGGATCCGGCGCCGGCGATGTTCGACGCGATGCTGACGGGCTGGGCCGGGCAGCAAGAGAGCCGTCTGCTGGGGAGGAAGACGATCGCGGAACGTGTGAGCATGGTGCGCCGGTTCGCTCTGTTCAACGGACGTATCCGTGGCAGTGGACCGCGGAGGACGTCGAGGTGTACTTCTCCGCCCATATGTCCCGGCCAGTCGCCGCTGGCGCACTCGACGGTGCGCGGGCAGCAGAGCGGCCTGCGGATGTTCTGCTCGTTCGTGGACTTTGCACTATGACCAGGGCAGGACCAGGGCGCCCCAGGCGACGACGGGGCCGAGGGCGACGATTCCGCCGGTGTAGCCGATGACCTGACGGTAGAAGCGGCGGGCGTCCACACCACGGGCATTGCTGAGGACGAGTGCTCCGTTGGTCGAGAAGGGAGAGGTGTCGACGATCGTTGTGGAGACGGCGAGCGCGGCGATCAGTCCGGCGCCGTTGAGGTGGCTGGAGAGCAGCAGCGGTACGGCGATCGGGATGATCGCTGTGAGAATCGCGGTGGAGGAAGCGAACGCGGAGGTGAGGGCCACGGTGAAGCACAGCAGCAGGGCGACGAGGACCGGGGCGCCCAGGCCCGCCGCGTGTTCGGAGATCTCCTCGATGATGCCGGCCTTCTCCAGCATCGCGATGTACGTCATCATGCCCGCGACCAGAAGCAGGGTGGACCAGCTGACGCCGTCGACAGCCTTCTCCTGCCGCTTCATGTCCACTAGCGCAAGCAGGGCACCGGCAGCCAACGCAAGGAAGCCGATCTCCAAGTGGAAGCCGAGCGCGCCGACGACGAGAGCCGCCAGAGAGGCGAGGGTGAGCCACTGCCGCCAATCGGGCCTGCCGGAGACGGCGAGGTCCTCGTCGTCGGCTGCCTCCGCCGCACCCTCGGCCAGCGGGGCGGGGCGCTTGGCGAGCAGGGCGTAGGTGAGGATCGAGAGCACCAGGTTGATCACGAAGCTGGCGCTGAACAGCGCCACGGCGGAGACCTGCAGATCGGTCTTGTCCACGAGGCCGAGCACCAGCGCACCGGAGACGGCCAGGGGAGAGAAGGCGCCCGCGTGTCCGCCACTGATCACCATCATGCCGACCACAAGCGGGTTGAGCTTGTAGCGGTAGGCGAAGTTCATGCCGATCGGCGCGAGGATCGCAACCGCGGCCGGGGTGAACGTACCGAACGCCGTCAGCAGGGCGGCCACCAGGAACAGCACCCAGGGGATCAGCGCGACCTTGCCGCGTACCAGCCGCACCCCGGCCGCGACGAGCCAGTCGATGGTGCCGTTGCGGCGGGCGACGGAGAACAGGTAGGTGACTCCGACGATGGTGACGAAGAGCTTCGCCGGGAACCCCTCGAAGATCTCGTCCTCGGTGAGGCCGAGCGAGGCGGTCCCGACGGCGAAGGTGGCGACGAAGGCGAGGATGCCCAGGTTGATCGGCAGCACGGTGCCGACCACGAACATCACCAGCAGGGCGCCTATGGAGATCACTTCAGCAGACATCTTTGTCCTTGGTGCGGTGGGGACGGGGTGGCGCGCCCCGAAGGCGCGAGGGTATCCCGGTGTGGACGGCGGGGAGCCGGCCTGACCGAGGTGATGTTCGTCGCGGCTCAGGCGGCTTGTGGGCTGCCTGCTTCCGGTACGTAGATTCGGGCGTCGGCGAGCAGACGGGCCGCGCGCTGCACGGTGACCCGGTGCGGCAGGCCGTCCCTTACCTCGGTGCAGCGGACCGCGACGACGCCGGCGGACGTGCCGAGGCGTAGCCACTCATCGGTCGGGGCGCCCGTGGCCCGGGAGACCACGGACCGCTCCAGCAGCCCGGCCGCCGCGACGGCGACGGCAGAGGTCAGGCCGATCGCGGGGTGCGGGGCGTTCATGGTGAGCATGCGCACCGACACGTCGTAGTCCTCGGCACCGATCGGTTCACCGAGGGTGGTGGTGTACGGCACCGGCGGGCCGACCAGGCCCACCTTGGGCACCGCGTCGCCCGGTTCCTCGCCCGGCCGGCACAGACCCATCAGGGGTGCGGCGGTATGACGGACGGTGCGCAGCCAGGGGACGTCTGCGCTCATCCGCTCCAGTGACTCGGCACCGGTACGCCCGGCACTGGCGGCGTCGACAAGGACGACCGGAGCTCCTGCGCTCACCATGCTCACGCGTACCGGCTCGGCGGCGCCGACCCGCAGGTCCTGGATGGCCTGGCCGGTGGGGAGCAGCGAGCCGGTGGCGCCACCGGCGGGGTCGCGGAAGGTGAGGCCGACCGCGACCCCGCCGGCACGGGTGCCGGGTACCGTCTGGCGACCGAAGTGGTGCACCACGCCTCCGGGGGTGTCGACGATCCCTTCGAGGACCGCGCCGGTATTGGTGTTGCGCATCACCACGCGCGTCCGGTCGCCGGTGACCGGAACCATTCCTTTGGTCACCGCGTACAGGGCGACGCCGGTGGCGCAGTTGCCGCAGTTGCTCGTCCACTCCACCGAGCCCGTCCCGATGCCGACTTGAGCGAAGAGGTAGTCGACGTCGATGCCAGGCTGGGATGAGGCGCTGACCACGGCCGCTTTCGAGGTGGTGGGGGTTGCCCCGCCCACCCCGTCCAGCTCCACGGGATCGGTGGCGCCGTACGCGGCGACCAGCAGCCTTTCGAGGTCGCCACGGTCGGCAGGGACTTCGACCTGGTTGAACAACCAGCACTTGCTTGTGCCGCCACGCACCAGGGTCGCGGGAATGTGCACGTCTGAGGCTCTTCCTGGATCAACGGAGGTAGGGAAAAGGCCGAGGCAGCGGTTACAGGCCCATTGCGGGCCGGTGAACCGCTCGGCGATTGCGGAGACCTTCGCAGAGGCATGACTTCGGAACAATCGCAGTTCGCTTCACCTGGGTTTAGCTCAGCTAAAGTCGACGGCATGCTCAACGTCCGCCGTCTGCTGCTGCTCACCGAGGCCACCGAACGCGGTTCACTCACTGCCGCGGCGGAAGCCCTCGGCATGACCACCTCCGCCGCCTCCCAGCAGATGTCCCTGCTGGAGCAGGAGGCAGGGCAGCCCCTCATCGAGCGGCTGCCCCGCGGTATCCGGCCCACCCCGCCGGGTGCCGCGCTGGCCGAACGCGGTCAGGCCATCCGCCGGGAGCTCCGTGCCGCCCAGGCCGACCTGGACTCCTTCACCGCCCTTGACCAGGGCACCTTGCGGCTCGGTTCCTTCCCCACAGCGAGCGCGTCCCTGCTGCCGCTGGCGCTCACGCGTTTCCGACGTCGCCACGCCGGTATCCGCATCGAGGTACGCGCCGGAGTCCTCGCGGAGCTCAGGGAGATGCTGCACACCGGCGAAGTGGAGCAGGGGCTGCTCTGGGACTACGAATGGAACCGCCTCGACGATCCGGCGCTCTCCCTCACCCACCTGCTGGACGACCCCACTGTGCTGGTCGTCCCCGCCGACTCACCCCTGCGCACAGATCCCTCCGTGCGCCTCGGCGACCTCGCCGACCAGGAGTGGATCATCCGCGCCGACAACCACCCCGTCGCCGATGTCCTCCGTCGCAGCTGCCGCCAGGCGGGCTTCGAGCCGCGCATCGCCTACTCCTCGCACGACTACCAGGAGGCGCAGGCCATGGTCGCCGCCGGTCTCGGCATCGCGCTCGCACCCCGCCTGGCCCTCACCAGCCGACGCAGCGACGTACGCCTCCTGCCGTTCGCCTCCGACGTCCCCGCCCCCACCCGCCGCATCCTCCTCGCACGCGCCGCGGCACGCCCCGCCACCCCACCCGCCCAGGCGATGGCCCGCGTCCTGCGCACGGTGGCGCAACGATTCACCGCCCCAGACCTCCACCGGGCCCAGCTCGGGGCGGTCCGGCGGAGCTGACGGCGCGGCCGCAGCAGGCCCACCCGGTACTCGGCGCACAGATGGCGAGCGACAGGGTAGAGCCGCCGACCACTGTTGTCGTCGACCGCGGCAAAGGGCAGGTCCTCGGGACGCCTTCGTCATCGTCGTCGGCCTGCTCAAGGGCGGCACCGGCAAGACCACCTCCGCCGCGTTCATCGCCCACGCCGTCGTCCTCGGCGGCCGACGATGCTGCTGGGCAGAGAGGGCAATAGCGGGTGCTGGCGCCAGGAGCCCCCACGGGGGGAAGTAGCCGCGCGGCCGCAGTGGTTGGGAAAGAGCCTGGCCGGGTCAGGGCTTCGGTGACGGGCATAAAGCAAACGGCGACGCGCGGTCAGCCGCGACGAGATCCCGCCGACTCCTCACCGCCAGGCTGCGGGGATGCAGCCCCTGCCAGCCCGACCTCCCGATGCGGCCTGCGAATCTGATCCCGCCGCCGGGGCACCGTGGCCGCAAACGCGGTGCACATCTCCTCGATCGGGTTTACTCGGAAAGCCCCGGGGGACACGTGCGTCGGCTGAGCGGCCGTGGGACTGAGGCCGCGGACACGGTGGGACCCGTGCCTGCGGCCACAACCTGCTGCAGTGGAATCTGACTCTCCGATGCGGCGGAGGTGTCTCGTCGCCTCTTTCACCTTCCGATGACAACTACCCGTCGGACACGCCTTGCACTGCGCCCCCTCTTCCGGTACCCGCGGCTGCACCCTCGATGTCCTCGTCGACGGGTTTCTGGGGTGTCCGTCCCGTGCTCACATACGCAACCGGCAGGCCGATTCCACCGCCGCTGGACCACCCGGTCTACGAGACCACCGGCCGCAGAGTGGTCGGCCCTCGTTCGGCCGACAGCGCAGGCAGCGCCTCGCTCGTTGTGCGGGTGTGGACGACGAACGGGGGGTTCTGGACCGGTGGCCGTACGGGGCGGGGCAGCAGCGCCGCGCGCTGAGGTTTCATATCGAGGCCGCCTTGGCCCAGCGCCTGGGGATGATGCCCAAGCCATCAACATCGCCCGACCCGGCAATGCCAAGGAGACCAGGCGGTGCGACGGGTGGTGTCGGCTCGTAGGCTGCGGCGATGACCGAGCACCAGACGCCAGCGCGCTGTCGCCGGCGCGGCAGTCCCGTGGGGTCTGTCGACCTAGGTGTATTGACCACGAGCGTTGTTAACGCTGGCCGGGCTTGATCATGGCGAAGGCCTCCGTGTGTGGTGGAGGTGTCGAATCTTCGCCGCACGGAGGCCTTCGTGTCCCACCGTAATGCCCGGCTGACCGTTCACGGCAGGCGACTGCTGATCGCCCGTGTCCGCTCCGGCCGTCCCGTCGCGCACGTGGCCGCGGAAATGGGCATCTCCCGCCCCACCACCCACAAGTGGATCCGACGCTGGCGGTCCGAGGGCGAAAGCGTGCTCATGATCTCATTCGCTCGCCTCAACTCGGCGTTCTCGTTGCGGAGTTGTGCGAGTTCATTCCTCTCGGCCGTGGTGAGCAGATCAGGTCGGCCGCCCTGGTCTGCTTCGGCCTGGCGGACCCAGTTCCACAAAACCTCTTTGTGGATGCCCAGGTACCGGGCGCCATGCGCGACTGGACGGAGGTCTCCCATCCGCCGGGGCGATCAAGCCTGGCTTCAGGGCCGCTACGAAATCCGGTTCAGCTCAGACCGCTGGTCCGGCGGGAGGAGGAGCACGGCCCGAGTCGGTTTGCCACCGTGTGCACTCAAGCCCAGTTGACGCTACCGCCAACTGGGCCTGCCGAAGTCGAGTAGAACGGCTGGTCATGGGAACAATCAGGGCTTCCGAACGGGCATCTCCGCTCGCCTACGCACAAGGATCGCCGATGCTTCCTGAGGTCCACCCCCACGTATCCAGCGCCCTCGCAGGCCAGTTGGAACATCAACTGGATCTGGCTCCGCATCTCGAAGCTGGCCGGCTCGATGTGGAGGGCGTCGCCGGTATCGCAGTCGTCGCAGCCGCCCACTGCGACGGCTATGCGGCCACCGGCCATCTCCTTGGGCTGCTGGCCGCGCTGCCTGGCCCCACCAAGGCAGGAGAACGGTTCTGGTCGGACCTGTGGAGGTCGTCGGGCACCGCGTACCTGCTGCCCGTCAACATCAAGGCTCTGGTGCTGCGTTCGCTTGCAGGAGAGGGAACAGCCCTGGCCCGGCAGGTCCTCTCGGCCTTCAACGAGATGACCCCGCCCCAGCGCGTCGCGGCCGGGGAGGTGATCGGTCAGGCCCTCATCGAGTCCGACCATCTGCCCGACCTCAAGACACAGGTCATCGGAGAACTGTGGCTCCGAGATCTCGAGCTCACCGCCTGGCGCGTCCTGCACGCAGACCGCAGGTCGGATGATCCGGCTGGACGGAAAGCCTTCCTCGATGCCTGGACGAGCGTCTGAACGTCGGCTCTTCCCAAGCTGCACGGCAGCCGCGCAGGACATGCGGTTCCCGTGCCCGACGACGCTTGAAGCGACTGGGCCAGAAAGCTCCGGGCCGAAGTCGCACCGGCCCAGGGGCTCCGCAGATCAGGGGCCGCGCAGCAATGGCTGCGCGGCCCCTGATCCTGTGCCGGCCCGGCACGAGAGCAGGCGCCTTCGTCCGGGTGGGCGGCAGGGCCCGCACGGGCGGCGGCCACCGGGCCCGGTGTGCACGATCCCGCGGGCAGGCCTGCGAGGTCAGGTCAGGTTGATGTTCTCGGCCTGCGGACCTTTCTGGCCCTGGGTGATGTCGAACGTCACGGCCTGGCCCTCCTGGAGTTCACGAAAGCCCGTGGAGTTGATCGCGGAGTAGTGCGCGAAGACATCCGGGCCGCCGCCGTCCTGGGCGATGAAGCCGAAGCCCTTCTCCGCGTTGAACCACTTCACAGTTCCGGTAGCCATGTCTCAAGCCTTCCAGTCGATGAACGCCTGCCACTCCATGTGGCAGGCGGAGGTGATCGCCCTGGTCCCTGCGGCACGGCACAGCAAAACGCCCACACCAGAGGCGCGGGCAAGAGGGAAATCCGAACCACGACAGCTGACGCAGACGCTACACGCCCACACGCCGCGTCACCATAGGAAATGATCACGCCGTACACCGAGACCGTACGTACGTGCCCGCCGACGCTGACGGGCACGCTCATCTCATGCTGCTGCCGTTGGGTTCGCTGGATTGGCAGCGCGGCGATATTCGGCGTTGAGGCGCTGGGCTTCCTCGAGCTGGTCTTCGAGGATGACGATCCGGCAGGCGGCCTCGATGGGGGTCCCGTGGTCGACGAGTTCGCGGGCCCGGGCGGCGATGCGCAGCTGGTAGCGGGAGTAGCGGCGGTGGCCGCCTGCGGAGCGGAGTGGGGTGATAAGGCGGTGTTCGCCGATGGCGCGGAGGAAGCCCTGTGTGGTGCCGAGCAGTTCGGCGGCCCGGCCCATGGTGTAGGCGGGGTAGTCGTCGTCATCGAGACGGCCGAGCGTGTCGTCTGCTGTCATTGCACCTCTCTGGGGAACGCGTGGAGGGGCCCCGGCGCCGTACTGGCACCAGGGCCCCGAAGGAACTACTACACCATCTGCCGGCCCTGATACTGCACCGGCCCTCTGTTTCCGCAGACCCGACCGAGACGCTGTCGGGGGCGCGGGGATCGCGGTTGCCTGACCGGAGACCACCTCACTATCGATGTCCTGCGGTACCCGGGTCCAAGACTTCCGCCCGGGCGATCCTGATGGCGCTCGGCTCCTCCGTTCTTCCCTCTTGAGCAACTACTCACTAACGGAAACTGCGAATTGCTGGTACCGCGAACTGCTGGTGGCCTCGAACAGCGCCACTCTTCGGCAGCCAGCCCCGTCGCCCGTAGTGCGTCTGCCCTGGCTTGGAACCCCACTGCCGAACCTCCCGATGCGCGCGCCCGCAGCCGACGCCTTCACCGAGGTACTGCTCACTGACTTCACTGCTGGGTACTGCGAACCTTCACTTACGGGTACTGCCACTGCGGTACTGCTCATGGCGGCCCCTGATCACTGCGGGCCACCCGGTCCGGTCGTCAGTCCCGTCACCGTCCTGTAACTGCTCTGGCTCCGGAACTCCACCACCGCACCGCCCTGCAAACTGCAACTGCTGCACTACTGCCCGGCAGTTCATCCCTGCCGGGCCTCGCTCGATCTCGACTACGAGAGAAACCATAACCAGACCACCATCCAATGTCTACTCCGGCTGGCATAGATTTCCGGGCGCGCGAAGACGAGGCAATCCGCCTCTACCGGTCTGCCTCGACCGGTCCCCGGATGGCTCAAGCAGCTCCGCGGCTCAGTCCGGCGCTCGGAGTGGCCCACGGGCGAGCAGCACGTCGGGCTGAGCGTGACGTCGCCGACTGCGCCGCGGCTACCGTCGGCGGGCACCGGCCCCACTGGGCATCTCGTTTCTCGTGAGGAACACCACCGACCGGGACGGACGTTTCCAGCCGTGACGCCCCGCAGATCGCCCGTTGACGGACGTGGCACGAGGGCCTGCGCCGCCCTCGACGATCCCGGATGATCGAGCAGCTCGTGGAAATGTGCACACGGTGCCGCGCTCCGGGGGCTGACGCTCCTGCTCAAGCAGACCGTGGGCCGCCGAGAGACGGGCTCACGGCAGCGTGCCACCATGCGTCGACTGTGGTCCTTTTGCCGACGCACGCGATGCGGCACGGGCCTTCCTCGAAGGCTGGCGGCAGCCTGCCGTGGCGCCAGCAACCGCTGACACCGTGGCCTTGGTCGTGTCCGAGCTCGTCACCAACGCCCTGCGCCACGGCGGGGGCACTTGCACCCTGGACCTGACTGCGCACGCCGACACCATCGAGGTCGCCGTTCACGATCCCAGTCGGCATGTGCCGCGCATGCGTACCCCTGACCTGCCGGCGGCATCGGGGGCTTCGGCTGGCCCAAGGTCAACCGCCTCGCCCGCGCCACGGCGGTCACCCGCCGGGCCTCCCGCGGCAAGACCTTGAGCGCCTGCCTTGACCGGTTGCGTCACCGCTCAAGCAGCCGGATGGCCGGCGACTACAGTCCATACTCACGTCGATTCCTAATGCCGTTTGTCAAGCCGCGAGAGCGGTCGGTGACACGGGCTCGTAACGCCGTCCATCGCGGAGGAGAGCCCAGATCACGTTGACGCGACGGCGGGCGAGTGCCATGACGGCCTGGGTGTGGCGTTTACCTTCGGCTCGTTTGCGATCGTAGAACCGGCGGGACTCCTCGGACCCTCGGATGCTGAACAACGCTGAGGTGTAGAAGACGCGTTGGAGTCTTCGATTGTATCGCTGGGGCCGCCGCAGGTTGCCGCTGACCTTCCCGGAGTCCCGTGGTGCCGGAGCGACGCCGGCAAGTTGATCGGCGTTGCGAGCACTGCGGTTGCGCAGCCAGGCCTTAAGGCGCCTGACGCCGAGGCGCCGGAGGGCGGCTGGGGTCTGGTAGCCAGTCAACAGGGTGAGCGGGCCAGTGTTGGTGAGGTCGAGCGCTCGCTCCAACCCGGGGAAAATGCTGGTGAGATGAGCCCGGAGCCGGTTGACGGTGCGGGTGCGGTCGGCCACCAGGTCCGTCCGCCGGTTGGTGAGGATCTTGAGGTCGGTCACAGTCTCGTCGCCGGTGCGTAAAGGATGCAGGTCACGACGGATCCGGGCCTGGTCCGCGATGACAGCCGCGTCCTTGGCGTCGGTCTTGCCCTCACCGCGGTAGCCCTCGGAGGCGCGGTGGATGGCTCGGCCGGAGAGGTAGAGCACTGGCTGGTCGTGGTTGAGGAGGATCGTGATGGCCAGGGCGGCTCCGCCGTCGGCAAGGTCGATTCCCCAGGTCACCTCGTCGCCCAGGGCCACTACGTCGGTGAGAAGTTCGAGGATTTCAGGTTCGTCGTTGGTGACGCGTCGGGATAGCAGCCGATGGCCGCTCTCGTCGATCGCGACGCAGTGGTGGTGGGTCTTGCCTGCGTCGATGCCGGCCCAGATCGTGGCCATGTGGTGCCTCCGTGCGGTGTTCTGCTAGTGCCTCCCGACGGACGACCTCGCTGTCGATTCCCTACGGAGCGATCATTCGCATTTCCTAATTGGCAGCCGAGTCGTCGTGGGGCGTCGGGCGGCCAATCGATGTCAGCCACAAGCGGCAGAAGCCTGAAAGCCACAAGACGCCCCTGGGTGGATGAACCATACGAGGGGTTCACCACGGCCCGCAGAACAACGTAGGGAAGCCTGACGAGCTGCTCGTTGACGTCGCCGCCTTGGCGGAGTCCGAGCAGAGCAATCAGATTTCCCTGACCGTGGCCACCGGTGGCGCTGTCATCACCGGTCGGCCGGTTCCCGCAGCCAGGTGGGGCAGAGGGTGTCGGATGTGCTGACGGATTCCGCCCGCTTGGGCGAGTTCGCCGTCGTCTTCGACACTCCCGCGAAGAAGGAAGGGCCACCCACGCATCTGTACTTCCATGTCGCCCGGATCCTGCAGGGCACGGTGGGTATCCCGGAGACGGGCAGGATGTACCAGGTGCGATCGAGGACGTCAGCACCTGGACCGTGGGCGACTTTCAGCTCTTCCGACCACTGAGCGGCGTCAACGGGAACCCGCTGCCAGCAGTGTGGGCGCGACCGGCGTACCGGTCGCGCCCACACTGCTGCTCAGGTGTCGGCTCGTGCCTGTTTACCCGTCAGACCGTGACGGGGGTGCCGAGCATCGCGGAGGCGTGCTGCAGCGAGCCGAGGATGCCCGGAGGCGCGGCCTTAGGGAGGGTGCGGCAGGTGAAGCCAAGCTGTGTCATGGCCCGGAGGACTTCGGCGGCGCTGAAGTCACGGCGGTCCTGTCGGGTGATGACCTGGCCGACCTGCTTGAGCGGGTAGTGGCGACGGCCGATGATCACCGACTCGCCGGTGACCGGTTCGGGCTTGACGCCCTTCATCGATTCCAGCACGCCGCCCTTGGTGAGCTCGAAGGGGAAGCGGGCGATGACGCAACGCATGTGACCTCACAGGGAGAAAGGGAGAGCGGTCCGATCAGGGGTGAGGCGATTTCACTGGGAGAGGGCGAGGATGCCCAGCGCGCTGCCTTGCTCGTCGACCACCGGCAAGACACCGAGCCGACGAGTGCGCATGGCGTGCTCGGCTTCGGCCATCGTGGTCACGGGTGAGGTGAACGAGCCGGGGTCGCCGAGGATCTCGCGCAGGCGGACGCGGTCCGTGTATGCAGAGCTGTCGCGGACGGCGGTGAGTTCGGTCTGGGTGACCAGGCCGGTGCACTGGCCGTCCTCGTCGCAGACGAGCAGCTGACCCGTGCGGGCGGCGGCCATGACGGCCAGCGCGACCTCGACGGTCATGTCGTCACAGACCTGCGGTCCGGCCGCGTCCATGACCTCAGCCACCGTCCTGTGCACGGGGTTGACGTCCACCGGGCGGGGTTGCATCTGAACCAGCGTCAAAAGGTGCCTCCTACAGAGATGGGCCAGCTTCCTGATCACGAATGTTCTAGGCCACCGCGCCGAAGACGGACTGGCGTACGGGGGCGCGCCGGCTCGCCGAAGCGGGGCGGCGTCGGCCGCGCGAGGACGAGCTGCGCTTGGGGCGCTCGACCACCGGTGCGGTGATGACGACCGGGATGCCGGACGGGGCCTGGGCACCGGTGATCCGGCTCAGGGCCTCGTCGCCCGAGCGGATCTGGGTGGTCTGCGGCCGGATTCCGGCGTCCGACATGAGGCGGACCATGCCGCGGCGCTGGTTCGGTGTCACGAGGGTGACGACACTGCCGGACTCGCCCGCGCGGGCGGTACGACCGCCGCGGTGCAGGTAGTCCTTGTGGTCGGTCGGCGGATCGACGTTGACGACGAGGTCGAGGTTGTCGACGTGGATGCCGCGCGCCGCGACATTGGTCGCCACCAGCACGGTGACGTGCCCCGTCTTGAACTGCGCCAGCGTGCGGGTGCGCTGCGGCTGCGACTTGCCGCCGTGCAGCGCCGCGGCCCGGACCCCGCTGTTGAGCAGGTCCTGGGTCAGCCGGTCGACGGCGTGCTTGGTGTCCAGGAACATGATCACGCGGCCGTCGCGGGCGGCGATCTCGGTCGTGGCAGCCTGCTTGTCGACGCCGTGGACGTGCAGGACGTGGTGCTGCATCGTCGTGACCGCACCGGCTGACGGGTCGACCGAATGCACAACGGGGTCGGTCAGATAGCGGCGCACCAGCAGGTCGACGTTACGGTCCAAGGTGGCGGAGAACAGCATCCGCTGCCCCTCCGGACGCACCTGGTCGAGCAGCGCGGTGACCTGCGGCATGAAACCCATGTCAGCCATCTGGTCAGCCTCGTCCAGCACCGTGATGCCCACCTGGTCCAGCCGGCAGTCGCCACGGTCGATGAGGTCCTTGAGCCGGCCCGGGGTCGCGACGACGACCTCGGCCCCGCCGCGCAGCGCGCCGACCTGCCGGCCGATCGACATCCCGCCCACCACCGTGGCCAGCCGCAGCTTGACGGAGCGGGCGTACGGCGTGAGCGCGTCCGTCACCTGCTGCGCCAGCTCACGCGTCGGTACGAGGATCAATCCCAGCGGCTGGCCGGGCTCGGCACGCTGTCCAGCGGTGCGGGCGAGCAGGGCGAGGCCGAAGGCCAGGGTCTTGCCGGAACCGGTGCGCCCGCGGCCCAGGACGTCACGGCCCGCGAGGGAGTTCGGCAGCGTCGCGCCCTGGATCGGGAACGGTGCGGTCACGCCCTGCTTGCCGAGTTCGGCCAGTAGCTGCTCGGGCATGTCGAGATCAGCGAAGCCCTCAACGGCGGGCAGCGCGGGAGTGATCGTTTTGGGGAGCGCGAACTCACCCTGCACCGCGGCGGGCCGACGGCCGTAACCGCCAGCACGGGCGGGACCACCGGAACGGCGCGGTGCCTGCGAGCCGAAGCGGCCGCCGCCCTTTCCGGCGTCGGCACTGCCATTACGGGTGCGGGCGGAGCGGTTGTTCGTACGGGTGTGGTTCATGCGGAACCTTCCTCGATGTGGCACATATCAAGGAATTCCCGCAGCGATGAGCGGCATGGAGAATTACAGGTATGGACCGGTGGCAAAGAAAGCAGATCTGGCCGGCGGAAATCTCCGGGGCGCAGGTGCTGAAACGGGTGGCGCTATGGAGACCTTGAGATCCGGGCGTCGACTGCGGTGTAACTCTTCAGGATGCGCCTGCATCCCTGAAGGAGAAGCCGCGTGTGGCGGGACCGCGGATTCCTCCGCGTCGACACGCGAAACCGCTGCGAGAGATGCGTGCAGCTGGGGCCCGCACCCCGAAGGATGCGGGCCCCAGCTACAAAATGTGCGTCAGCGTCAGGCCGGAACGATGTTCTCGGCCGTCGGGCCCTTCTGACCCTGCGCGATGTCGAAGGTCACCTTCTGACCCTCGAGCAGCTCACGAAAGCCCTGCGCGGCAATGTTCGAGTAGTGGGCGAACACGTCAGCGCCGCCACCGTCCTGCTCGATGAAGCCGAAGCCCTTTTCCGCATTGAACCACTTCACGGTACCAGCAGCCATGTCATATCTCCTTTGGGGCAGTACATCGGAATCCGCACTGCGCGGACGCCATGTCGCCGCGATGATTACCCCGCCCGGGAAATGACCGGAAATACAAAAGCGCTCCCACCGACAGGAGACGAGTGGGGGCACTTGAAGTTTTGGGAACCACAACTGCAACTGAGATCGACAGTAGCACGCCGGAACTGCCTGCGCTCGTTACATGATGCCACTTAGCTTATCGCGGCAAAAACGCTCACTTCACGGTCCGTCAAACCCTCACCTCACGGGAACAGATATTGATTCACTCGGCGTGCAGTATTTTCGGGAAATGCAGGCAGGCGCCCTTATGGACAAGCTCGCCGAGACCGTACAGGAAGCAGTGAATCCGCCGAACGCGAGCGAACGGCTCGGTGCGGCGGACCGTACGACCCGGGACCCTGGCGAGCCGGGCGTCCGGCTGCACTGCTTCCTGGATTGGCAACAAACACCCACCCAATAGCACGCCGTGTACCGCGCGGCGTCGGCTGTACGCCGGACTCGAACACAAGAACGCCGCCCGGAGAGCGACCGCACCTAGGCAGTCGCCCACTCCGTGGGATCGGCCGGTCCTGCGTCTGTGGCCAGGCGGGCGTGCAGGTGCTCATCGTGGTACGCGCCGTCGCCGAAGCGATGTGAGTCGCGCAGCGTGCCCTCGGGAAGGTAACCGCAGCGGTGGGCAACCCGGCAGGAGGCTTTGTTACAGACTGCGTGGGCGACCTACACCACCGCCGTCAACGCTCTCAACGCCGTCGACCCGGTGGCGGAGACCGCGACGCGCGCCGATCGTCAACTGAGCGACAGCCCGGCGGCGTTGCGGGAACTGGCTGCGGCCAAGGAGTCTGTAGCTCTCGAACGCGGGCTCCTCAACGGCGTGTTCGCCGAGGGTGCCTTCCACGGCCGCGAGTACCTCGCATTCACCGAGGTGCGCGCCACGCGCGTCGCCGCCCTCGCCCGCTTCCGGCAGGTCGCCACCACGCCCCAGCGCGCTGCCCTGGAGAACGCCTTCGGCACCGAGGACGCCGAACGCGCCACCGCCTACGAGAATCAAGCGGAAGGCACCGCCGACGGCTCCGCCCTGCGCGCCGACGCCGGCACCTGGTGGGACGCGATGACCGTACTCGTCGACGATCTGTACGCCGTCCAGCGGTCGGTCGGCGACGACGTACGGGACCGGGCCGACCGGCTCAGCCGCCACGCCAAGCTGGGCCTCGCCGCCTATCTCGTCGCGGGAACGCTCATGGCCGCCCTCGCCGCCTTCGCCTCACGTTCCCTCACGCGCCCGCTCGGCGCGCTCGCCGAGGCCGCCCACGACGTGGCGCGGCACCGGCTGCCCACAACCGTCGCCCGTATCCAGCAGTCCCCGCAGGACCACGTCGAGCCACTCAGGTTCACGGCTGCTGGGCGGTGCGGCGGAGATCGCGGAGGTCGCCGCGTCCCTGCAACAGGTGGAACACACCGCCCTCCATCTGGCCGCCCAGCAGGCCGGCCTGCGCCGCAACACCACCGAATCGCTCGCCAATCTCGGCCGCCGAAACCAGAACCTCGTGCGTCGTCAGCTCAGCCTCATCACCCGCCTGGAACGGCAGGAACTCGACCCGGACGCCCTCGCCGAGCTCTTCGAGCTCGACCACCTCGCCACCCGTATGCGGCGCAATGCCGAAAGCCTGCTGGTCCTTGCCGGGCAGAATCCGCCGCGGCCCACGGCAGCACCTTCCGACAGCCTGGAGGTCGTCCAGGCCGCCGTCGCCGAGGTGGAGCAGTACCGTCGGGTCCTGATCGCGACCGTGGAGCCGGTGCGGGTGCGCGGGCACGCCGTCGCCGATGTCGCCCACCTCCTCGCCGAACTCATCGAGAACGGGTTGATCTTCTCGCCACCGACCGAACCGGTCGAGGTGCACGGCTGGTACGACGCTGAGGACGACACGTACAGCTTCGCCGTCGTCGACCACGGCGTCGGCATGTCCGAAGCCGACAAGGAACGCGCCAACGCCCGCCTCTCCGACTCCGGTGAGGAGGCTTTCCTCGCCGCACCCACCCGGTTCCTCGGTCACCTCGTCGTCGGCCGGCTCGCCCACCGCCTCGGTGAAGGCGCGCAAGTCCACCTCTTCGACACCACCGGCGGCGGCCTGTCCGCACTCCTTGTCCTTCCCGGCCGGCTGCTCGCCCCCGCACAGGACCCCTCCACCACACCCCCGCCCGCCAAACCTGCTGTCTCCACCCTCCTCAACGGCTTCCGAGCAGGTGTCGCCCGTGCCGAGGCCCGAAGCACACAAGGAGTGTCATCGTGACTACCGCCGTCCAGAGTTTCGGCTGGCTCATCTCGGAGTTCGCACGTACCACCGACGGCGTCACCGACGCTGTCGCCGTCTCCTCCGACGGCCTGCTCATGGCCGCCTCGGACAGCCTTGGCCGAGATCGGGCCGACCACCTGGCCGCCGTCGTCTCCGGCATCACCAGCCTCGCCCAGAACGCGGCGACGACACACGGCTTCCATGGCATGAAGCTCGTCATGATCGAAATGCTCGGAGGCTTCCTCATGGTCGGTCGCATCCGCGACGGCAGCTGTCTCGGCGTCCTCGCCGCCGAGGGATGCGACGTCGGCCTGGTCGGCTACGAAATGGCCGTCCTCGCCGACCGCGCCGGCGAACTGCTCACCCGCAGTTGATACGCGAACTCAATTCTGCGCCCCTGGCCGCGGGATAGTTGCGCCGCGCTTCGGCTACCTGCGTCTCAGGACCGCCCATCCGCGACAGATCTCCAACGTCCGCGCGCACCGATGTGTTCGTCTCCCATCGGCTGGGCGAGCGGGCACGGTTCGACGACCGCGGTGGCATCACGGTGTTCGTCGCGGTGTGCGTGGTCGCGCTGATCGGCATCATCGGCGTCGCGGTCGACGGCGGCAGCAAGATGCGCGCGGTGGAACGCGCCGACTTCATCGCCGCGGAAGCCGCCCGGGCAGGCGGACAGGCCATCGATCCCGCCAAGGCGATCAGTGGCGAAGCCGTGGTCGTGGACCCGGCAGATGCGGTCGCCGCCGCGCGCTCCTACCTCAGCTCGGTCGGCGCCACCGGCACCGTCAGCGTCTCCGGGGACGGCAAGAGCCTCACCGTGACCGTCAACGACGCCTACGACACCAAGTTCCTGTCCGTCGTCGGGATCGGCTCGCTCACGGTGGCCGGCCACGGCGAGGCCACCCTCCTGTACGGCGTCACTGCTCCAGAAGAAGGAAGCTGATGCGCACCACCCACTCCCCCGCCGCCGCAGCCGGCCGCGCCCTCAGGGCCGGCTTGAGCCTGCTCGTCCTGGCCGGCGCGGTCGCCGGGCTCCCCCTGCTGCTGGCATGGGCCACACCGGCCATCTGGGCATCCAGCCACGACGACCTCACACACCTGCTGGACCCCCAGGACACCGGCGCCGCGTTCCTGCTCCTGCTCATCGCAGTGGGCTGGATCGGGTGGGCACAATTCACGTTCTGCGCCATCCGCGAGCTCATCGCACAGCTACGCGGAAGGACCTGGCACGCTCCTCACGGACTGGGCAACTCACAGCGCGCCGCTGCGCTCCTGATCGGCAGCATCCTGGTCCTGCTACCCACGAGCTCGGCCCTCGCCTCCGACGCCCACGCAGCACCCTCCGCCGCCTCGGCCCGCCTGCCCGGCCAGAGCCACGCCCCGCAGGCGGCCGACGCCGACCAAGACGCGACGCGCGCTGGCACCAGGCACCGTGCATACACGGTGCGCGAGACGCGGCCGGCGGAAAGCCTGTGGGCCATCGCCGAGCGGCAGTTGGGGGACGGCGAACGGTGGCGGGAGATCGCCGACCTGAACGAGGGCCGGACCATGGTCGACGGCCAAGTCTTCCGCGCGAACAGCTTTCTGCAGCCGGGCTGGCAGCTGCAGATGCCCGATGCCGGGGAGGCCGCGGGAGGCCTCCGCACGCAGCTGGGTGCAAGCGCCGCGCCTGTCGGTGACGAGAAGAGCGAGCACACCGTCACGGTCCAGTCCGGCGACTACCTGTCGAAGATCGCCGAGGAGGAGCTCGGCGACGGCAACGACTGGCCTCGGCTTTACGACGCCAGCCGCGGCAAGCCGCAGCCGGACGGCCTGCCCGCTATCACCGACCCGGACCTGATCCGCCCCGGGCAGCAGGTCACTGTGCCCGGCACCCAGCCCGAACAGCCGCCCCCGGACCGCGAGTCGGGCGGTGAGTCGGGACGCATCGAGACCACTCCCCCGGCCGGCCAGAAGCCCGACAGCGAGCAGAACCCGGGCGAGGGCACGGGAGATGAGCGAGCGCCCGCGCCCAGCCACACGGCAACACCTGCTCCGCAGGCGCCGGCCCCCAGCGCATCGGCAATCCGCACTGCCGAACGGCCCGACCAGGATCAGGCCCCTGCGACACCCGGGCCCACCGCCTCGGCCTCCGCCGTCTCGCCCTCGGCCGAGTCAACTGGCTCCGCTGCCTCGTCCTCCGGCCCCTCGGCGTCCGAGGCACCGCCGACGGCTCCGGCCAGCAGCCCGCTGAACTGGCGCACTGTTCTCGGCGCCGGGGCGCTGCTGGCCGCCGCCGTCACCGGTGCCCTCGCCCTGCGCCGGACGCTGCAGCGACGCCCCCGCAGACCCGGCGAGACAATCGCCATCTCGCCCGAGACATCCACGGCGGAGGCCCAGTTGGCGGCGGCCGCCGAGCCCGGCGGAGCCGCCCGCTTGGACCTTGCGCTGCGGACTCTCGCCCACCAGCTCGCTCGCCCAGAGATCATCGGCAGTCTGCCGCTGCTGCGGGCCGCACGGATCGGGGCCCGCGCGATGGAGGTGCTGCCCGAGGATGTGTCCCAAGAGCCGCAGGCGCCGTTCGTCTCCGGACCGGGGGGCTGGTGGGTCCTGCCTTCTGATGCTGAGTTCTTGGACGAGGCATCCGCCCGTGAGGTGCCAGCACCGTATCCAGGCTTGGTCACGATCGGCAGCACCGAAGCGGGTGATCTGCTGCTGCTCAACCTCGCGCAGTTGCCCGCGCTGCTGCTGGACGGCAACCCGGTCCACATCACCGAACTGTGCACCTCCCTCGCCCTGGAGCTCGGGATAAGCCCGTGGGCGAACGAGGTCGAGGTCGTCGCGATCGGATTCGGTGACGACTTGCCGCAGTTGCTGCCCACCGCGCGGATCGCCCACATGCGGCAGGCCGAGCACGCGCTGCGCGATCTGTCCGAACGGCTGCTGGAAACACACCAGATGCCCGAGACTCAGCATCAGCCGTACCTGCTGCTGTGCGCATCCCCCCTGGACGCAGACACGGCCTGGCAGTTCGCCGATGTGATCAGCAGGTCCGGTACGGTGCCCGTCACGCTCGTCGCCCCGGCAAGCTCGGCGGCCGCCCATTTCCCCGAGGCGGGACTCCTCCACGCGTCCGTCAGCGAGCGGCAGCACCTCGACCACGCCGGCATCGACATCACCGTGCAGCGCCTGGAGCACGCCGCCTACCTGCAGATCACCGCCGCGCTGAAGGTGTCCGGGCAGCCACCCCACCCGGCCGAGGGCCCCTGGCAGGACGTCCCGGACGAGCCCGACAAGACTACGCAGCCGCAACCGCCCGTATCGGAGGACCTCATCGCGCCGGCGAGCCCTTCGTCGGCAACGGCACCGGACGTAAGCAGCGAGGCGTTCCCGGCCCTGGTCGCCGCCACCACGGATCCGTCCGGGCTGCGTCTGCTGCCTAGCGCCGTCGTTCCGGCGCAGGGCCACGACGAGCCCGGCCCAGACACCGAAGCAGCAGTCGCGGCGGCCCCGCAGTCCACGGTCGCTGCAGAGGTCGCAGAGGCGGACGCCACCGAGGACTTGGTCGAGGACCACGAGGGGGTGGAGAAGTCCGAGGCGCATGCCCTGCACGCGCCGGAGATCCGAGTCCTGGGCCCGGTCGAGGTGACCGGCGTGGACAGCACCGGCCACGGCCCGCGGATAGCGCAGCTCGCCGCCCTGCTGCTGTTTAAGCCTGGCCGCAGCGCCGACGTGCTGTGCTCCGACATGGATCCCGTCAATCCCTGGTCGGTGAGCACCCTCAACGCCCGGATAGGGGGTCTGCGTCGCTGTCTTGGCAGCGATCCCACCGGCGATCCCTACGTGCCTCGCCGCAGCTCCGGCGAAGATCCGTACCGGCTCTCCCCCAGTGTGCGCTGCGACTGGATCTGTTTCCTGCAACTCGTCGAACACGCCCTGCCACTGGGCCCCTCCGGCCTACCCGATCTGGAGAAGGCCCTCGGCCTGGTACGCGGCCGGCCGTTCGGGGGCAAACCCCTGCCCTGGGTCGAGCCGGACCACCAGGAAATGATCACGCGGATCATCGACGTCGCGCACTCCGTGGCCGCGCACCGCACGCCCGCTGGTCCGCACCACGACCTCAGCGCGGCCCGACAGGCCGTCGCGACCGGCCTGGACGTCGACCCCACAGCAGAGCTGTTGTACCGGGACTGGCTCCGGATCGAGCATGCGGCCGGGAACCGGCAGGGTCTGCATACCGCCATCACCCGGGTGCAACAGGTGAACCGATCCTTGGACTGCTCACTGGAGACGGAGACCGAGGCCCTCATCCACGAGCTCCTCAACGGCTCAGGGGCGGTGCGCAAGGTCCTCTAGGCGGAACTGGGCCGAGGCTACATCCCGTCACCGTGCGTGGGAGGCGACGTGAAGCTCGGAGTCTTCCTCTCCAACGCGAAAGCGAGGCGCGTCAAACTCAGCACCGAACAACTCACCGCACTCGCCGAACTCGGGTTGCAGTGGGCGGTCGCGTGACTGCCCGCGACCGATCGCGAGATGGAGGCGTACGCTCGGCCTGGCGGAGGCCCCGCCTTCTCGCACGCCGGTGTCCGGCCGGTCCAGGAGGAATTGGACAGCTTGGCCGAGAGGGGTGACCCGTTCTGCGCGCGGACACGCACCATTCTCGGATGGACGCCCCGGAGTGCACCGGCGATACCCGCGGCTTAGCTTCGCAGTGCTATGCCGCGGGCCGTCCGGCCGCGGCGTGTCCAGGCGGTCGAAAGGGAAACTCCATGGCAGTCGTGATGACCTTTTCCTGGCCCGAGATCACACCCGACGTGTACGACGCGGTGCGCCAGAGGGTGCGCTGGGAAGAAGACGCACCGGACGGGTGCGTGCTGCACGCCGCCTGGTTCGTCCACGGCGGCCTCAACGTGATGGACATCTGGGAGTCGGAGGACCACTTCAACCGGTTCATCGAGGCCAGAATCGCCCCCGTACTCAAGGGCGAACTGGGCGTGCAAAGCGACCCCGAACCGAAGTTCTACCCCCTGCACCGGCGCTTCGTCGCCCCCGGGGTCAGCGGCGCCAGCTCCTGAGGTACACCTTCCACGCAAGGGGCCTCGTCAGCGATGCCTCGTCAGGCATGGCGGGCCTCCGACCGCCGTCTGCGGCCGGAGGGCCGTTGTGGGTTTTCAGATCGACAGGGGGACCGGATGGACCTCGTCGGCCTTGTGGCCGGCGCGCTCGTGGATGCGCTGGACCGCTTCTGCCGAGGGTGCCTCGGAGAGGCAGTAGACAAGACCCGACTCGGGGTCGGCCCACGCCCGTTCGAAGTGCACGCGCTCGTCCTCCTCTATGGCAAGGTCCGCGTTGTGGGCCTCCCTGAGCTGGTCGGCGGTGACGCCCTTCATGTTGTGGTGCACGTCCATGAACTGAGGCATGCCTCGCACCTCCTTCCGCTGGCCGGGGTGCGTTCACCTGCTCTCCCTCTATGCTGCGCCCGTCGGGGACCAACGGCACAGTGAGCAGGGCAGAACCAGGCACAGAAGGGCCAGGCACAGAAGGCTGGGCCCGGCAAAGGCCTCGGCGCACACACCGCCCTGCTGGCGCCAGGCAAGGTTCTGGTCAATCCCGAGTACGCCTGCCCGACGTCCTGCATTCGCGGGACGCTGCTCGCGCAGAACACGGCCGGGTGGGCGCGGCTGTGCCTGTGTGTTGTCTGCCGCGCAGCCGAGGCCGGTGCCGGCCTTCCAGTCGTGTCCTGGCCGGTCTTGCGGACCTACGCCGACCGCGACCTGGTGGTGCTGCTCGGCCCGGCCTCCGAGCCGGTCCGGGCCCTGGCCGCAGGCCGCCCGGACGTCGCCGAGCGCCCGCCAGCCGATGACAGCCATCCGGCGCGAGGCTGCGGGCGGTTCGCCCCCGGGCGCCCTACGGTAGAGCCATGAGCGACATGGTCGTGGTCTACGAGCTCGGCAAGCCGGTGACCGCACGGTCCTCCCCGGATACACCGGGTGATGAACAACGACCCGTCCGCAGGGTGCACGCCGCGCCCACCGCCCCGGGAGAGCCGGCCGCCACGGGACCGCGAACCCTCTGCGGCAGGACACCTTCGCCATGGAAACGCCCCGTGGGAAGCCCGCCGAGCGCCCCGGGGCGCCCTGGTACCCCGCGAAGTACGCGTCCGTGGTCTGCCCCGACTGCGATGCCGTGATCGAGACCTGACCCGCCTACCGTGGGACCGTTCGTGGCCGGGTGTTACAACGGACGGTCTGGCCCTGCCGTACGGTCCATGCGGCCTGCCCGCGGCGTGAGGGAAGCGGGAGGTACGGCGGAAACGACCACGCGGAATATCCAGCCGGGCGCAGGCGCCTCAGCGCCTCGAGGGAAGCCGCCGTGGCTACCAGATCAGCCCGGCACCCTATTCCTGACGCGACAGCGGCACAGGCCGCATACGGGAGAGGGTCGCCCCCGAACAGCCCGTCGCCGAAAACGCACGCCGAGTCGTTCCTGGCGGACAGCGAGCCGGTGCTCGACGACTGTCTACACGGTGACATCGACCCTTCTGCCCGAGCAGAACGGTGAGGAGGGGGTGTGTTGGCTGGGGTCCGGGGGGACCATAGAAGCTGAAGCGCCTGCAGACCCGAACAGGCCCCGCTCCAGTCAGACCGACGCCGCGCCCACGTAGCGCCGGCCGGCGGAAGGAATGCCTGCGATGAGCGAAGCCGACCGGCCTCCCGCCGACCCCGGCTGGGCGGACATCGGCCGGCCAGACAGCGGGCCGTCGCAGCCAAGCGGCCTGATGGACCTCCTTGGTGTCGCGGCCGTGCTGATTGACGCCGACGGACGGGTCGTCCTGTGGAGTCCGCAGGCCGAGGAGCTGTACGGCTACAGCGCCCAGGAGGCGCTCGGGCAGTACGCTGCGCGGCTGCTGGTGCACGAAGAGCACTGGGACTGGGTGATCAAGAAGTTCGCCGAAGTCATGGAGACCGGCCAGAGCTGGGGCGGCACGTTCCCCATCCGATGCAAGGACGGCAGCACCCGGCTGGTGGAGCTGCGCAACACGCGGCTGCTGGACGACCGCGGCGACTTCTACGCCCTCGGACTCGGCGCCGACTCGCCCATGCTGCGCGAGGTGGAGCGGGACGTCGCCCTGTCCACCCGGCTGATCTTCCAGTCCCCCATCGGGATCGCGATCCTCGACACCGACCTCCGGTACGTGGCCGTCAACCCCGCCTTGGAGCGCATGCACGGCATACCTGCGGCACAGCACCTCGGCCACCGGTACCGCGAGATCATGAAGGCCACGAAGTTCGAGGTGCCCGAGGCCGCGATGCGGCAGGTCCTCACGACCGGGATACCCCTGGTCGACCAGTCCACCATCGTCGGCCGCACCCCGGCGGACCCGGGACACCAGCACGCCTGGTCGATCTCGTTGTACCGGCTGGATGACCCCCAAGGACGCGTTCTCGGGGTGGCCGACATCGTGGTGGAGGTCACCGAGCGGTACCAGGCGGCCATGGAAGCCACCGAGACGCGGCGCCGCCTGGCCCTGATCGCCGACGGCTCCGCCCGCATCGGCACCACCCTGGAGATCGATCAGACCGCCCGGGAATTGGCCGAGGTCACCGTTCCCGACTTCGCCGACCTGGCCGCCGTCGACGTGCTCGACTCCGTGGTCGACCAGCACCGCCCCGCCACCGGAGACGGCCCGGCGCTCTTCCGTGCTCTCGCGTTGAAGGCCGCCTACCCCACCGACGCCGTCCACGCCGCCGATCCGCCCGGCCACATCACCGCCTACGACGCCGACCGCTTCGCCACCCGGTGTGTGCGCACCGGGCGGCCCGTCCTGATCCGCCACGCCGACGGAAACGACCTGACGCGCATCGCCCGAGACGAGTACGCCGCCACGCTGCTGGCCCGCGCCGGAGTGCACTCCTACATGGCGGTTCCGCTCAGCGCACGCGGCACCGTCCTCGGCTTCCTGGGGCTGAGCCGCGCCCGCGATCCGCGGCCTTTCGACGAGGACGACCTCGCCATCGCGACCGAACTGGCCTTCCGCGCCGCGGTGTGCATCGACAACGCTCGCACGCATCAGAGCGTGCGCAACGCCGCCGAAACCCTGCAGCGCAGCCTGCTCCCCGAGCACCCGCCCCACCTGCCCGGCCTGCAGGTCGCCTCCCGCTACCTACCGGCACAGGCCGCCTACGAGATCGGCGGCGACTGGTACGACGTCCTCCCGCTCGGCGGTGACAAGACCGCCCTCGTCGTGGGCGACGTCATGGGCAGCGGCATCGATGCCGCTGCCACCATGGGCCGCCTGCGCACCGCCACCACCGCCTTCGCCCGCCTGGACCTCGACCCCGCCCAGGTCCTTGAGCACCTCGACGCGATCACCTCCGAGCTGGAGCATTACATCGCCACCTGCATCTACGCCGCCTACGACCCTCACCGCGGCGAGTGCCGCATCGCCAACGCCGGCCACCTGCCCCCTGTCCTCATCCGCCACGGCAGGCACCCCCAATTGCTTGAGCTACCCACCGGCACTCCCCTCGGCGTCGGCGGTATCCCCTTCGAAACCACCACCGTGCGCTTCGCCGCCGACGACCGGCTGGTCCTGTACACCGACGGACTCGTCGAGACCCGCCACCAGCCCATCGACGAACGCCTCGATGTCCTCCTGCGCCTCCTCGACGCGCCCGACTCCCTGTTGGAAGAGACCTGCGACCGGCTCCTTCATGACCTTCGGCACCCCGACAACCACGACGACGTGGCCCTGCTGATCGCCCGCGCAGGGCGCAGCACGCCAGATCAAGCACACCGCCGCCGCTAGCCACCCGGGTGGGGGCACCGTCTCCGGCAGTGCCCCGTTCTCGTGGTCCCGCGCCGTTTGGGTGGCAAAGCGGACGCTCGCCTGGCTGGGACGGTGCTTGTTTGCAGCGGGGGCGGCAAGACCAACGAAATCACCGTCATCCGGCCGATGCTGCCCCCACTCGACCTGACCGACGTTGTGGTCACCTTACGGCTGTCGGCCCGCAGGACGTGGCTCACCATGAGCATCGCCGCCCGGCCGAACCCTTGAGCGCCTCCTCCCGGCTGGGGTGGGCGTAAGTGCGGAGTACTGCGGCCGCATGGGCCGTGCGCAGCGCGAGCAGTGGCTCCAGCCGCGTCTCCTCGACGTGAGTGCCCAGGTCGCACGACCTCCCCGAAGGTCCGCAGCCACCTGACGGGTGTGGGCCTAGCCGGAACGCCCTGCCAGGGCGCCTCCCGACGGCGCGCGCTTGGCGGACGCGCGCCCCCGGGCCGCGATTGGGCTGTCCGGGCACATGAACTGGCGCATCTCCGTGCGAGCGGTTCAACACCTGCGCGTGAACCCTCGTGGCCGCTTCGGACAACAGGGGGTGGAATGCACTCCACTCCTATTGCACGAAGAAGCGAGGGCCTCGTGGGGGGATCCACCCACCGACGACGCGCTGGTCATCCAGGAATCCCTGGAGCGGCCGGAGGTATTCGCCAGGCTTTACGACAGACACGCCGCCGAGATCCACCGGTACGTGATGCGCCGGCTGGGCGACAGTCACGCCGACGACATCACGGCGCAGACCTTCCTCATCGCCTTCCGCAACCGCGCCCGCTACGACGTCGCGCGCGCCAGTGCCCGGCCGTGGCTCTACGGCATCGCCGGCAACCTCATCGGCAGCCACCGCCGCTCCGAAGTGCGGGCGCTGCGGGCGCTGGCCCGTACCGGCGTCGACCCGGTGGCCGAGTCCTGGTCGGAACGGGCCGACGAGCGGGTGACGGCCGAGGCTTCGCAGCAGGCGCTGGCCGGGGCGATCGCGGCCTTGCCCGGGAAGGACCGGCATGTGCTGCTGCTGTTCGCCTGGGCGGACTTCACTTACCAGGAGTGTGCCGACGCCCTCGGGGTGCCGGTCGGCACGGTCCGCTCCCGGCTGAGCCGGGCGCGGCGCAAGATGCGTACGGCGCTCGGCGCCGACCCCACCCTCGTAAGCGACCACAAGGGGGCGGTAACCCATGGATGACATGACCAAGATGCACGAGCTGCGCGCCGATGCGTCGACGCCGGACCGGGTGCGGCTGGTTCCCGGCCGCCAGAAGCTGCTGGGAGCAGCGCAGCAGGGCTCTGCCCGCAGGATGCGGCTGGACTGGCGCGTGACGGCTGCGGGGGTCGCCGCGACGGTGATCACCATCGCTGTGCTGGTGACCATGCTCGTCGGTGGCGATGGACCCGAGCGAGGCGTGCAGCCTGCCGGGCCCGACCTGACGTCCGCGACGGCACTCCTGGAGCAGGCGGCGGAAGTGGTGTCGCAGCAGCCGGATCTGCATCCGCGCGACGGCCAGCGGGTCTACCTGAAGACCGCGCAGTGCCGACACGGAGCGTCGGACGCGTCGCCCGATGCCAAGCCCGAGGTGAGCGAGGAGTGGGTCCAGTACGACAGCCCCGTGAGGGAGGACGACAAGGACGGCGACAACGAGCCCTCGCAGCGGCGGCTGTATCGCCTGCTCGCCTCGCTGCCGGACGACCCCGCCGAGATCCGGAAGCAGGCGGCGGACATGTTCCCCATGGGCAAGGACACCGGCTTGACGGGTGTGCAGCTCGAGACCTTCGCGCTCCTGGCGGTCCTCGACGAGGCCTATCCCGCGCCTCCGCAGGGGATGGCCAAGCTGTACCGGGCCCTGGCCGCGGACCCCGGGATCGAGGTGGTCCCGCACCTGGTGAAGGACCCCCTGGGGCATGACGCCATCGCCATATACCCGGACCTGGGCAGCAAGGCCGTTCAGCGCCGGGAGTACCTCCTCGACCCCGACACTTTCCAGTACCAGGGGAACCAGTCGGTCGCTGTGCGCGACTACGAGGAGAAGTATGAGGACGGCTCGTCGGCTGGGCCCTCGCGCAAGAAGCGCGAGGTCACATTCTGCGAGATGAAGACGACCCACTCCCTCGTCGACCGGGACGGCGAGAAGCCCTAAACCGGCCGGGCGGGGCGGCCCGTGGGCCGCCCCGCCCGCCGCCCGCGCTCAAGGCCGTACCGGGGCGCAACACTGCCTGGCGAAAGTGGCCCAGTGCTCGTGAGCCTTTCGGCGTGCCGACCCGGCGGGGTTGGGCCAGGGTGAGTTGGGTGTGATGTGATCGCTCGCGGTGTTGGAGCTGCGTTGCCGGGCCGCAGCAAGGCGGCCACTGGCTCTCCGGAACCGGCCTGGCCGTGGTCGACGAACGCGACGAGCGGATGATGACCGAAGGTCTTCTTCCACGTTGGGGTGGCGTCCTGTTTATCGGAGTGCGCGAGGACGAGCACGCCGTCGATGTCCACGGTCATGTTGCCGTCGGCGGCCGGACTGTCTTCACCGGCCAGTTCCCGGACCCGCGTGCGTACTTCGGCTCGTGCCGTGCGGATCGCGGTGAGTGGGGTCGGATGCCACCGGGCCGAACACGTCGGGCTCGGCCCGCAGCATGCGACATCGGCGAGGCAGTCCCCGCCCAGAGCGATTCCGGCGCGACATCCAGCAGGCCCTTGCCCGGGTCGTGCACTGCCCGCGGCTTGCGCCACGGCGCCAGTGCCGCCGATAGCGCGGTGTCCAGTCCGGACTTGCGGGCCGTCTCGACCAGCAGCACCCTCTGGGCTTGCGAGATCGTCCCTCTGCCACCGCCCTCGACGCGGACACGCGGGTACAACCCGATGCGCTTGCTCACCTGGAGAGTGCTTCCTTCCGTGCAGCCAACAGGACCCTGGACAAGTGCCATCGTTGCAGGTCAGAGGCACTCTCCGCTTATTTGATCAAGGCATGCACGAGTACGCTTATGAAAGCGCGAGGTTAGGTATCGTTGCGCTCAGCATTTACAGCGTGGGTATCGGCATCGGCGCAGACGAGGGTCCTACTCTTCGCCGTCTGGTGGGCCTGATTCACGAACTTCTTCGACCCGGACCGGCCGTCCGTACGTCTGGTGCTCATCGCCCTCATACCGGCCGGGCTGCTGTTCATCGTGGCCGAGCTGCTCCACACCGTCCGCCTCACCATCAGGAACCAGACGCTCGACGCGGAGCCCCTCCTCGTCGTCGGCCTAAGAGCTCGTCACCAGCGCCGTCCGGCACAGCGGCTCACACCAGGCGGCCCTGCGGCTCGCCCGCTGCCCGTCACGACTGTGGATCGAGGTCTGCGACACGGCTATGTGGCGAGCACTGGCCGGAACCGAGGACAACGGCGTTACCGAGGGCGGACGGGGCTTCTGGCTGGTGGAGGCGCTGTCGGAACGCTTCGGGGTCCACGGCGCATCCGCCGGTCCGTGCGTCTGGGCACTGATACGGCGAGAGCCGTCGACCGGCCTGTAGGGCCAGCAGGAAACGGACCTCACATCTGACACGGTCTCGTCCGGCTGCAACCGGTCGCCGTCGCCAACCCCATGTCCCCCAGGCCGCAGAGCTGACTTCCGGCGGCACCGATCCGCTCGGCCTTTTCCCTGCGGGCGTGTAGACATCGCCGCCTCTGAATGGAACGCTCCCTACAGACGCGGACCTGTTCTCCCGCTCCGCCGGTTCACCTTCTGCTCTTCGGTCGGCGTCGCCGCTCCAGCGCAACCCCGCCACGTTCTCCGCACGAGCCGCGCATTGCGCACCAGCACGCAAGCCTCGCAACAGCCGAGTCCTGGTACGCCCACATGCCTCGCCGAGAGGGGTTCACCCATGAAGGTCAGTGCTATCCCGGCGGCGCTCGCCGCCGTCCTCCTTGCCAGTGCGGCGCATCCCGCCACCAGTGCCGTCGCTCCCGGGGCCGCCGGCCCAACGGAGTTCACCGTGGACACCACCTCCGACGCGGTGGACGCCGACCCGTCGGACGGCCGGTGCCGCACCGCGTCGGGCACGTGCAGCCTGCGCGCCGCCGTCATGGCCGCCAACGCCCGGCCGGGCAGTACGATCACGCTGCCTCCCGGCCGCTACCGGCTCACGATCCCGCCCGACCCGCGGCTGATCATCGGCGACCATCCCGACCCGACCACGGGCGACCTCAACGTCGACGCCTCCACCACGATCCAGGGCACCGGCGCGCGGAGCACCGTCATCGACGCGAACCGCCTGGACCGGGTCTTCCGCCTGCGGGCGGACACCCACATGTCCGATGTGACGATCACCGGGGGACGGGCCGTGCAGCGTGAACTGCCCTTCACCGACACCGGTGGCGGCGGCATCGCCAACGGACGGCACCTGACGCTGCGTCGGGTGGCCGTGACCGGGAACTCCGCCGGTTATGGCGGCGGCATCTTCAACGTCCCGGACTCCCACCTGGATCTCATGGAGAGCACGGTCAGCGGGAACACCGCGGGAGAGGCCGGGGGCATCAGATTCGACGACAGCGGCACCATGACGAACTCGACGATCGCCGACAACCGGGTGACGGACCCCGGCGACCGCCCCGGCAGCCTCGGCGGCTACGGCGGCGGCATCGACATCCGCGGCCTGGGAACCGTGCGGATCCTCAACTCGACCATCACCCGGAACAGTTCGACCGACGGCGGGGGCGGAATCAACATCGCGCCGGCCTATCTGGACAGCCTGCCCGGGCCGATCCCCGACATCGTCGATCTGCCGCTGGGGCGGCTGACCCTGCGCAACTCCGTCGTCGCGGGCAACACCGTCGACGGCGCCGCCGACGACTGCGAGAAGGCCTTCGCCACCATCACGTCGTTGGGTCACAACATCGACGGCGACGGCAGCTGCCGGCTGACCGCCGCGGGTGATCTGCCGAGCCGTGACCCGCTGGTCGGACCGCTGGCGGACAACGGCGGCCCCACGGACACCGTGGCGCTGCTGCCCGGCAGCCTCGCCCTGGACGCGGCCGACGGCTGCCCGGCCACCGATCAACGTGGCGTCGCCCGCCCCCAGGGCGCCGCCTGTGACATCGGCGCCTACGAGCGCACGCCATGACCCCGCGCCCCCGCACCGGCAACTGGAGTGACGGATGAGAGCCCCGAGTCTGCGCCACGCCCTGGCCCGCGCCGCAGCCGCCGCCGCGGCCCTGCTCCTGTCACTGACCGTTCCCCCGCCTACTGCCCGCGCCGCTTCCGGCCCCGACTCCCTGGTCGTGCGCACCGACCGGGGCTGGGTGCGGGGCGCGGCCGTCCATGACGGCGGGCGGGTCTTCCAGGGGATCCCGTTCGCCGCCCCGCCGACCGGTGAGCTCCGCTGGCGTCCGCCGCGGTCCGCCGCACGGTGGTCCGCCGTACGGGACACCACCGAACCGGCCCACCCTGCCCCCAGTTACCGCTGACGCTGCTCCCCGACGGTGGCCCCGTCCTGCCCGGCGAGTCCAACCGCACCGGCAGCACGGTCGAGGACTGCCTGTACCTCAATGTCCACACACCCGCCCGCACCAGCGGCCGGCCTCTCCCGGTGCTGGTGTGGCTGCACGGCGGCGCCAACGCGTACGGCGCCGGCAGCGACTACGACGGCGCCGCGCTTGCCCCACGGGGCGTGGTCGTGGTGACCGTCAACTACCGCCTTGGAGCACTGGGGTTCCTCGCCCACCCCGCCCTGTCGGCCGAGAGCGCGGACCACGCCTCCGGCGACTACGGCCTGATGGACCAGCAGGCCGCCCTGCACTGGGTACGGCGCAACATCGGTGCCTTCGGCGGCGACCGGAACCGGGGGACGCTCGGCGGCCAGTCCGCCGGATCGGCGGACACCTGCCTCCACATCGCCTCGCCGACCGCGAAAGGCTTGTTCCACCGGGCGATCCAGCAGAGCGGAAGCTGCACCGCGGACGGCGGTCTGACCCCGCTCACGCTCGACGCGGCCGAGCGGAGGGGAAGCGACTTCGCGACCTCGGTCGGCTGCACGGACCCGACGACCGCGACGGCCTGTCTGCGCACCGTGCCCGTCACCGAGCTCATCCGCCCCATCGGTACCGGGGCCTCGTCCTTGTGGAGTCCGAACACCGGGCCACACGTCCTGCCGCGGCCACCGCACGAGGCATGGGCCGATGGACGAGTGAACGCGGTCCCGACGCTGAGCGGCAGCACCCACGACGAGTACCGCTACTTCACCGCTCTGTACGTGGATCTGCTCGGCGGCGGCCCGCTGACCCCCGACTCGTACGCCGCCCTCATCCAGCTCCAGCACGGCAACCGTGCTGCCGCGGTCCTCGACACCTACAGCGCCTCGGCGTATCCCTCCCCCAACCTGGCGTACTCCGCCGTCGGCACGGACCAGCGGTTCGCCTGCCCCGCACGGGCCGACAGCCGGCTGTACGGCAACCGGGCGCCCGTCTACGCCTACGAGTTCCACGACTCGCAGGCACCGCCGTTCATCCCGGCACCGGACACGCCGCAGGGTGCTTTCCACGCCTCCGAACTGGCCTATCTCTTCCCCATGGACGCGGTACCGCCCCTGACGCCCGCCCAGCAGCGGCTGTCCGCCACGATGACCGCCTACTGGGCCCGCTTCGCGGCCGCCGGCGACCCCAACGCGCCCGGGACTCCGCCCTGGCCGCGCTACACGGCCGACGAGGACCGCATCCAGGTGCTGACGCCGGACCGGGTAGGACCCACCACCGGGTTCGCGGCCGACCACCACTGCGCGTTCTGGCAGCCCTCCCCCGGTCCCCGAGGAGCCGAGCGATGACATCGGCCTTCGCCCTGGTCCGGGACGGGCGCCGGACCCTGCGGCAGGGCCCGGACGCCCTGGCGCACCGGCAGCGGGAGCGGCTGGCCTCGATGGTCGACTTCGCCCGCGCCAACTCCCCGTACTACCGCGAGCTGTACCGGACTCTGCCCGAACGCGTCGAGGAAACCGCCCTGTTGCCGGTCACGCACAAACAGGACCTGATGGCGCGCTTCGACGACTGGGTCACGGATCCCGAGGTGACCTTCGACCGGTTACGGGCCTTCGTCGCGGATCGCCGACGGGTCGGCGAACGCTTCCTGGGCAGATACCTGGTCACCACCACGTCCGGGACCACCGGCCACCGCGGCCTGTTCCTGCTCGACGACCACGCGGCGGCGGTGATCAGGGCCCTGTCGCTGCGGGCCGCTCGGCAGTCCCTCACTCCCTCGGTGACGGCCCGGCTGCTCGCTCGCCGCATGCGGTCGGCGCACATCGTGGCCACCAGCGGTCATCTGGCCGCGTACGCCGTCATCGCCCGCTCCCGCGCGGCCGGTCGGCTGTCCACCCGGGGCAGCCGGGTGCTGTCGGCGCACAGCCCGCTGCCCAAGCTGGTGGACCAGCTCAATCGGTACCGCCCGGTGTTCCTGGCCGGCTACGCCACTGTGATCGCGCTGCTCGCCGGCGAGCAGCTGGCCGGCCGGCTGTGCATCGCCCCGGCCGTGGTGTCGCTGCTGGCCGAGGGCGTCAGTGACCGCGACCACCGGAGGATCCGCTCCGCTTTCGGGGCACGCCTGGTCAACACCTACGGCTGCAACGAGAGTCTCGCCCTGGCCTATGGCTGCGGGTTCGGATGGCTCCACGTCCACAGCGACTGGCTGATCCTTGAGCCCGTCGACTCGGACCTCCGCCCCACCCCGCCGGGCCGGGAGTCCTTCACCGTGCTCCTGACCAGCTTGTGCCGGTGGGCGCAGCCGATCCTGCGCTACGACCTCGGCGACAGCGTGCTGCTGCGCCCGGACGCGTGTCCGTGCGGAGATCCGCTCCCCGCGATCAAGGTCCGCGGCCGCGCGGCCGACCTGCTGTCCTTCCCGCGTCGGGACGGCGGCAGCGTCCGTATCGTGCCCATGGCCTTCGAGACCCTCCTGGAGAGCATCCCGGACATCGACTTGTTCCAGATCGTCCAGACGGCGCCCAGCTGTGTCCGGGTGCGGATCCGGTCCGCCGCCGGAGCCGATCGGGGCCGGCTGTGGGCGGCGGTGCGAAAGGAGATGATCGACCTGCTGAGCGCCCACGGGGCGGGCCAGGTGAACGTCGAACGCGCCGACGAGCCACCCGAGCAGTCTCCGGGCGGCAAGTACCGGGTCGTCATTCCCTGGTCGTGACGTCGCGCGACGGGGCGTCCTCGCCGGGGACGCCCCGCAACGGAATGCCGTGGTGGGCCGCCAGCGCCAGCAACGCCACGCGCAGTGGTCCGGTCTCCAGGACGGTATCCGGCTCGAACCACCGGGCCACGGCGGTCCCGCTCGCCATCCTCAGCGTGAAGCGCGCCAATTCGTCCGCCACTTCAGGGCGGTCCCGCAAGGCGAAGACGGAGCTGACCGCATCCCGGGCCCAGACGACCAGCGCGTCGCGGTAGTGACGTACCTCGGCCACGGCCGCCGCACTGGCATCCTGCTGCACCATGCCCAGCCCCAACAGCAGCTTCACACCGTGCGGGTGACGCCGGAACGCGTCCTCGACCTGCGCGAGAAAGGTGTCCAGACGCTGCGCGACGTCGGCGCCCGGCACCTCGCCCGGGGGCAGGGCCGCCAGCAGCGCGGTCCTGGCTCGCTCCAGCACCGCGACGTAGATCCCGTCCTTGCTGCGGAAGTGCCAGTAGATCGAGCTGACCGGCAGCCCGCATGCGGAGGAGATCATCGAGATGGAGGTGGCGGCGTAGCCGTAGCGGGACATCAGTTCGCCGGCGGTGTCCAGTATCGCGTCACGGGACCGCGCGCCGCGGGCCTGGGCCGGTGCCTCCGTCATAGGGCCGACTCTAGAGGAAGCACAGGCCGACGGAACCTGCGCGCGGGGAAGGGACGGGGGCGGTCCTCAGGTTGTCGGGCATCGACTCGGACCGCCCCCGTCGGCTCGGTTCGCCCGGGAACCGAACTCCTTGCAGGTGTCCACCGGCTTGCCGAACAGCAGCCGCCGCTCGCCCCTTGAACCGCATGAGTTGCAACGTCTCGAGCGGGAAGGCGTCATCGGGCCCTGTGGAGGGAGTGACACCGGGCAGCAGCATGTCCACCTTGACGTCCCTGAGGTTACGGACCGCGTCCCCGGCCGTGCCGAAGCCGGCGTCAGCGGCCACCTGGTCACTTGCTGGTGTCCAGGGCCTTGTGCAGGCTGGAGGCGGCGGCCCAGCCGTAGGCATTGAACTGGTTGGCCGGGTCGGTCGGGCGCGTACTTGCGCAGTGGACCGGCGAACCGCTGCATGCCTACGAGCTGACATGCAGCGGTCGGCACCCAGCCCGCATCAGGTTGTCTCCTCGGGGTGCAGGCGCCCCAGTAGCTCGTAGAGACTGCGGCGGCCCTCCTCGTCCAGACGTGCAAAGGCCGCCGAGGTGGCCCGCATGTCGGCGCGGATGAGGCGGACTGCCTCCCTTCCCTCTTCGGTGGCGACCACGTTCTTGATCCGCCGATCGGCCGCGTCGGCGTGTCTGGAGACCAGTCCACGCGCCTCCAGCCGGTCCACGAGGCCGGTGATGTTGGAGGCGTCGCAGGCGAGCCGTCCTGCGAGGGCGCGCATGGGCAGCGGTTGCTGCCGAAGCAGGATGAGCATTTTGGCCTGCGTCATGGTGAGCCCGTGCATGGCGGCCGCCGCTGTCAGGTCCCGGTAGTAACCAGCAGCGGCGCGCGCCAGGCGCTCCATGAGCGCGTCGTGGGCAGGATCGCTGTCCTGCGCGGCGGAGCCGTCGGCGGGCGGAGCGGGGGTGTGGGCCATGCCTCAAGTGTAGGCGATGCTCAACGTTTGACGTTCTCAACCTTTGAGGTTTACTGTCTTCGCCATTGCTTGGCTGCATCAAGCATCTAATCCGGGACCCCCTCGGGTTCCCGCCACAACGCCCCGCCCCGCATGGGAGAAGCCACCCGTGTCACAACCCCTTGCTCCGCCGCCAGGCCGCCGCCGGGCCGAGACCGCAGTCATCCTTGCTCTGAGCCTCGCCGCGATGATCGTGTCGATGATGCAGACACTGGTGGTGCCGATCCTCGGCCTGATCCAGAGCAGCCTCGGCGCCAGCTCCGCCGAGGTCAGCTGGGTCACCACCGCGACCCTGCTCTCGGCAGCCGTCTTCACCCCGCTGCTCGGCCGCTTCGGCGACCAGCACGGCAAGAAGCCGACCCTCATCGGCGTGCTGGCGGTGATGATCGTCGGCTCTGTCCTGGCCGCCACGACCGACTCGCTGCTCTGGCTGATCGTCGGCCGCGTGCTGCAGGGCGCCGCCACCGCGATCTTCCCGCTCGCTCTGTCGGTGCTCCGCGACGAGGTCCCCGCCCGCCGTCTGCCGGGAGCGATGGCGCTGGTCAGCGGGACCCTGGCGTTCGGCAGCGGCTTCGCACTGGTCACCACCGGTCTGCTGACCCGCGGCGAGGACGCCGACTACCACCGCGTCTTCTGGCTGGCCACCGGCCTCGCAGCGGTCACCCTGCTGGCCGTCGCGCTCCTCGTGCCGGCGAGCCGCACCAAGACCGGCGGACGCACCGACATACTCGGCGCCCTCACCCTCGGCCTCTTCCTGGTTCTCCTCCTGCTGCCGATCTCCCAGGGTCACGAGTGGGGCTGGACCTCCGCCCGTACGCTGGGCAGCTTCGCCGGAGCGGTCGTCATGGCCGGGGCCTGGAGCTTCACCGAGAGCCGGGTCCGCGAACCCATGGTCGACATGAGGATGTTCCTCCACCGCCCGGTGCTCTTCAGCAACCTCGCGGGCCTCTTCGTGGGATTCGGGATGTTCGCCCAGTTCCTCGGCGTCTCCTACCTGGCGCAGGTGCCGAGGGACGTCGCAGGCTACGGCTTCAGCGCCTCCGTTCTCCGCGCCTCCGTCGAGTACCTGCTGCCCAGCACGATCGCGTCCCTCGTCGCCTCCCAGTTCGGTGGCCTGCTGATCCGCAGGCTCGGACCACGCCTCACCCTCGCCCTCAGCGCGGTGATCGGCATCATCGGCTTCACTTGGCTGGCCGCCGCACACTCCTCAACCCCTTCGGTGATCGGCGCCGGCACGGCCGTCGGCACAGCCATCAGCCTCGGGTACGCCGCGATGCCCGCCCTCATCGTCGCGGGGGTGCCACCCCACCAGACCGGCATCGCCAACGGCATCAATTCCATCTCCCGGTCCGTCGGCAGCGCGATCGGCAGCGCGCTGATCACCTCGCTGCTCGCCTCCAGGACCATCGAGAACCTTCCGGCCGGAGTGCCCCCGCTGCCCGCCGAGAGCCAGTTCATCCTGAGCTTCGCCCTCGCCGGTATCGCCTTCGCCTTCGTCCTGGCCCTCTCGCTGGTCGGCCTCAAGCGGGAACAGCAGGCGCCCCGTACGGAACACCTGCCCGCGGCAGAGCCGGCCCCGGCCACCACCGCTGCCTGACGAGCCCCATCGCGATCTTCACCACTGCACCGCTGCGCCACTGAACCAAGGAGTCACCACCATGAAAGCCATCACCTACCGCACCTACGGCGGCCCGGAGGTCCTGGAGTACGGCGATGTGCCGAACCCGAAGCTCGGCGTGGACACCGTGCTGGTCCGTGTGAAGGCCGCGTCCGTCAACCCGGTCGACTGGAAGATCCAGGCGGGGTACCTGGACGCCGTCATGGAGGCCGTCTTCCCCGTCATCCCCGGCTGGGACGTGGCGGGCGTCGTCGAGGAGACCGGCGCCGGGGTCACCGAGTTCGCTCCGGGCGACGAGGTGATCGGCTACGTCCGTGAGGACTTCGTCTCCCGCGGGACCTTCGCCGAGTACGTCGCCGCCCCGGTCCGTACGCTCGCCCGCAAGCCCGCCAACCTCTCCTTCGAGGAGGCCGCCGGCCTCCCGCTGGCCGGCCTCACCGCCTACCAGGCGCTGACTCGATCCCTGCACGTGCGGTCCGGCGACACCGTGCTGGTGCACGCCGCGGCGGGCGGCGTCGGCTCGCTGGCCGTACAGATCGCCAGGTCGCTCGGCGCCCAGGTCATCGGCACCGCCAGTGAGTACAACCACTCCTACCTGCGCGGGCTGAGAGCGGAGCCGGTCGCCTACGGCGAGGGCCTCACCGACCGCGTCCACGCCCTCGCGCCGCAGGGCGTGGATGCCGTCCTCGACCTCGTCGGCGGGGACGCCCTGAAGGTCTCGCCGGGGCTGCTCGCCGAGGGCGGCCGCCTGGCCTCGGCGGTGGACGGCGCCGTGCTCGGCCTCGGCGGCGGGTACGTCTTCGTGCGACCCGACGCCAGGGACCTGGAGGCTCTCACCGAGCTCGCCGAGCGCGGGGAGCTGCGGGTGGACGTGGCCGCAGTGTTCCCCCTCAAGCAGGCCGCCGACGCCCAGCGCCTCAACCGCGAGGGCCATACCCGCGGCAAGATCGTCATCGCCGTCGCCTGAGCCACCGCTCGCCGCCGCACCACCACCGGCACCCCGCCGGACAACAAGCCCCACCCCAACAGGCCCCCACCACCGCGCGACCCGCGCAGCACCCTTGTCATGGAGACAGCTGTGACCGCAATTCTGTTCGTCGTCACTGGCGTCGACCACTGGACGCTCGCCGACGGCACCCCGCATCCCACCGGCTACTGGGCCGAGGAACTCGCCACGCCACACCGGCTGTTCCGCGAGGCCGGGTTCGATGTCACCATCGCCACCCCCGGTGGCGTGGCTCCGACCGTCGACGCCGTCAGCCTCGCCGCCGCGTCCACCGGCGGCAAGGAGCAGGCCGACGCCATCGCCGCGTACCTGGCTTCCATCCGCGCCGACCTGGAGAACCCGCTCAAGCTCGAGGAGGTCGACCTCGACGCGCACGCCGCCGTCCTCTACCCCGGTGGCCACGGCCCCATGGAGGACCTCGTCGTCAACGCCGACTCCGGTCGCCTGCTCACCGCGGCGCTGGACTCCGGCAAGCCGCTCGCGGTGCTGTGCCACGCCCCGGCGGCCTTGCTCGCCGCCCGGCGCCAGGACGGCAGCTGGCCGTTCGCCGGTTACCGCATGACCGGCTTCACCAACACCGAGGAGACCACGGCCGGCTTCGCCGACAAGGCCAAGTGGCTGCTCCAGGACCGCCTGGTGGAACTGGGTGCCGATTTCCAGGCCGCGGCCCCGTTCAGCGAGCACGTCGTGGCGGACCGCAATCTGCACACCGGTCAGAACCCCGCCTCCTCCGAGCAGCTCGCCCGGAACGTCATCGACACCCTGAACCACGGCTGATCCCTTTGCCCGACGCCGACGCCCCAGCTACCCCGCGGCGCGGCGACAACGCCCCGTCCACGTACCGCACCTGTGAGGGAACCATGAACAACCCAGCGCCCGCGCAGCCCGCCGAGCTCGTCGCCCGGCTGCGCGCCACCTTCCGCGCCGGCAAGACCAAGCCCATGGCCTGGCGCACCGAGCAGCTGCACCGGATGCGTATCCTGCTCACCGAGCAGGGGGAGACATTCGCCGAGGCGCTCCACGCCGACTTGGGAAAGAACTCCACCGAGGCCTACCGCACGGAGATCGACTTCGTCATACGCGAGATCGACCACACTCTGGAGCATCTCGACGGGTGGCTGCGCCCCGAACCGGCCTCCGTCCCCGCGTTCATCGGCGAGGCGAGGGCCTGGACGCAGTACGACCCCCTGGGCGTCGTACTGGTCATCGCCCCCTGGAACTACCCGGCTCAGCTGCTGCTGGCCCCGGTGGCCGGTGCCCTGGCCGCGGGCAACGCGGTGGTCGCCAAGCCCAGCGAACTGGCCCCGGCCACCTCCGCCGCCCTCGCCCGCCTCGTGCCGCAGTACCTCGACACCGACGCGGTCGCCGTGGTCGAAGGCGGGGTTGCGGAGACCACCGCCCTGCTCGAGCAGCGCTTCGACCACATCCTCTACACCGGCAATGGCACGGTCGGCCGCATCGTGATGGCCGCGGCCGCCCGGCACCTCACTCCCGTCACTCTCGAACTGGGCGGCAAGTCCCCGGCGTTCGTGGACCGGGGCACCGACCTGGGCACCGTCGCCGCCCGCCTCGCGGCCGGGAAGTTCCTCAACGCCGGGCAGACCTGCGTCGCTCCCGACTATGTCCTCACCGACCCCGAGACCGCACGCGCTCTGGAAGTCGCCCTGGCCAAGGCCATCGAGGGGCTGTACGGGTCCGACCCCGCCGCCTCCCCGCAGTACGGCCGTATCGTCAACGAACGCCACTTCGACCGGCTGACCGCCCTCCTCGACTCCGGCCGCCAGGTCACCGGCGGCGCGCACGACCGTGAGACGAAGTACATCGCGCCGACCGTCCTGGCCGAGGTGTCACCGGACGCGCCGGTCATGAAGGAGGAGATCTTCGGCCCGATCCTCCCGATCGTCGAGGTGGCCGGGCTCGACGAGGCCATCGACTTCATCAACGACCGCGACAAGCCGCTGGCCCTGTACGCGTTCACCGACTCCGACGCCACCCGGGAGCGGCTCGCCGCCGAAACCTCCTCCGGCGGCCTCGGGTTCGGCCTGCCGCTGGCCCATCTCACCATCTCCGACCTGCCGTTCGGCGGCGTCGGCGAAAGCGGCATGGGCAGCTACCACGGCCGCTACTCCATCGAGACCTTCAGCCACCGCAAGGCCGTCCTCGCCAAGCCCCTCAGCTGATCCACCCCTAGCCGTGCGTGAACACGGCGGAAAGAGACATTCCCATCATGAGCGCTCTCCTCAGCACCAGCCGCGACTGGCACCTGGTCGCCCGCCCGAACGGTGTGCCCCGGCCCCAGGACTTCGCCCTGCGCGAGGTTCCCGTGGCCGAGCCCGGCTCCGGTCAGATCCTCGTACGCAACCTGCACCTGTCGGTCGACCCGTACATGCGCGGCCGGATGAACGAGGTGCAGTCCTACGTCCCGCCCTTCCAGCTGAACCAGCCGACGGACGGGGGTGCGGTCGGCGTCGTCGTCGTGGGCGATGACTTCTCTGCCGGCACCCTCGCCGTGGGTGCTCACGTCCTGCACGGGCTCGGCTGACGGGAGTACGCGCTCCTCGACGCGGCGCCCACCGTGACGGTCGACCCCCAAAACGTTCCGCTCAGCACATACCTCGGTGTCCTCGGCATGCCGGACTGACTGCCTATGCGGGCCTGCTGCGCATGGCGGAGTTCCACGAGGGCGACACCGTCTTCGTCTCCGCGTCGGTGAGGATGTGCGCGAGTTCGTCCCGGTACATCGGGTCAAGCGGTACGACCGCGCCGCCCGCCTTCCAGGCACTGAACCAGAACGAACTGCGGAACGTTCTGCAGGTACAGCGCCGGCCGGTCGCCGGGACGGAAGCCGCTCTCGAGCAGGTAGTGCGCCACCCCGTCGGTGAGCTCGTCCACTTCCCGGTAGGTCAGCGTCCCACCGAGGTAGGTGATGGCCGGGCCCTGCGGCGCGTTGGCCACCGCGTCGGCCAGCAGCTCCAGCGTGGTGCGGGCACCAGTTCCACCTCCCGCAGCCTTTCGGTGTACTGCGCCGTCCACGGCCTGTCGTCGAACCCGCTCATCGCCGCCGAACCGCCTTTTCAGGAGAGTGTGGAGCGGCTTGCGCGTAACGCGGATCACTTTCACCTGCGACCGGTCAGCGCGTCCCGGAGATCCCGCCGTCCACGGGAATCACCGTGCCGGTCAGGTAGGCGCCCGGACGCCGACTTTCCCTGGTTCCCCATGCAGCCCGCCGGACTGGTCTCCATCCCGTTCGGTTGCGGCGCGGCGGCCCGGGCGGACGCCGTCCGCTTCGGCCTGGCGGTCCGTGGCGCCGGTGCGGAGGCGGACCGAGGTGCGGAGGTGGACCGGGCAAGCGGCCTCTGTGCCGCCGCTTCAGTCCGCCCAAGTGCCCTCTCGCACGGGTCCCCTCGTTGGCAGCCGTATGCCGACGTGCATTGGCCGACTCCGCGGGAATGACGGAGAGGGGTCGGCATCAGGCGGCGGCGACACCGGTGAGGGGGTGCGTGACACCCCGCGCATCCCGCCCCGGCCGGGCTCAGGTTCGGCCGGGGCGGGTGTCAGAGGGTGGGCGACTTCCTGCGGAGGAGGGCCGTGCGGAGGGCGGAGTGCAGGCGGGGCGTGTTCGTCCACTCGTGGCCGCGCGACGGATGGACCTGCCAGTACAGACCGGGGCGCGTGACGCGGTGGAGCGGGGGGATCGCCACGTGCCAGCCCCGGCCCAGGACACGCACGTGTGGGAGCTGCCAGTCGGCGGCCGAACCGGGAGGAATCAGCCAGTACAGGCGTCCGCTGAAACCGTCCGCGATCACGGCTCCCGTCTCGTCGCCGAGGTGCCGGAGTGCGTCGGTCCCGAGGTCGAGCGGTACCCGTACGGCGTCCCACCAGCCGCCCGCGGCTACGATCCGCACCTCGACACTGCCCGGCTGCATCCACCACGGGGTCCTGCCGACTGTCATCACCCTCACCGGCTTTCCGATCCGACATCCCGACCGTAGGGCGGCGGCGAACCGCCAACTTGCCTCCGCGCGCAGAGAAGTTGTCCCCCTGCGCAGCGCACGGCGATGCCTCTCACCCGGACACGCTACGTCCAAGTAGCTTTACGGGTCGTATCGATGTGCGAGCGTCTGGAGGCTTCCATGGGACACCCCCGCCCCTTAGTGATCGACCCGACCGGCCGCGACATCCACGGCGAGGCCGCCCGGATACGCGACCTCGGACCGGTGAGCCCCGTCGAACTGCCCGACGGCGTCCAGGCATGGGCCGTCAGCAGTCCCGACCTCCTCAAGCGCCTGCTCACCGACCCACGCGTCTCCAAGGACCCGCGCCGGCACTGGCCCCAGTGGATCAACGGTGAGATCTCTCCGGAATGGCCGCTGTTCACCTGGGTCGCGGTGCAGAACATGTTCACCGCCTACGGAGGCGAGCACAAACGGCTGCGCGCCCTGGTTTCCAAGGCATTCACCGCACGCCGCACCACGGCGCTCCGACCCCGTGTCGAGGAGATCGCCGCGACCCTGCTGGACGGGGTCGAGGCGGCCGGACGGCACGGCCAAATCGTCGATCTACGCGAGGAGTTCTGCTACCCGCTGCCGATCCAGGTGATCAGCGAGCTCCTCGGCCTGCCCGAGGAACAGGGCGCGGAGCTACGGGCCGTCGTGGACGGCGTCTTCCACACCTCCGCCACCCCGGAGGAAGTCACCGACAACTACGCACGGTTCTACGCGGCACTGGGTGAACTCGTCGCCCTCAAGCGGCGGTCGCCGGGCGACGACCTGACCTCGGCACTCATCGCGGCCCGCGACGACGGCGACAACCGGCTGAGCGAGCAGGAACTGCTCGACACCCTGGTGCTCATGATCAGCGCCGGCCACGAGACCACCGTCAACCTGATCGACAACGCCATCCACCTCCTGCTGACCCATCCGGACCAGCTCACCCACGTCCGCTCCGGCCGCGTGTCCTGGGAGGACGTGGTCGAGGAGGCGCTGCGCGTGGAGGCGCCCGTCGCCAGCCTGCCGCTGCGGTACGCCGTCGACGACCTCGTGATGAGCGAGTTCGGCGGCCCGGACGGGGTGGTGATCGGCAAGGGCGAGACCATCCTCGCCGCGTACGCGGCCGCCGGACGTCACCCCGGCAAGTACGGCGAGGACGCCGACCGCTTCGACGTCACCCGCATCGACAAGGAACACCTCGCCTTCGGCCACGGCGTGCACTTCTGCCTGGGCGCACCGCTGGGGCGGCTCGAGGCCCACATCGCGCTACGGGCGCTCTTCGACCGCTTCCCCGGACTCCGACTGGCCGTGTCCCAGAACGAGTTGGAGCCGGTCGACTCCTTCATCTCCAACGGCCACCGTGCCCTTCCGGTACGCCTGTCCTGATCACTCGCCGCGCCACCACGCCAGCAGCCGGGCGGCCCATCCGCGCCGCACGCCACTGGCCTCGGGCACCACAGACGGCCGGGGCGTCGGCGCGTCGCCCTCCACGGGCGGCGCGTCGCCGACGCTGGACGGGGTGACGGTGGCCGGCGGGAACGTCACCGGCAGCGCGACCAGCGCGCGGTGGAAAGGGCCCGGTCGCCAAGCCAACGCCTCGGCCGGTACGGCGAGTTCGACGTCAGGGAGGCGATCGAGCAGCTTCTCCACCGCCACCGCCGCGATCAGCCGGGCCGGACTCTGCGCCGGACAGTTGTGAGGGCCCGCGCTCCACGCCAGGTGGGCGCGGTTGCCCGCCCGCTGATCCGTCCTCAGGGAGGGATCGGTATTCGCCGCGGCGAGGCTGACCACGAGCGGATGCCCCGCCCGCAGCACCACCCCGTCGTGGACGACGTCGTGAATCGGGTAGTGCACGGCATAGTTGGCCATGGGCGGGTCGGTCCACAACACCTCGTCGAGGGCGTCCTCCACCGGCAGACTGCCGCCCGCGAGGCTGCCCGCGAACCGGTCGTCGGACAGCAGCAGCCGCAGGCTGTTGGCGATCAGGTTCTGCTGGGGTTCGGTGCCCGCGCCCATGAGCAGGACAAGGGTGTGCACCATCTCTTCATCCGTGAGCCCGGCGGGATGTTCCATGAGCCAGGACGTCACATCCGGCCCGGGCCGCCGGCGCTTCAGCGCGACGAGGTCCAACAGCGTCGTCGCGAGCAGTTCGTTCGCCTTCTCGGCGTCCACTCCGTCGAAGATCCCGGACATCCCCTGTACCAGCCGCTCACCGTAGTCGGCCGAGCAGCCGAACAGACGGTTGAACACCAGCAGGGGAAGCACCTGGGCGTACTCGCCGAGCAGATCGGCCCGCCCGGCCGGGGCGATGCGGTCGATGAGCGTGTCCGCGCTCGCCTCGACGTGGCCGCGCAGGGTGGCGGGGGCCACCCGGGCCAGGCTGTCAGTGATCGCGCCGCGCAGCCTGCGGTGTTCCGCGCCGTCGGTCCACAGCGCGTTCGGCCGGTACATCATCATCGGCACGACCGGACTGTCCGTGGGGACGGTACCGTCCGCGAGGTCCTTCCAGCGGCGGGGGTCCTTGGAGAAGGTCTCGGTGCTGCGCAGCACGTGCAGGGCGGCGTCGTATCCGACGACGAGCGAGGCCCGCACGCCGGGCGCCAGCTCGACCTGCGCGATGGGGCCGATGTCGCGCAGCCGCCGGTAGACGGCTGCCGGGTCGGCGGCGAACTCGGGACCGTAGAGGGACTCGTGCGCGGGACAGCCCGGCGGCGGTACAGGCGGTACGGAGGTCACGCGTGCTCCAGGTGGCCGTCGGGGGTCCCCTCGCTCGAGCGAAGCCGGGAGGGCGGAAGGGTCAGGAGGTACTCGACAAGACGGATGAGTGCCCGCGTGGACGACACCCGGTCGCGGGCGTCGCAGCGGACGAGCGGGGTTTCGGGCAGCAGGTCGAGGGCCTCGCGCACCTCATCCAGCTCATACGCGGGGGCGTCGTGGAACTGGTTCAGGGCGACCGCGTACGGCAGCCCGTGCTCCTCCAGCACGCCCATCACCTCGAACGACTGGCTGAGGCGGCGTGTGTCGGCGAGGACGAGCGCGCCGAGCGCGCCTTGGGTCATGTCCTGCCACAGCCGGGTGAAGCGCTGCTGGCCCGGGGTGCCGAAGAGGTAGAGCACCAAGCGGTCGTTGAGGGTGAGCCGGCCGAAGTCGAGCGCGACCGTGGTGGTCGTCTTGTCTCGCATGCCCGCCAGGTCGTCGACGAGGGCGCCGGCCTCGGTCATGACCTCCTCGGTGCGCAGGGGCCGGATCTCGGAGAGCGTGCCCACGAACGTGGTCTTGCCGACCGCGAAGTGGCCCACGATCAGCAGTTTGACCGCGGTCTGCACGCTGGGCCGCAGGTAGACGTCGTCAGAGGCGGGCGCGGAGTCCATCGAGCACCTCCTGGAGGATTCGGGCGTCGGTCGGCCGGGCGGCGGGGATCGGCGCGCGGGTGACGATGTGGCCGCTGTCCATGAGATCGGCGATCAGCACTTTGGCCACGCCGACCGGCAGCGACAGATGGCCGGCCACCTCGGCGACGGACAGGGCTCCGGGCCGGCACAGCTCCATGAGCCTGCGCTTTTCCGGGTTGAGTCCGGTCAACGGCAGATCGTCGGTCGCGATCAGCAGCGTGACCAGGTCCAGGGTGTTACGGGTCGGGTGGGCGCGGCCGTCCGTGACGACGTACGACCGCACCAGCCGGTCTGTGGGACGGCGCCGGGGTGTCATGCCGGGCTGCCGGTGTCCTGCCGGGCGGGGCTGGTCAGCTCCTTGCCGAGCCGGTCGACGAGTTTGTGCATGCGGTAGGTGACCGCCTCCATGTCGACGTCCTCGCCGGTGGAGACCGCGAGGTAGGCGCCCTCGCCGGCGGCGACCAGGAAGACGTAGCCGTGCGCGAACTCGATCATGGTCTGCCGCCACGGGGTGTGCGGGGTGCCGCAGAACTCGGCCGTGCTGCGGCTGATCGACTGGACGCCGGACAGGCCCGCGGCCAGCCGTTCGGCGTCGTCCCGGTCGATCTCCTTGGAGAAGGCGCGGAGCATGCCGTCGGCGGAGAGCAGGATCGCGTGACGCGCCTGCGGAACCTTCAGCACCTCGTCCAGCATCCAGCCCAATGTGTTGTTGGTGGGCCCGGTCATTCGTGGCTGTTCCCTTCGTCGTCGTGGAGCGTGTGCCGGGCGTCCCGGCCGGAGCGGGTGCCGCGTGCGAAGGCGCCCATGCGCCGGGCGTTCTCCTCGGCCGAGCGGCCGCCGACCTCGTCGGCCGGTACGGGCTGTGGGGCCGGTTGCCGCGGGGAGCGGCGACGGCGCCTGGGCAGGCCGCCCGGCGTGGTCGCCTCCACGGGTTCGGGTGCGGGGTCGGGGGCGGCCGGGTCGGCGGTGGGGGCCGTGCCGGGCGAGTGCGTCTGCGCCGGGGGGCGCGCGAGGACGGCGGCGGACGTGGGCACGGGCGGTTCGGCGGACGGCACGGGCGTGTGAGAGGCGGCGTCCAGGTGCGTGAGCAGGGCGGCCGGCAGGAACATCACCGCGCGTACACCGCCGTACGGCGAGAGCGTGTCCACGGAGACGCTGAATCCGTAGCGCTCGGTGAGAGCCCCGATGACGGCGAAGCCGAAGCGGGGCGGGTCGCCGAGCCGGGTGATGTCCACCGCGTGTGTGCCGGCGAGCAGTTCGGCGGCGTGCGCGGCCGCCTGGCCGTCCATGCCGACCCCGGCGTCGTCGATCACCACGCAGGCGCCGTTGTGCACCGGCTGGACGGTGACCTCGACGGTCGTGCCCGGCTGCGAGTGACGTGCCGCGTTGTCGAGCAGTTCGGCGACCGCGAGCACCACCGGTTCGACCGCCCGGCTCCGCACGGCGATGTCGACCTCGCCGTTGATGCGGATGCGCCGGTAGTCGCGGATGCGGGAGGTGGCGCCGCGTACGACCTCGACGAGCGCGGAGGTGGCGCGCTGGCGGCCCGGCCACGAGCCGCACAGCACTGCGATGGCCTGGGCACGGCGGCCGAACTGGGCGTTGGCGTGGTCGATTTCGAGCAGGTCGCTCAGCACGCCGGGGTTGTCGTGCCGGTCCTGCATCTCGGCGATGGACACCTGCTGTTCGTTGGCCAAGGCCTGGATGGAGCGCATCGACGCCTTCAAGGCGGCCTTCGCCGACTGGTCGGCGCGCAACCGGGCGTGCTCAACGGCGCCGGCGAATCGCTCCACAACAACGTCGAGGCACTTTGCGAACTCCGTGTCGGCGAGCCGGGTGTCGAGCAGACCGACGGCCGGGAACCGCTGGTGGGTCGCGTCCTCCAGGGTCGGCAGCCGGGCGGAGACGAGGTGCCGCAATTCCTCGTCCCGTGTCCGAAGGCCGTCCCCCAGTTCGGCGTTCCGTCTGCGCTGCCGTGCGCTGATGCCGCGTTCGCGCACCAGCAGCACGGTCACGGCGAACAGGCCCACGGCCAGGCACCAGACCACCGCCTCCGGTATCTGTTCCGTCATCAAGTCCTCACAGCAAGTGGCGGTCGACGAGCGCACGACGGTAGCGGCGCGTCCGCATCGGCACTTGTCCGTGCGCGCAAGGAAGTTGCCGTGGGACGCAGGCACGTTCGTGGGACGTGCCGATCGCGACCGGCTCGGCTTTGGCGCAGGCCAATAAGGCTGGGACGAGTTCCGGAAACCGATTGCTGGTCCCTAACCTGACGAGGAGCAGCAGCCCTCCAACACGGGGAGTCCGGGCAGCTCTCGAGCCGTCGAGAGACGTCGCAGAAAAGAGGAAGCGTTGCCCACGGGAAGTTACGTCGTGGAGACGACGAGGACCGCCGAGGTCGAGGCACGCGAGCAGACCGATCTGTGGAGTGAGCGCGTCGGGGTGTACCAGACCAGGCTGGACTACAGGTACGCGCGCGCCGAAGTCTTCCGCGGCGAGATGATCCGGCAGCGCAGCGACAGCTACCAGGTGGTCACCTGGCACAGCGACCAGATCGAGTACGTCCGCACACCGGGTCTGATCCGCCAGATGCCCGACCCCGACTACCGGCTCCTCTTCCCGCTGGCCGGCGAACTGTTACTGCGGCAGGACGACCAGGAGGTGCGGTTGACGCCGGGCACGGGCAGCCTGCTCACACTCGGTGCGCCCTTCGAGCTCCTGCACGGTGCGTCCCTGCGCGGTGTCATCATGTCGATCCCGGCTCAGGAGATCGACGGCCCGCTGAACCGGAAGGCATCGCTGGCCACCGGGCTCGATCTGACCAAGGGTCTGGGTCGCGTGGTGCACTCCATGGTGCGCGGTCTGAACGCCGAACGCGGCCACCTCACCACCTCACAGTTCGACGCCGTCTGCGATCGCGTAGTCGAGCTGCTGTGCATGCTCGCCTGCGGCGACGACCGCCCCGACGCCCCCGGCCATCTGACCGAGGTGGAGGCGATGGTCCGCCGCCACGTGCGCGATCACGCGGCCGACCCCGACCTGTCCGGCGCCTCCATGGCCCGCGCCCTCGGCTGGTCCCTCCGGCAGATCCAGCTCGCGCTCCAGCACGTGGGCACCACCCCCCGCGACCTGATCCGCGAGGAGCGCCTGCGTCTGGTCCGCGAGCGTCTCCTGCGCGCCGACTTCGAGCACATGACGATCACGGACCTGGCGTACGCCTCGGGCTTCTCCTCGGCGAGCACTATGAGCACGGCCTTCCGACGACGCTTCGGGGTAGGCCCCCGGGAGATGCGTTCCAAGGCCCGCTGATCCTGCCCGCACCGGTCGGCCGACGGACTCTCCCGTACACCGGGCAGCCGGCAGTCCCGGAACGTGTGCCGCCTGCCAGGCCTCTTGCCGAAGACCCCTGCCGGGGCCGCGTGCTTTCCGGTTGCCCGCGCACATCAGGAGCCCCTGCGTCCGCGAACCAGCCAGTGCCCTTGACACCGTTCATGGCTTGCCAAGCGAACCGCTGGACCGTAGGCGAACTGGGCGACGCTCGCCCAGAACGCATTCGCCGCAGCCCTGCACACCTGCGGCCACCACATGCTCGTCATGAGCGCGGTCGTGCCGGGCTACGTCTGCGGGTGAAGGTGAGGGATTCGAACGAGCACGCCGACACCCATGCCGTCACGGCTCGTTGAGGGCGCGCGCCCGACGGCCGGGCCGATGGCTCGGGTCAGACGTTCTGCTTCTGCGGGTGCACGTCGAGTGTGATGTGCGGGTCGAGCGCGTGCAGGAAGTCGGGGGCGTCGAAGATCTCGCCGGCGGAGACGACCCCGACGGTCTTGGTGCGGCCGGTCAGGACACGCTCAAGGGCCTCGGTGACGAGGGGCGCGGTGACGGCGTAGATGTCCTGGCCACTGGCTGTGACCCGGCGTTCGGCCCCACCGGAGCGGACGATGACGTCGACGAGGAAAGTCTGGTTCGAGCGCCCGCTCTCGTCGGTGGCGGTCGGGGCCGGCGTGTGGGGGGCGGCGACGTCTCGGGCGGCCTCGGCGGTCATATAGGTGGTCACGTCGGGGATGGAGAGGTGCTGGGGGACGGTGACGACGTCCGCCATCGTGAACTCCCCGATCACCGGCCGGGGCCCCATCGGTTCCGGGAAGGTCCACTCCAGGGTGGGCGCGGCGTCGGTGCGGTGCTCCCACTGTCCGCCGCTGTAGCGCAGGCGGTGGTCGCCGCGTCGCTCGCGGGAGACCGCGCCCGAGAGCCTGGTACCGGCGGTGGGGTGCCAGTTGCTGAGCGCATAGGCGATGTGTGCTTCGTCGGCCTCGGTCCAGTCGCCCATCGCCGCGGTGGCCAGCAGGTCGCCGAGGCCGCCGAAGAAGGCCATGGCCGGGACGATCACCGCTCCCTCCTCCCGGGCCCGCTCGCGGTAGTGGGCGAAGGTGTCGAGGTTGGCCTCAAGCTCGGCGGCGACGTCCAGGTAGGGGATCTTCGCGCGGAGTGCGGCCTCGATCACGGGGCCGGTGGTCGATGCGAAGGGGCCGGCGCAGTTGATGACCGCGGCCGTTCCCGCCAGGGCCCGGTCCAGCGAGTCCGGGTCGTCGACCGAGGCCACCCGGGCCTCCAGCCCGTGCTCGCGGGCCACCTCCTCCAAGGCCCGCGCATTGCGCCCGGACAGCACCGGGACGAACCCACGCGCGGCCAACTCCGCGACCACGAACCGCCCGGTGTGACCGTATGCCCCGAACACCGCCACCAGCTGACCTGACCCCATGAGACTGCTCCCGTGTACTCGAACGCCCGCCGCGAGGTCCATCCGCTGCGGCCTGACACCCACACTCTGTCCCTCCGGCACCACCCCGCGCGAGCGTCGGAAACGACATGCCGCGTACAGTTTCGGACATGACCGCTGTTGCACTGGCCGTCACCGACGGCATGCTCCACTACGAACTGTCCGTGGCCGTCGAGGTCTTCGGAGCCGACCTGACCCACATCGTGGACCCCTGGTACGACTTCTCCCTCTGCGGGAGCGGTGCGGTGCACGTCGGCCGCTTCCGCCTGGAACCCGACCATGGACTCGACCACCTCGCGCACGCGGACACCGTGATCGTCCCTGGTTGGGCCGACACCGACCGCGACCCGCCCGCCGAGCTGGTCGAGGCGGTGCGTGCGGCCCACGCGGCCGGTGCGCGCGTGGCCTCACTGTGCACGGGCGCCTTCGTCCTGGGCGCGGCAGGACTGCTCGACGGCAAGCGCGCCACCACACACTGGGCCCACACGCGGGAACTGGCCCGGCGGCACCCGGCGGCCACCGTCGATCCGGACGTCCTCTACGTCGACAACGGCGACGTCCTCACCTCCGCGGGCAAGGCCGCCGCCATGGACCTGTGCCTGCACCTGGTCCGCCTCGACCACGGCTCGGCCAACGCCAACAAGATCGCCCGACGCCTGGTCATCCCACCCCACCGCGACGGCGGCCAGGCCCAGTTCATCGCCACCCCCATCCCCGCTCCAGGCAACCACCCCCTGGGTGAGCTCTTCCCCTGGGCGCTTGAGCGGCTGGACCAGCCGCTGACCGTGGAGGACCTGGCCCGCCAGGCCCGCATGAGCTCCCGTCACCTCGGCCGCCACTTCAAGCACCTCACCGGCACCACACCACTGCAATGGCTCCACACCCAGCGCATTCGCCACGCCCAGGAACTACTGGAGACCACCGACGCCACCGTGGACACCATCGCCGCGGCCACCGGCATGGGCACCGCCACCACCCTGCGCCGCCACTTCCACCGCAGCGTCGGCGTCCCACCCGACACCTACCGCCGCACCTTCCGTCTCTGACTGAAGGAGTAGTTCCAAGACCCCGGCGGCCAATCGAACAGTGCCAAGGCACGGTGCTGTCCGAAGTGGTGAACAACGCTGCCCAAACTCGGTTCTGGCACAGATCTTGGGGAGCGGTCACTGAGGATGACGGTTTCGTTCGAAACCCCGCTGTCCGAATCAAACGCTTGCCTCGTAGCCTCTGCACATGACTCGTGATCCGTTCCAGTGCCGCTGCGTCCTCTGCCATGAATACGGTGACCGGGACGAAGCGGACCGCATGGATCTGACGATCATCGAGAATGTGCAGCAGCATGGATGGCACGTCGTAATGGTTCCCGAGGACGAGATCGGTCCTGGTTTCGCTTACACGATCGGCCGCGCACACACTCACGGGGCACCTGAACTCGCCCTGTTCGGACTCGATATTCACGCCACGCACCGCATGCTCAACAGACTCGGGACGAAGTCCTCCGCCGACGCTGTCCTGGCTGACGGCCAGAGTCAATCTGACGTTGTCGATGGTCAGCAAGTCGCGCTCAGGCAGGTCGATCTCCGCTGGTACCGGACCTTCTTCGGGCGGGCCATCGGGTTCTACCGGCGGCCCCCTTTCCCTGTGCTGCAAGTCGCCTGGCCCGACGCGGATGGCCGCTTTCATTGGGAAGAGCAGGCTGAGGAGAAGCATCGGGACTCCCAGCCTCAGTTGTGGCAGCCGCCGAGTGAGCACCCTGTCGGGATCTGGACGACCGAACTCTGACCTCTAACGTGCCGACCAGCGACAGACTACTGAAGCAAGATCATTTTGCGGAGGAGTTCAAATCCGGCTCGGCCGTAGAGCTGCCTCTTGATCTTCTTGATGCGGTTCACGGCACCCTCGATGCTGCCCGAACTCCAGTTCAGGGTGAGCCCGGCTGTCACGGCGTCGAAGTCTCGGTGCAGGCGCAGTGCGAAGCCGGTGAGGCCGGGTAGCTGGCTGGCGTCGACTGCGTCGATCCACTTGGGAATGTGGGGCCGTCGATGGAGGAGATACCGAGGTGATCGCCATCGACCCGTTGTTGGGCCGGCCGCCGACGATCGGCAGAGGGACACCCGTTCGGGGGCAAGCGCGTCGGGTCACGCCCGACGGACGGGTAGTCGACGGCACATGCCCTTCACATTCGGTGCGCCGGAAGACGACCACGCCGCGCACCACGGCCATTGGTTCGCTCGGCTCCATCGGTGGGTGCTCAGCTCGTGGATCGGGGTCGTCTGGAACCGGGGGCGCGAGATGGAGCTGATGCACCGTGCCATGGGCTTCGCGGCGCTGAGCTTCCTCACGCTGCTGCCGTTGTTGGTCGTCGTCGCGGCGGCCGACCTCGCGAGAGGTCAGGGCTTCGCCAGGTGGCTGGTCCAGGGCCTCGGTGTGTCGGAGGTGTCGCAGGAGGAGGTCGAGCGGATGTTCGGCCGGCCGGGGCAGGCCCTGCAGCGCACCACGGCGCTCGGACTCGCCGCGCTGGCCGCGTTCGGTGTGACCTTCGGCGCGGCCGTACAGACCGGGTACGAGCGGGTGTGGGCCCTGCCGGCGGCGCGCTGGCACACGATGTGGCGCCATTTCGTCTGGCTGGCCGTACTGACCGGCTCCCTGCTGCTGTTCTTCGCCGCGCCCACCCCCGAGGAGGCGTCCGCTGTGAAGTCGGTGCTGGTCGCCGGGGTCGATGTGGTCGGCGCGTTCGTCTTCTTCTGGTGGTCGCAGCGGCTGCTGCTCTGCGGCCGCATCCGCTGGCGGGCGCTCGTGCCGGGGGCCGCGGCGACGGCGCTGGGGCTCCTCGGGCTGCGGATCTTCTCCCAGCACGTCTTCTCGCCGCTGATCGCGTCGAACACGGTGACGTACGGTCCGTTCGGTACCGTCCTGGTTCTGCAGTCCTGGCTGGTCGGCGTGGGTTTCGTGGTGTACGGAGGGGCTCTGGTCGGCCGGCTCTTCCACGAGCGTCTGGAGCGGCGCTGGCCGCCCGTGCCAGGCGAACGGTGACACCAAGCGGAGCTTGGTGAGTATGTCCCGCTACTTCAAGTGCGCGAGCGCGTGGGACCTCAATCTGAGTCCCCTGTCTTGGTTCCCTAGGCCGCAAGGGTCAGCAGCAGTACCGGCCCGCGAGCGGCCGGAGGCGGAGTACCTGGCGCCGTGCAGATGCGGTGTACTGCTCGCGGCGATGCCGGACGCCGCGAGGGTCCGGGCGAGTTGGTCGTCGCTCTGGAAGTTGGCCACCACCTCCGTACAGGCCATAGACCCCGCCCATGGTCGAAGTCAGGGAGGTGACGATGCCGGGCGTGCTCTTCAGCGGTGTGGGTCGTTGGACGGATCATGCAGACCAAATTGGTGACGCGGCCAGTCAGCGGCCTCGGCTGTCGTCAGAGCCCTGAGTCAGGGGGCAGCCATCGCCCATTCTCGTCCGTTCCCATGAGGCTGGCTGCCCTGGTCGGGACTGGTGAGTCGTGACGTCGGGTGTGGTCGACGCGCAAGCGATCGATCTGCGCGCGGTGCAGCGCCAGGTTGACGCGGTGCTTGAGAGCTTCTTGGCCGAGAAGGTTCGTGCTGCGGCCGGCCGGGGGCATCCGCCGGGGGTGGTGCAGACCGTGCGCGACTTCCTGGCGGCTGGCGGGAAGCGGATCCGGGCGCTTTTGTGCGTGGTGGGCTGGCATGCCGCCGGTGGCCATGGCGATGTGGCATCGGCGGTTCGGGTGGCGGCGTCGCTGGAGTTGTTCGTGGCCTTCGCGCTCATCCACGACGACATCATGGACGACTCGGCCAGCCGCCGCGGGCGGCCCGCGGTCCACCGTGCGATGCGTGCCCGGCTGGGAGCCGGCGAGCGGGCCGAGCGGCTGGGTGCGGGCGGCGCGTTGCTGGTGGGCAACCTGGCCCTGATGTGGGCGCAGGAGCTGCTGCACACCGCTCCGATCGAGTCCGGCCGACAGCGGCTGGTCCATGGGCTGTATGACGCGATGCTGGAAGAGGTGATGTACGGGCAGTACCTGGACGTCATGGGCACGGGCCGTGGCGCCGACGACGTCGAGGCGGCCTTGCGGGTTATCCGCTACAAGACCGCCACTGCGACTATCGGGCGGCCCCTGCAGTTGGGGGCTGCGGTCGCCGGGGCCGATGAGGCCGCGATGGAGGTCTTCACCGGGCTGGGCTTGCCGCTGGGGGAGGCGTTCCAGCTGCGGGATGACCTGCTGGACGTATTCGGAAGCCCGGACGGCACATGAGCTCCGGGCCTGAGCGACCGGCGGGAGGGCAAGCGGACCGTTCTGCTGGCCCTGGGCCTGCAGAATGTTGACCTGGTCCAGCGGGCGCGGCTTGACCGTCTGGTGGGCCGGGCCGACCTGGAGGAGCGTGAAGCGGCGGAGATCCGGGACATCCTGTTCGCGACGGGGGCACGCGAGGAGACCGAGCGGATGATCACTTCCCGCTACGAACACGTCCTGCGCGTCCTGGACCAGGCCGGCTTCCCGCCGGCCGCAGATCGTGCTCTGCGTGGGCTGGCGGTCAAGGCCACCCAGTACACCTCCTGACCCCCCTGCTGCGACCGCGGCCCCAGGGCACCAAACGTCAGCCGTCGCACGTCTACAGCGGTGTCACCCGCCCCCGAGCAGGAAGAACTCGTGATGACCGAGCAGGTTCTCGATCGTGTCGCCGGATATGAGCGCTGGTTCAACACGCTCTTCGAGGAGTACTTCGACACGTTGAGCGCCGGGCTGGATGCGCCGTCGTTCAGCCGTTTCACTCCGGAGTGCCTGCGGTTGCTGCGGGAGTTGTCCTTGCGGGGCGGGAAGCGGATGCGGGTCGTTTTGGTGCATGAGGCGGCGCGTCTGGTGACGGACGAGCCGGTCGAGGGGCTGGAGGCTGCGGCGCTGAGTGTCGAGCTGCTGCAGACCCACGGCCTGGTGCACGACGATCTCATCGACGACAGCCCCACCCGCCGCGGCGGCCCGTCCACTTACTACGCCTACCGTGAGCGGTTCCCCGGCCAGCCGCAGGCGGCCCTTGGTCTGACCGTGCTCGCGGGGGACCTCGCCCTCGCCCTGTCGCTGCAGGTGCTGCTGGACGCGAAGGTGCCTGTGGCGGTGCGGCAGGCCATGGTCGAGGTGCAGACGCGGGCGGCGGCCGACACGTTCGTCGGTCAGATCGTCGACCTGGAACGCGACTTCGCCGCCGCGCCGGGCGAGGAGGTCCTGCACTGCGTGGCCGACTACAAGTCAGCCCGCTACTCGATTCTTGCGCCCCTGCAGCTCGGGCTCCTGGCCGCGGGCGAGCAGCCGGCTCTCTTCGACAAGGAGCTGCGGGAGTATGCGCGGCTGGTGGGAATCTGCGGGCAGATGCGAGACGACTACCTGGATCTGTTCGGGGACGCGTCCGTCATGGGCAAGCCGACCGGAACCGACATCCGCGACGGCAAGCACAGCTACACGGTCAGTGTCTTGCTGGCGGCCGGCGACGACGCCGAGCGTCGCGTGGTGGAGGCCGCGCTCGGCAACGCGTCCTGCCCGCCGGAGACCATCGCCGCCGTCAGGGAGATCGGGGAGCGCCGTGGTGTGCCGGGCAGGATGCAGGCGGACATGCGCCGCTGTGCGGAGCAGGCCACCGAGGTGGCCGCCGGCTGGCGGTCACGGTGGCGGGAGGAGGCGGTCGCCTTCTTCGAACATATGCCGCTGTGGAGCGTCAACCGCATCTCGTGACCGGCCCGTTCAGGCGCCTACGGGGTGCTGCCCAGGCGGGGTCGAGCGCGTCAGCTCCGTGACGGCCTGGCGCCAGCGTTCGGGAAGGCTTTCGGCGCCGGGAAGCGCGGTGTCGATGCGGAAGGAGACGCTGGTGGTGTCTTCGTATGTCGCCGCCACGACGGCCAGGGGGACGCCGGGCGGGCAGCACATGATGGGGTCGATGCGGTGCACTGCCGCCTCGACGTAGTGCAGAGGCTGACGCACCACGAGGTAGGAGGCGCAGATGGTGAGCCGGCCCGGGACGGTGCTCGCGTCCACGAGGAGCTGGAGCAGCCGCCGGGGAAGTCGGGTGAGGGCCGCTCTGAGCACCGTCTTGTGTCCGGCGGACTTCAGCACAGAGGTGACGGCCCGCGTGCGTGCCAGGCGCCGGTTCACCGGCATGGTGCCGCCGGGCAGATCGATCCGGGTCAGGAACAGCCGGTTGCCGGGGGCCGCGACTTCGTCGGGCGTGCGCACGTTGACGGGGACCATCACAGGGATCGTCGTGCCTGTGGCGCGGGGCCAAGCGTCCTTGGCCCACTGGGTGATCGCGTGGACCACAGCGGTGAGGTAGACATCGTTGATGCTGGCCCCACCGGCGCGGGCCGCGGCGCGCAGACCGGCGGAGGGTGCCTGGGTCCACAGCAGGTGGCGGCGGCTCGACAGCGGATGCGAGGTGGATTGCCACAGGCGGTGTTGGCGCGCGTGGCGCAGCAGAGTCACGGTGCTGCGGGCGGTTTGGAGCAGGCCGGCCCGTGGGGTCTGGGAGGCGTCCCGGGCGGGCGCGGGGAGTTGTTGAGTCAGCGGGCGCGGACCGAACAGCGCATCCACCACCGCGACGATGTTGGCGCCGTCCTGAACGGCGTGGTGGCTGAGATACAGCAGAGCGAACCCGTCGGGCACGTGACCGTGCAGAAGGATCATGCGCCAGGCCGGGGCTTCCTCCGGCCACGGCTCTCGCAGCGCACGACGCACTGCCGTCTCGAGAGCCTCCGGATCGCCGCCGACGTGCTGGGCGCGGATGTGCCGGGTCATGTCCGGGTCCGCTGGCATCCACCGTGCGGTCGGCCCCTTTCCGGTCAGGACGTGCGTCAGACAGGGCAGGCCGTCCAGACGCGCGGTGACGTACGCGCGCAGGCCGGCGAGATCGGGCACAGCGCCGGTCAGGTGCAGTACCGCCCCGATCCTCGCGTTGGCGTCCGGATGCTCCGCAAGCTCTTCAGCCTTGACCAGTACGAGATCGGCGGGACTGGGAGCCGGGAATGGGTTCATGCCCATCACCTCACGAGGTCGAAGACGGGTGAGTTGACGGCCGCGCCGATGAGGAACCCGACGCTGACCTGGCCGGCGGTGTGGCAGCGCAGCCGGATGCGGGACCAGCCGATCAGCACCACCACGGGAGCCAAAAGGAGCAACCAGGGGCCGAAGACCGTTGCGAGGATGGCGAGGGCACCAGAGGCAATGGCGGAGTGCACCGACACCTTCCAGAAGAAGGTGATCACCAGCAGAGCGAGCAGAACGGCGACCATCGCCGCCACCAGGGCCGTCACCTCGACGGGAGCATCCAGCCCATACAGCAGTGCGGTGCCGGTGATGACCGAGGCCATCACCCCTGGGGCCGCCACAATGCGGTCGTGCCGCCGCCGCACATGCCGGTCTCCCCAGTACTGGCGGTGCTCGCCGAGCCGAAGGATCAACGTGGGCAGCACCGCGGTGAACACCGCCGCGACCACGCCCCAGCCGATGCCGGCCCAGCCGTCGGCGTGCCAGCCCAGCAGCGGGGCCAGGAGCAGCATCCAGTTCCGGGGCTCGCCGCCGTCGCTGAGCAGCCACGCCCAGCGCGCCTCCGTTCGAGGCACCAAGTCCTGCACCGCCAGGCGCCCTTGGCCGGGCGGCGCGACTGATGCGAGCGGTGAAGCAGCCGAAGGCGCAGCCTCGTCGTCCGGCACCCTGAAAGCCCCCATCCCTTACATGGTCACGCTGTCGCCGCGCGCGGCGTTCATCGTCCGGCGGCGTTCATCGTCCAAACGACACTCGCACCGGGCCGGTCACGACACCGGCGCAGCCTGCTCGACGCCCGTCGACGCTGCCCTGGCCCCCGTGCGCGGGAGGCGGGTGCGGGTCCGGGCGGCGAAGGCGGTAATGCCCAGCGCGGCCATGCCCACCGCCCAGCCTCCGCCCAGCAGGAGGCAACTGGCCGGCACCACCTGCAGACCGGCGGCAGCCACCGAGGTCTGCACCGCTGCGTAGGCCGGCAGCAAACGCACCACGAGACTGTCCGCGTCCGGGTTGATCAGCGGGTTCTGCAGCACCAGATCAATAGAACTGATCATGATGGCGAGGAACATGCCGGCCAGCTCGCTGCGCACCACGGCCGCCAGCACCATCCCGATACCGCCGTAGACCAGGGCGCAGGTGAACATGCCCGCGGCGAGTACCAGGGGCTGCTCAGGTCGCCAGAACAAGTGCATCCACGCGGTGGTGTAGGCAGCGACCGCGGCCGCGACAAGGAGGAGCGCACTGCACTTGGCGAGCGCGAGGCCCGACCGGGGAAAGCCGGCGCGTACCAGGCGCTGATCGAACGGTGCGGAGCGGACTGTGGCGACGAACATCATGAACGCGATGACCAGCGACAGGGCCTGCAGCGCACCGTTGATCTGGAGCAGGATATTGCCGTCCATGACCACGGTGCGGCCGACCGGACGAATCCGAAACCGCAAGGGGGCAGACGCCACCACCGTGAACGCCAGCGTGGTCCACAGCGGCACGAACAGGACCACGATGAGCAGCGCCAGCCGATTACGGGCCTGCTCGATCAGCGCGAACCGCAAGGCCGTACGGAAGCAGGACCACCACCGCGTCATACCGCCGCCACTCCCGCTTCGGTCTGCTCCGTCTCCTGCAGTACGCCGGCCTCAAGTCGGTCCAGGGTGTCCAGGCGGGAGGCATCGTAGGCAAGGTGGGAAACCACCAGTACCGCGCAGCCCCGGTCCCGCAAGTCGGCTGCCAAATCCCAGAACCGCAGGTAGGTCTCCCAGTCGAAGCCCTGATACGGCTCGTCCAGGAGCAGCACCTGAGGGTCGTGCATCAGGGCAAGGACCAGGTTGAGTTTCTGGCGTGTGCCGCCGCTGAGCGCGGCCACCCGTTCGTGCCGATGGTCGCTGAAGTTCAGCCGCTCCAACAGCTCTAAGGCCCTGGTCAGGCTGCCGATGCCGTAGGCGGCCTGGAAGAACTGCAAGTGCTGCTCGACGGTGAAAGCCGGGTGAAGCACGGTGTCCTGCGGGCAGCAGCCCAGCAGGCCCGCCCGCTCCACTGCACCGCTGTCAGCGACGTGATCTCCGGCCAGGATGCGGAGCAGGGTGCTCTTACCGGCGCCGTCCTCACCGACGATGCCCACCAGTTGACCCGCAGGAAGGTCAAGCGACACACCGCGCAGGACAGGACGCTGCCGGTAGCCCTTCCGTACACCCCGCACCCGCAGCACCGGGTCAAGCGAACTCACCACTGCACCCTCCACATAGCTGCGCACCCCGGCCCAGAAGTTCTCGAGCCCTCGGTCCGACCGAACGCATTCACGTTTTCGGCTTCCAACGGTCCTACAGCTCACTCAAGGACTGGCGATGCCAGGACCGGGCCCAGTCCTGCAACGATCACGGCAGCCCACAGGACACGAATGGATACACGTCGGCTCGGTGCTGATCAGGTGCGTTCGACGAAGGCGAGATGGGTCA